>NZ_DASTRI010000140.1:0-24994 GCF_035761305.1 Chitinophaga sp. | reverse complement strand
GTAATAAAAACAAGCAATAGCACAGTGCTATTGCTTGCATGATGAAAAATGGTATAATGCTAGAAGAGCTCACCTTCTTCGTCGCTGTCAGAAGGGTACTTCATGGTAACATCACCCGGCCCGTCTACCAGCTTGCCGGTAATGGGTATAAAACCGGGTTGCTGGTTTTGCGCTTCAAGGAACTGGGCAAAGAAGGGCTTTTGCACCTGGTTGTTAGGTTGCATACTTAACGGTTTAGATGGTTAAAAAATGCAGTGTTAACTGTTAAAAACAAGTTGCCTGTGAGCACAGCTTAAAAATCCTCTTCGTCATTATCAGACGGGAATTTCAGCGTCATTTTATTTTCCGCTGTTTGTACAGGGCCCTCATTTTCCTGCTGCGGGGCCTGGCTTTCCAGGAATTGGGCAAAAAAGGGTTTTTGGATTTGGGTGTTGGGTTGCATGCTAAACTGGGTTTAATGGTTAAAAAATAAAAATGTATGCTACTTCAAAAACTTGCACGGTTGCGGTTCACAAACTAACATTTGCATATTAAGTAAAAATAACGGTTAAAAGAACAACTGTTTTATAACGGCAATTTTGCCGGCGATGTTACCTGGTATAAAGAAAAATTATGCTGCACATGACAACTTTCGATGGATTTGCTGCCATAATGTCCCCGGCATAGTTATTGATTTTCTGTTTTCACCTGCCTGACTGTTACTCCTTTCAACTTCCTGCAACTGGTTTACTGTAGTTAAAATGCCGCATTTATTTACCGGCATTACCATGCTGTTTACCTACCTGCCGCTGCTACTGCTGTAATGCATGATTAAACCGAAACGCAAAACAGGAAGTATGAGAGCATTATTGACAGGCCTTGCATTACTGTTCTTTGTCAACAGCGCCAGCAGCCAGGTGATCAGCACGGCCGACACAATTCACCACCTGGTACGCATTTATGAAGACAATGACTTCTTCAACATCCGCGGGCAGGGTACAGATGAGTCTTACACCAACGGCACCCGCATTGACTACTTTTACCAGAAAAAAAAGCCGCCGCGGTTTGTAGATAAGCTAATACTGCCACGCGCCGGTAAAAACGCCATCAACACCTATCACTGGAGTATTATGCAGGTAATGATTACCCCGCGTAACCTCAAGGAAACCAGCTATATGCCGGACGATTACTCTTACTCCGGCGCACTGTACCTGAGCCATGGGCTCGACTCCTATAACCCCGAAAAAAAGTTCAGCCTGCAATCGGAGCTGGTGATGGGAGTAATGGGGCCCTGGTCGCTGGCCAAAGAAACCCAAACCTGGATACATAGTATACTCGGCTACCAGCGCCCCATGGGCTGGGATAACCAGCTGCCCAACGCGCCGCTGCTGAACTATAATTTCACCTATGAAAAAATGATCTGGCAGCCAGGGCCGGCGCTGGAATTTATAGGCGGCGCCACTGCCAGCGCCGGCACCATGCTGGATGGAGGATCGGCGCATGTTACCCTGCGCACCGGTTATATGAACCCCTACTTTGGTATTAAACGGGGCAGCGCGCTGCGCGAAAAAAAATTCCAGGTATACGCCTTCCTGCGCCCCACTGTAGAATATACCTGGTACAACGCCCTACTGGAAGGAGGGCTGTTCAGCTGGCGCAACAGCAGGTTTGAGCTGCGGAAATCCTTTAACAAAGCTACCCTGCTGCCATGGAGCACCCGTATTGACTATGGGGTGGGCATTGTTTTCCACCGTTTCCGTGTAGCCTATACCCAAAAAACCGAAAGCCCCTCTTTAAAAGGTACCCGCAGCCATGAGGTAGGCAATCTTTCCATATATATTCCGCTGGGCAGCTGAACATTCGGCCAGGGTACGTTGTTTAATCACCGAATGATCAAATTGCATGTGAAAGGTGAACGCGTACCAGCAACCGAGCAGCAGGGTCACCTTTCACTTTACCCCGCATATAAAGCTATTCCCGTAATTTTGCTGCATGTCCCGCGAATTATCACAACAACACCAGCAACGGTTCCAGGAAGTATATAAAGGATTGAATGAGCGCCAGCGAGAAGCGGTGGATAACACCGAAGGCCCGGTAATGGTAATTGCCGGTCCGGGTACCGGTAAAACACAGATACTGGCCTCCCGCATAGGCAAAATATTACAGGACACCGATTTTGTACCCCAGAACATCCTGTGCCTTACCTATACGGATGCAGGCACTGTTGCCATGCGCCGGCGCCTGACCGATTTTATAGGCCCGGATGCCTACCGCGTAAGCATCAATACCTTTCACTCCTTTTGTAATGAAGTAATACAGGACAACCTGGCCCTGTTTGAAAAAAACACGCTGGACCCTATTTCCGAGCTGGAAAAGATACAGCTGCTGAAAAAGCTGATTGACGGCTTTAAGAAAGACAACCCGCTGAAACGTTACCGCGGCGATGTGTATTGCGATATGCGGCACCTGGCCACCCTGTTCTCTACCATGAAACGGGAGGGCTGGACGGTAGACTACATCCGCGCCAGCATAAAAGCATACCTGGACAGCCTGCCGGAGCGCGACGAATACATTTGCAAACGCGCCACCAAAAACTTCAAAAAAGGCGATGTGCGTACAGATAAAATAGCGGTGGAGGAAGAAAAAATGGCCCGCCTGCAGGCTGCCGTAGAGCAGTTTGACGTGTTCCAGGCCATGATGCAGGCCGCTAACCGGTACGACTTTGACGATATGATCAACTGGGTGATCCGCGCATTTGAAACCTACCCAAACCTGCTGGCCGATTATAAAGAACGCTACCAGTATATACTGGTTGATGAATACCAGGACACCAGCGGCACCCAAAACCGGCTGATACAGCTGCTCATAAAAGATGAGGAGCTGCCCAATATATTTGTGGTGGGTGACGATGACCAGAGCATTTACCGTTTCCAGGGCGCCAATATTGAGAATATGGAGCGCTTTGCCGGCAGCTTTGCCGATACCCTGCTCACCGTAGTGCTGACGCAAAACTACCGCTCCGTGCAAAACATACTGGATGCAGCCATGACCCTGATAGACAATAACGGCAACTCGCGCCTGGTAAACCAGCTGCCGGGCCTGAGCAAGCAGCTGGTTGCCAGCAATCCCGGGCTCACGCCGCTTTCCATACCACCGGTTATACAGCGCTATAACACTGCCCGCGATGAAATGGCCGGCATTACCAATACCGTAAGCCGCTTGCTGCAGGAAGGGGTACCACCGGGTAAAATAGCGGTGATATACCGCGAAAACCGCTATGGTGAGGAACTGGCGCAATACTTCCGCCTGAAAGGGCTGCCCATTTACTCTAAACGTAATATTAACCTGCTGGAGGAGCCTTTTGCCCGCAAGGTATTAACCCTGCTACGTTATATAGCCTGCGAGCTGGACACGCCCTACAGCGGGGACGACCTGCTGTTCTCCATCCTGCACTTTGACTTTTACAACATACCGCCCATTGAGGTGGCCAAGATAAGCATACGGGTAGCGGAAAAAGGTTACCAGGAAAAAACTTCCATACGCCGGTACCTGCAGGAGTGGCAGCAAACACGCAACCTTACCCTGTTCACAGATGCGCCGGACCTGGCCATGATGCAGGTAAGCAGCATGGTGGAAAAATGGATCGGCGAAGCCCATAATGTTACGCTGCAGCAGCTGTTTGCCAACATCATTAATGACGGCGGCGTTATGAGCTACATTATGCAAAGCCCGGAAAAAATATGGCTGATGAAGATCGTACAGGCGCTGTTTGACTTTATTAAGGAAGAATCGCACCGCAACCCCGATCTGAACATTACCACCCTTATGGAGATGGTGCGCCTTATGGAAGCCAACAACATACCTATACCGCTGGTGCAGGTTGCCGGCAACGATAAAGGCATTAACCTTATTACCGCCCACGGCTCCAAAGGGCTGGAGTTTGAACACGTGTTCCTGGCCGGCACCAACTCGCACCTGTGGGAAAAGAAAAAGAAGAACGGCGGCGGCTTTAGCTTTCCTGATACCGTGTTTGTAACCCAAAGCACCTCTACCGACGAGCAGGAGCTGCGCCGCCTGTTTTATGTGGCCATTACCCGGGCCGAAAAGCACCTGTACATCAGCTACCCCGAGTTCCGGCAGGATGGTAAGCCACTGGAACCCAGTATGTTCATTACAGAAATACTGGAGCAGCACCTACTGCCCAATACCAAGGCCGAGCTAACAGAGGAAGCGCTGTTTGAGTTTGAGCTGCTGAACTATGCCAAAGGCAAGGCCCCGGAAATAGCGCGGGCTGACCAGCAGTTTATTGATACCCTGCTGGCCGGCTTTGTAATGAACGTAACGGCCCTGAATAACTACCTGGACTGCCCGCTGGGCTTTTTTTACAAGAACCTGGTACGGGTGCCTACCGGCCGTTCGGAGAACACAGAGTTCGGCTCGGCGGTGCACTACGCGCTGGAAAAGCTGTTCCAGAAAATGCAGGAGCACCCGGAAAACATTTTCCCCTCTAAAGAGGAGTTCCTGCGGGATTTTGCCTTTAGTATGCGCCGCAACCGCGAGTGCTTTACCAGGGAGGCGTTTGAGCGCCGCATGGAGTATGGCCGCGACATCCTGGATAATTACTACGATACCTATATACATACCTGGCCCCGCGTGGTAAGCGTGGAGCGCAATGTGCGCAACGTGGCGGTAAGCGGCGTGCCTATAAAGGGCAAGGTAGATAAGCTGGAGTTTGACGGCAGCCAGGTGAACGTGGTCGATTACAAAACCGGCGACTATGAAAAAGCCATTAAAGATTATAAAAAATTTGAGCTGCCGAATGAGCGCAACCCCAACGGGGGCGATTACTGGCGGCAGGCCGTATTTTATAAAATACTGTTGGACAATTACCGGCAAAAGAACTGGCAGGTGGTAAGCACGGAGTTTGATTTTATTGAACCCAATAAACAGCAGCAGTACCACAAACAAAAGGTGCATATAACCCCCCAGGATGTAACTACCGTTACACAGCAGATTGTAACCACCTGGGCTAAAATACAGAACAAGGAATTTTATACCGGCTGCGGCAAGCCGGACTGCCCCTGGTGTAATTTTGTAAAAAACAACAAGCTGCACATAGCCCTGCACGACCTGGAGCAGGAGGCCCTTACCGCCGATGAGTAAAAGTAAGGGACTAAAGCGCTAAGTTTGCAGCGTCCGTTAAAAAAATGTAAAAGCGGTGGATCACTGCCATTTAACTTTTACATTTAACATTTGAAATTTTACATTTTACATTCCATACGCATGATTCAACGTTTCCGGCGCCTGGTTTTGGGGTTTATTGTTATTGCTTCTTTTCTTTTGTCGCGCTGCGCCAATATAGTGCCTCCGGGCGGCGGCCCGCGGGATACCCTCCCGCCCCTGCTGCTGGCCGTAGACCCGCCGGACTCCACCCTGCACTTTAACAGTCGTAAGGTGCATTTTAACTTTGATGAGTATGTGGAGCTGGATAATGTGTTTGATAAAATGATCGTGTCACCCACCCTCAAGCGGGTACCCACGGTTACCAGCAAGCTGCGCACCGTTACCATGGAAATTAAAGACACCCTGCAGCCTAATACCACCTATACCTTTAACTTTTCAGACGCCATCAAGGATGTGAACGAACGTAACCCGATCATTGATTTTTCCTATGTAGTGTCAACCGGCGACTACCTCGATTCCCTGCAGGTGTTAGGCCGCACCATTAACGCGGAAACCGGTAAAATAGACAGTAATGTGTCGGTAATGCTGTACCGGAATACGGCAGACTCGGTGGTATCTAAGGAAAAACCGGTGTACTATGCCCGCTCCAAGGGCAACGGCGTATTTTGGTTCAAAAACCTGGCGCCCGGCGATTATAAGCTGTTTGCAATTAAAGAGGAAGACCGCGACCTGCAATACACGCAGCCTACCACAGAGCTGATTGCCTTCCGGGACAGCCTCATACACCTGCGGGAGCAGAATATCAGGGACATTACCATGCTGATGTTTATTGAGCAGGACAGCACCATGCGCCCCCCGGGAGAGCAGCCGCCGGCCGAAGAACCGCAGCCGGAGGAAAAAGAAAAAGATAAGGATAAAAAGAAAAAGCCACGCCTGCACATACAGCCACAGCTGGATCAGAACCAGCAGGAGCTGGACACGCCGCTGGTATTAAGCTTTTCCATTCCCCTGGCAAAAATGGACAGCGCACAGTTTCACCTGGCAGAAGATACGTTGCTGCACCCGGTAAGCTTTGCGTCTTTTACACTGGACTCTACCCGCAGTAAGCTCTCGCTCCGCTATAAATGGAAAGAAGGGATGCACTACCGGCTCATAGTGGATAAAACTGCGGCCACAGATACGCTGAACCAGCAATTGACCAAGGCAGACACTATTAACTTCGACGCCAAAAAGTTCTCGGATTACGGAAAGCTGTTCCTGAAGCTGAAGCTGAGCGACAGCACACGGGCAGCCCTTAACGGCGATACCAGCATTCACTTTGTAGTGCAGCTGGTAAAGGAAAAAGACATACGGTACTCCGGCGTAATTGTAAACGGCGCCTGGACCAAAACCCTTATTACTCCCGGCGAATACGAGATCCGAATATTGCTGGATCAGAACAACAACGGCAAGTGGGACCGCGGTGTGTATTACGGCCATCCCAAGCGGCAGCCTGAAAGGGTGGTCAGCTTCCCGGAGAAGCGGAATATTAAGGCCAACTGGGGGGTAAAAGAAGACCTGACGTTATAGGCTTCGGCCCTTCACCTTTGACTTTTCACTATTTTTGTGTCATGATCTTTTCCTCTGCCCTGATTGAAAATGCGGTTAATGAATTTGCCAGGATGCCGGGCATCGGCAAAAAAACGGCATTGCGGCTGGTGCTGCATTTGCTGAAGCAGGAACCTTCGCAGGTACAGCAATTTAGCGAAGCCATATCCCGTATGCGCGAGCAGATCAGGTTTTGCCGGCAATGCCATAATGTTTCCGACGAAGATATTTGCAGCATATGCGCCAGCCATAGCCGTAAAAAAGAGCTGGTGTGCGTGGTAGAGAACATCCGCGATGTAATGGCCATTGAAAATACGCAGCAGTACAATGGGTTATATCATGTACTGGGCGGCATTATTTCCCCTATTGACGGCGTTGGCCCCGACCAGCTGAACATTCACAGCCTGGTAGAGCGGGTGCAGCAGCAGGGCATTGCAGAGGTAATTATGGCCCTGAGCCCTACTATCGAGGGTGATACCACCATCTATTATCTTTCAAAAAAGCTAAAAGAGCTGCCGGTAAAAATTACTACCATCGCACGCGGCATTGCCTTTGGCGGTGAGCTGGAGTATGCGGATGAGATGACGCTGGCCCGTTCCATTACCAACCGCCTGCCCCTGGAAAGTTATATGCAGAAGTGAGCGGAAAGCTTAAAGCAGAAAGCCTGGGAGCGCGTTGGCATAGCCACTATAGCATGGCTAATAGTGTGAAGTAAAAGGGCGGTAATAATAACTGCATTCATTCAGTATGCTGGCTTTTGTGCTTACCATTATGCTTTTTGCTTTTTGCTTTAAGCTCAAAAAAAATACAGGTGCTTAACAGCACCCGTTTGTGTTTAACCTGTAATTCCACGTTATGAAAAAAGTAGCAGCCGTATAGCGCCGGCAATATCTTTCAGACCCGTTTATACATGGCCGTATACCTGTTAACAATCAGTAAAAAGTGGTGGTAATATTGTTGCTCAGTTACAACAGCAGCGCATGCCCTGCATACGCATGGTAACGGAAAGGGCGTAGGTGGGCGCCCCGGCAAAGAAGCATGGCTTCTTATTACTCTACAAATATAGTAGGGTAATAAGATTTTACAAAATTATTTTTGGGTTTGTATAAAAGCCGCTGAGCAACAAGCCGGCTGTGGCCACTCCCGCCGCTGCCGCCCTGCTTTTTAACAGCAGCAGCCGGCTCATTTAAAGCGGTATTCCGGCCCCGGAGCCTGTAACCACAGCAGCTGCGCCTTACAAAAAGCACATTTCTCTTGAGAGTTTAGTATCTTTGCAGCATACCGGCGGGTGGATTTGTTTATTGTTCGACCCTTCGGCTTCACCATCTTTTTTAACCGTAACTAATAAACACCAATCACATGAAATCATTGCAACAATGCGCCGCCGAGCGCATCCTGATTATCGATGGTGCTATGGGCACCATGATCCAACGCTACAAACTCCAGGAATCTGATTACAGGGGAGAACGCTTTAAAGACCATCACAGCGATGTGAAGGGGAATAACGATCTGCTGAACCTTACCCAGCCGCAAATTATTGAAGCCATTCATAAGGCTTACCTGGATGCCGGTGCAGATATTATTGAAACCAATACCTTCAGCAGCACCTCCATTGCCATGGCCGATTATGATATGCAGCACCTGGCTTATGAGCTGAACGTTGCCGCTGCCCGAATTGCCAAAAAGGCCGCTGCCGAATACACCGCCCAAAACCCGGATAAACCGCGGTTTGTGGCCGGCGCTATTGGCCCGCTCAATAAAACGCTGTCGCTTTCCCCGGATGTAAACAATCCCGGGTTCCGCTCCGTTACTTTTGATGAAGTGGCCAATGCCTATACAGAGCAGATTAAAGGCCTGGTTGAAGGCGGGGTTGACATTTTACTGATAGAAACCATCTTTGATACGCTGAACTGCAAGGCAGCCATCTATGCCATTAAACAGTATTTCCGCCAAACCGGCCAGCCAGAGCTGCCCATTATGATCTCCGGCACCATCACCGATGCCTCCGGCAGAACATTGAGCGGCCAAACCCTGGAAGCTTTTTATATATCCGTTATGCACGCCCACCCCTTCTCCGTAGGGCTGAACTGTGCATTGGGCGGCCAGCAAATGCGCCCGCATGTAGAAGAGCTTTCGCACATTGCTGCCTGTTATATCAGCTGCTATCCCAACGCCGGGCTGCCAAACGCGTTTGGCGAGTACGACGAGCAGCCGGAAGACACTGCCTGTATTATCGAAGATTTTGCCAAAGAAGGCTTTGTAAATATTGTAGGGGGCTGCTGCGGCACCACACCGGATCATATTCGCCATATCGCCGAACATGTAAAAAACATTAAGCCCCGTCCTTTACCCAGGCTGGAACCTACCCTGGCATAAACACAGTAATAGCAACATGAGCGCAACAACAACCAAAGCTGATGCATTGAACGGAACGCTGGTAATTAAACCTTACCTGCGCCTGAGCGGCCTGGAGCCACTGGTGGTACGGCCGGAAACCAATTTCCTGAACATAGGGGAACGTACCAACGTAACCGGTTCCAAGAAGTTTGCCCGCCTTATACGGGAAGGACTGTACGAAGAAGCGCTGTCCGTTGCCCGGCAGCAGGTAGAAAGCGGCGCCCAGATACTGGATGTGAATATGGACGATGCCCTGCTGGATGGAGAAAAGGCCATGACCACCTTCCTGAACCTGCTGGCGGCAGAACCGGATATTTCCAAGATCCCGGTTATGATTGACTCCAGTAAGTTCAGCATAATTGAAGCAGGTCTTAAATGTATACAGGGTAAGTGTATTGTAAACTCTATCAGCTTAAAGGAAGGTGAAGACAAGTTTATAGAGCAGGCCTTTATATGTAAAAGCTTTGGCGCTGCCGTAGTGGTAATGGCGTTTGATGAACATGGCCAGGCAGACACAAAGGAAAAGAAAGTAAGCTTTAGCCACCGTGCTTATAAGCTGTTAACAGAAGTGGTAGGCTACGATCCGCAGGACATTATATTTGACCCTAACATTTTTGCCATTGCTACCGGCATTGAAGAGCATAATAACTATGCGGTAGACTTTATTGAAGCTACCCGTGAAATAAAGCAGCTGATGCCCCTTGCCCGTGTAAGCGGCGGGGTTAGTAATATCTCCTTCTCTTTCCGTGGTAACGATGTGGTGCGCGAAGCCATGCACTCCGTATTCCTGTACCATGCCATTAAAGCCGGTATGGATATGGGCATTGTAAATGCCGGCATGATCCAGATTTATGATGAGATAGAGCCGCAGCTGCGCGAGCTGTGTGAAGATGCTATACTGAACCGCCGGCCCGATGCTACGGAAAGGCTTATCAATTTTGCCGAAACCGTAAAGGCCAAAGGCAAGGTGATAGAAAAAGATGAAAGCTGGCGCAACGGCACCGTGGAAGAACGCTTAAGCCACGCCCTGGTAAACGGCATTACCGATTATATTGAAGGTGATACGGAAGAAGCGCGGCAAAAATACCCCCGCCCGCTGGATGTGATCGAAGGCCCCCTTATGGACGGCATGAACATAGTAGGCGACCTGTTTGGCAGCGGCAAAATGTTTTTGCCGCAGGTGGTAAAAAGCGCGCGCGTAATGAAGAAGTCCGTAGCCGTGCTTACCCCTTACATTGAAGCTGAAAAACAACGCCTGGTAGCGGAAAATGGCGGGCAGATGAAGTCGGCCGGTAAAATACTGCTGGCCACTGTAAAAGGCGATGTACATGATATAGGTAAGAATATCGTAGGCGTAGTGCTGGGCTGTAACGGCTACGATATAGTAGACCTGGGCGTGATGGTGCCGGCAGAAAAAATATTGCAGGTTGCCAAAGAAGAACAGGTGGATATTATTGGCCTCAGCGGCCTTATTACCCCCAGCCTGGATGAAATGGTGCATGTGGCCCGGGAGCTGAAACGCCAGCAGTTTGATATACCGCTGCTTATTGGCGGCGCTACCACCTCCCGCACCCATACCGCGGTAAAAATAGCGCCGGAGTATGAGCATGGCGTAGTGCATGTGCTGGATGCTTCACGCAGCGTAACCGTTACCGGCAGCCTGTTGAACAAGGCCCTGAAAAAGAATTTCCTGGGAGAGGTAAAACAGGAGTATCACAAGCTGAATGAAGGCTTCCGTAATAAACGGCCGGTAAAACAATACCTGTCTATAGCCCAGGCCCGCGGGAATAAAACACCCATTGAATGGAAAAACTTTACCCCTGTAAAGCCTAAACAGCTGGGCGTACAGGTGTTCAGGAACTATGACCTTGCCGCTATAGTTCCTTACATCGACTGGCAGCCCTTTTTTATTGCCTGGGAGCTGCACGGCAAGTTTCCGCAGATACTTACCGATGAAGTAGTAGGTACCGAAGCTACCCGTTTATATAATGATGCGCAGGCCATGCTGCAGCGCATTGTGAATGAAAAATGGCTCACCGCCAATGCTGTTATTGGCCTGTTCCCGGCCAACGCCACCGGCGACGATACCGTACAAATAGCGCCTGCCGACCCGCATATACCACCGGTGCACCTGGAGTTCCTGCGACAGCAGGTGAAGAAAGCGCCAGGGCAGCCCAACTTTTCCCTCGCCGATTTTGTAGCGCCCGAAGCTACCGGCCTGCAGGATTATATGGGCGCCTTTGCCGTAACTACCGGCATTGGTATAGAAACCTGGCTCGAAAAATTCAAGGCAGACCATGATGATTACAGCAGTATTATGCTAAAGGCCCTGGCCGACCGCCTGGTAGAAGCATTTGCAGAGCTGATGCACGAACGCGTGCGTAAGGAGTTCTGGGGCTATGTTACAGACGAGCGCCTGAGTAATGAAGAGCTGATTAAAGAAGCCTACTCCGGTATACGCCCCGCGCCCGGCTACCCTGCCTGCCCTGAGCATACGGAAAAATACAAGCTGTTTGACCTGCTGAATGCTACCACACATACCGGCATTACCCTTACGGAATCACTGGCCATGTACCCGGCAGCCAGCGTTAGCGGCTGGTACTTTGCCAACCCTGCCAGCAAATACTTTGGTGTTGGCAAAATAGAAAAAGACCAGGTGCAGGACTATGCACAGCGCAAAGGCTGGAGCCTGGAGGAAGCTGAAAAATGGCTGCGTCCTAACCTGGAGTACGATATGTAAAAAGTGCTACCTGTAAGATTTTTGAAGCATATGAGAATTGTTTCCTATAATGTAAATGGCCTGCGTTCCGCCATGAACAAAGGCTTTGTTGACTGGCTGAAAACCAACCCCGGAGATATTATTTGCCTGCAGGAGATTAAGGCCCAGAAAGATAATGTTGACTTCCGCCAGTTCGAGCAGCTGGGCTACGAGCACTACTGGTACCCTGCACAAAAGAAAGGCTACAGCGGCGTTGCCGTGCTTACTAAATTTACGCCCGACCATGTACAATATGGCAACGGCTTTATGCAAAGCGATACGGAAGGCCGTTTTATCCGGCTTGATTTTAAAGACCTTACCTTAATTAATACCTACTTCCCGTCGGGCACCAGCGGTGAGGAACGCCAAACCTATAAATACCAGTGGCTGGAGGAGTTTTACGGTTACCTTAATACATTGCGTACAACCCATCCCAACCTGGTGGTGTGTGGCGATTACAATATCTGCCATAAGCCCATAGATATACACGACCCTGTTGGCAACAAAAAGAACTCGGGCTTTCTGCCGGAAGAAAGGGCCTGGTTAGACCGGTTCTTTGAAAGCGGGTTTGTAGACACCTTCCGGCACTTTAACCCCGATCCGCACCAGTACAGCTGGTGGACCCTCCGCGCCAATGCACGCAACAATAACAAAGGCTGGCGTATTGATTATATTAATGTAAGCACTCCCTTGCAGGCCAGGCTTAAAAGCGCCGCCATCTGGCAGGAAGTTAAACATTCCGATCATTGTCCGGTGTACCTGGAGCTAAACCCGGCTGGCGCATGATCATTTACAATGTAACAACCAAGGTTACCTACAACATTCATGAGCACTGGCTGCAATGGATGAAGGAGCAGCATATCCCTGAAATTATGGCTACCGGGCTGTTTCATGATTACCGTATGTGCCGGCTGCTGGAGCAGGATGACCAGGATGGCCCTACCTACACCGTTCAGTACTCTACAGATACCCTTGAGAACTATCAAACCTTTCTGCAGGAGTATGCCCCCCTGCTAAGACAGAAGGGTTATGAGCAGTTTGGTAACCAGTTTGTGGCCTTCAGAACCGTTATGCAGGTGGTGTAAAAGGCCAAATTTATCCACATGAAATCCACTGTTTTCAAGGGATTACACCTCATATACAATACCAGGGGAAAACAGGCGTTTATTAGTAAGTTCATATCAAATGCCCTATGGTGGCGGGTCCTGGGAAATACATGGCCGCAGGAGAGGTACACCCGCAAACAGGCAAATCTGCTGTAACCGTTACCTGTAGCCCCTTACAGCCGATAAAAAATTGGTTATAATTACTGTAAAAAATTTGGTAATCTGATAAAACGCTTTATATTTGCTCACATCAAACATTTTTCACTAGTTAAATCTTACTAGCTATGAACAAAGCCGAATTAATCGACAAGCTGGCAAAAGATGCCGCTATCACTAAAACCCAAGCTAACGAAGCATTGGACTCCTTCACCAAAGCTGTTGCTGATACACTGAAAAAAGGTGGTAAAGTAACCCTGGTTGGTTTCGGTACCTTCTCCGTTTCAAAGCGTGCTGCCCGTAACGGTAGAAACCCGCAGACTGGCCAGATCATCAAGATCAAAGCTAAAAAAGTTGCTAAATTCAAGGCTGGTAAGGCCCTGTCTGACAAGCTCTAATCAGTTAGCAAACCTTATTCAAGCAAGGAACAGTTTTGTTTCTTGCTTTTTTTTGCTTTATACGGTACACTTTCAGGAATGGCGTTAAATACGTAATTTGCGCCGGATAAGCAGCCTGTAAACTGCGAATTATAAAAACTGTAAACTTATTATTACAATGGGTAGAGGTGATATTAAAACCAAAAGAGGTAAAATCTCCAACAAATCCTTCGGCAAGTCAAGGCCTGCCAAAACCAGGAAAACTGCTGCCAAGGCAGAAAAGAAAGGATAGTATTCAATTACGAATTGTTCAATTACGGATTACGAATTAACGGGGCATTGCCTGGCCGCAAAAAAGGCGCGCTTTTAAAGGAAATAGTGAATGTGAATTATTTCAACTAATGAACATTCATTGCCGTACTGCAATAAAGCAGAACATCTTTGAAGGAACTTATCAATGCCGGTAACTATTATGATGGCTGCGCACAGAACATGAAATGCTGGATACCTGATACACTGGTTAGTATATTAAAGCATTCAGCATTCCATAACTGTACAACAATTATCTGGCGTTTAGCCTTGAACGTTTAGCACAGCTTCATCCTTTCGTAATCCGTAATTGACCAATCCGTAATTAGCTCACGGCGCCAGTCTTGAAATCGCCCATGTTCCCCCTTCTGTTAACATATATTGTACCCTGTCATGCAGGCGGTTGCTACGCCCCTGCCAAAACTCCATCAACAAAGGCTTTACCGTATAGCCGCCCCAGTTATCGGGGCGTACAGGCGCTTCCAGCACATATTTTTCAGCCAGCTGGCTCACCTGCTCTTCCAGGAAGCTGCGGTGTGGTATTATTTTACTTTGCGGCGATGCAATAGCACCTATACGGCTGCCCATGGGGCGGGAATTATAATATTCATCACTGATGGCTGCGGGGGTTTTACTAACGGTACCGTCTATGCGTACCTGCCGCTCCAGCTCACGCCAGAAAAAAAGCAGGCTTACCTGCGGGTTGGCCGCTATTTCCTGCCCTTTTCGGCTATCATAATTGGTAAAGAAAGTAAAGCCTTCCGCATCAAAGCTCTTTAACAGTACGATGCGTGCCGAAGGGCGGCCCTCCGGTGTGCTGGTAGCCAGTGTCATGGCATTGGGCTCTTCCAGCTCGCTGTTAATGGCATCCTGCCACCATTGCTCAAATTGCCGCAGGGGATCTTTATTCACTTCATTTTCATCCAGCGAAGCCAGGCGATAATCTTTACGCAGTGCTGCTACTTCTTTATTAAACATAGGCCCGTTTTTATTTACTGCAAAAGTAAATCAATTACGAATTATCATTTATGATTACAATCACAACACATTCATCAACAGGCATGCTGCTGCCCTTGCCTGCATTCTCATGTCGCAAGCGTTAAACGTTTGCGCCCTGCATTAAACCTTCGGGGTTAAACCATGCTGCACTCAACCTCCGGCATCAACAGCCCCACACGCTGCTGCATTAAGCATCCTGTATTTAGCATTAGGTTGCCGGCGTTAAGCGTTTAAAATCCCTACTTTTGTAGCTATGAACAAATGTTACTTATTGCTACTGCTGGCAGCCGCCGGTTTTATGGCTTGCGGGCAACACGGTAAAAAAGGTAATACTACTGCAAACAGTGCAGATAGCACCCAGGCGTTCACAACCACACCGGTGGCGGCCCCTTATTTTTACATACAGCTTAAAGGCGCATTAGGCGACCAGATGGTTACCATGCAGCTGCTGAAAACAGGCCCTGATATTTACCGCGGCTCATACGTGTACGACCGCGTGGGCGAGCCCATTAACATCTGGGGCAGCTCCGACTCCAGTAAACAGCAGCTAACCCTGTACGAAGACAGCCGCAGTGATGAAGAAACAACTTTTCATGGCCGGCTGGATAGCACGGGCAATTTTGCAGGCACCTGGCGCGGAAACGGCACCTCTTACCAGTTCATCCTGCACCCGGATTTTAGCAATGCCATACACTTCCAGGTATATTACGCCAAAGACAGCGCCGCACTGCTGCCTAATGCCCCCCAATCGCCTTGGGGTGAAGCCACCAACAGCATTATATGGCCGGCGCCAGGCACCAATGCCGGTACTGCAGCGCTTATTAAAAACGCTATCAGCGGCAAGGTTCCTGCCACCGACCCGCAACAGCTGGTAAAAAGAAGCATTGATTCGTTCCTGGCCGGCTATAAAGGCAGCATTACCGGTATGGATAGCGCAACGGTGCAGCACCAGGCCGGCAGCCCCACCTGGAACTGGACCTCTGAGGGCGATATGAAAGTAGTATGGAACCAATACCCTTTGCTGTCACTGGAATATTTCGGGTATGATTTTACCGGCGGTGCGCATGGTAATGGCGGCGCTACCCACCAGGTACTGGATCTCGACAAGGAAAAGGTGCTTATGCTCGATGATATTTTTAAAGGGGACTATAAGGAGGTGCTAACCCATGAGCTGGAGCTGGCCTTCCACAGAACCTACCGCACCGACCAGCCCATCAGGGAAATGCTGCTGGTAGACCGTATTGAACCTAATAATAATTTTATACTTACCAACAAAGGCATTGTATTCAGCTATACGCCCTATGAAATAGGGCCGTATGCGATGGGACAGGTTAATTTATTTGTGCCCTTTGCCCGGTTACAGGAGGTGCTGAAAACAGACTACTCCAAATAAAAATGTGCAGATGCAGGGCCTGCAATAACGCAATATCCACGCATCTGCACATTTGTTGTTACAAATCTGCAAGCTATTTATCAACCGGTAACCAGCGTACCTACACGCTTACCCATGATCACCTGCAGCAGGTTACCGGGTTTGTTCATGTCAAATACAATAATAGGCAGCTTGTTTTCCTGGCACAGGGTGAAAGCCGTCATATCCATTACATTCAGTGATTTCTGGTACACCTCCGCAAAGGTAATTGACTCAAAACGGGTGGCGGTGCTGTCTTTTTCCGGGTCGGCAGTGTAAATACCATCTACACGCGTACCTTTTAAGATCACATCGGCCTGTATTTCAATGGCGCGCAAGGATGCGGCCGTATCTGTTGTAAAGTAAGGGTTGCCGGTGCCGGCGCCAAAGATCACCACGCGGCCTTTTTCCAGGTGGCGTATGGCGCGGCGGCGTATATAAGGTTCCGCAATCTGCTCCATTTTAATAGCGGACTGCAGGCGGGTATATAAGCCAACCTTTTCAAGTCCGCTTTGCATGGCCATGCCGTTAATTACAGTTGCCAGCATGCCCATATAGTCACCCTGCGCCCTTTCAATCCCTGTTTCTGCTTCATTCATACCACGATAGATATTGCCCCCGCCAATTACAATGGCTACCTGTACGCCCAGGTCTGTTACGGATTTAATATCATATGCGTAGTGTGTTATAACTTTCGGATCAATACCATAATTCCCATCGCCCATCAGGGACTCGCCGCTCAGTTTGAGCAAAATACGCTTATACTTAGGCAACATGACGCTATAATAATAATATTGTAGAAGGTGGTTAGTTAGTTATTTAAGATAAATATACAGGTATATGCACAAAAAAAAGGAGAGAATTTTCTTCTCTCCTTTTTCCTTTATGATCCGGTTACCCTAATGCAATGCGTTTGAAGGCAGTTACAGTAAGATCCGCAGATACTGATTTCAGGTATTCTGCTACGGACTTATTATTATCTTTTACAAAGGCCTGCGCTAACAGGGTGCTTTCCTTATAGAACTTGTTCAGTTTACCCTGGGCAATTTTTTCAGCCATTTCAGCGGGTTTACCTTCTGCTTTTACCTGCTCAACTGCTATTTCCTTTTCACGGGCAATAACGTCGGCCGGTACGCTGTTTGCATCAACAGCAATCGGGTTCATGGCAGCTATCTGCATGGCCACGTCTTTACCTACTTCTTCAGAAGTTGGCTGCGTGAAGCCTACCAGCACGCCCATACGATAATTACCGTGAATATAGGCAGCTACATAAGCAGCATCTACTCTTTCAAATTTACTCAGGGTGATTTTTTCACCGATCTTGGCTACCTGGTCGTTCACCTTATCTGCTACAGTAGCACCATCCAGGGTAGCTGCGCCCAGTTCTTCCAGGGTTTTAGCACCGCTGCTCAGGGCCAGGTCCACTATAGATTGTGCAAATTTTATGAAGTCTTCATTTTTGGCCACAAAGTCGGTTTCGCAGCCCAAGCCCACAATAACGCCGGTTTTGTTGTCGGCAGTGGTTTTAGCAATAATAACACCTTCTTTGGTTTCACGGTCGGAGCGCAAAGCCGCTACTTTCTGACCTTTTTTACGCAGGTAGTCTACTGCTTTTTCAAAATCACCGTCACTTTCTACCAGTGCCTTTCTGCAGTCCATCATACCCGCTCCAGTTTGCTGACGCAGTTTATTTACGTCAGCCGCTGTAATTGTTGCCATGAATATAAATAGTTTAAGAGTTTATGAAGAAACAGGAGCCAATTACGAATTATTTAATTACGAATTACGAATGATATGCCGGAGATTTATTGCAGCGCGTCTAACACTGAATGCTTAACACCAGTACTGGTACTGGTAAGTACGCCTGCTACAGCCACACCTCCCAATCCGTAATTGATAATTCGTAATTAAATTATCTTCCGCCGCCGGGTCTGTTGCCACCACCTGCACCGGAGGGACGACGCTGGCCGCCACCGCCACCAGGACGGTTACCACCAGGACGATTGCCGCCGCCACCAGGACGGTTGCCACCCTGACGGTTACCACCGCCGGGACCTCTGCCAGGGCCGCCAGGGCCTCTGCCACCGCCGCCGGGGCCGCCTCTGCGGTTTCTTTCACGGTCTTCACCGCCTTCCAGCTCAAAGCGCAGGGCTTTGTTATCAGCTTCTTCCTCTTCTACCACCTCATCCGTTTTTTCAGTAGCTCTTTCAGAAAGACCTTCTGCAATAGCTGCTGCAATATAGTTGGTAACAATAGCGATGGATTTGGTAGCATCGTCATTGGCAGGAATAGCAAAATCAACCTTGGTAGGATCGGAGTTGGTATCTACCATACCAAAGGTAGAGATACCTAAGCGGCGGGCTTCTGCCAGCGCAATGTGCTCATGGCTGATGTCAATGATGAACAGGGCAGCCGGAACACGTGCCAGCTGGGAAATACCACCCAGCACCTTCTCCATTTTCTCTTTATCGCGGCTTAATGTTAAGCGTTCTTTCTTGGTAATGTTGTCAAAAGTGCCGTCGGTCAGCATTTTTTCAATGCTCTGCATTTTCTTTACGCTCTTACGGATGGTGGCAAAGTTGGTTAACATACCACCTAACCACCTTTCGGTTACATAAGGCATATTTACACGCTTGGCTGCTTCTGCTACAATTTCCTTTGCCTGTTTTTTGGTAGCCACGAACATGATTTTCTTACCGCTTTTGGCAATGGATTTCAGGGCAGCTGCTGCGTCCTGTAAACCTTCTACGGTTTTGTTCAGGTCAATGATGTGAATACCTTTCTTTTCGGCGAAGATATATGGCAGCATCTTCGGGTTCCATTTTTTCTTCAGGTGACCAAAGTGCACACCTGCCTCCAGTAACTGCTGCTGTAATGAGGTATTATTTTCCATGTTTATTATGCTCTGTTAAAAGGATCAATAATTTAATTAGCCTTAGCAACCTGGCTGATAGCATTCAGCTAAAGGCCAAAAGCTAAGCGCCAATAGCTCCCACATATTAGCGTTTAGAGAACTGGAAGCTTCTTCTTGCTTTACGTTTACCCGGTTTCTTACGTTCCACTGACCTGGGATCACGGGTCAGCAGGCCGGCTGCTTTCAGCGCAGGGCGGAACTCTGCGTTGATTTCACACAGCGCGCGGGCAATACCCAGCTTTACAGCTTCTGCCTGGCCCTTGATACCACCGCCGGCAGCGTTCACCTTCACGTCGAACTTGTCCAGCGCGTCAATGGTTTTTAAAGGCGCCTCTACCTGGTTCTGCAGGTAAATCAGCGCAAAGTATGTTTTATAGTCCTTGTCGTTAACAGTAATGTTGCCGGTGCCCTTGCTTACATATACGCGGGCTACAGCTTCCTTACGACGACCAATGGTATTTTTTTGCTTTTCCATGTATCAGAGAAAAATTAGAAAGTTAAGGTTTGCGGTTTCTGCGCAGTGTGCGGATGCCCAGCACCGGCATAGGTAAATAATTTCTTGTACATTTTACGGCCCAGGCGGTTCTTAGGCAGCATACCTTTTACAGCCCTTTCTATTACTACCTCCGGACGGCGGCGAACCAGGTCTTTTGCCAGTTCTATTTTCTGGCCACCGGGATAGCCGGAGAAAGTCTGGTATTCCTTTTCGTTCATTTTGTTGCCGGTAAGCACCACTTTCTCGGCATTGATTACAATTACGTAATCGCCACAGTCGGTATGAGGTGTATAATAAGGTTTGTTTTTACCTCTCAGAATGGCCGCTATTTTGGCGCTCATGCGACCCAGCGTCAGGTTGGTAGCATCTACAATGTACCAGTCGCGCTTTACAGTAGCTTCGTTGGCCGATTTCGTTTTGTAACTTAAGGTGTTCATTTTTATACAGTAAAATTTACGTCAGTAAATAGTTCTCCCGTAAAAATCGGGAGTGCAAAACTAAGTAGTTGCCCTGGAATAACCATGCATTTTACGTTATTTTTTACTGGCACCCCTTGTAAGTTATTGATTTACAATAAAAATTTTGATAAAAAGTTTTCAACGGCTGCTAAAAGCGCTGCCAACGGGCCTTTTATATAAAAAAGTAAGGGCTTGCCTTGATTAGCAAGCCCTTACAAACATATGATGATTTTTTTAGTCGCCGTAGCCGGGGTTCTGGGTAAGCTGCTTGTTCACATCCCTTTCCCGCTGCGGTACCGGGAATATCAGGAAGTTATCGTTGTAGGGCTTGGTGCCCACATTCATCTTCAGCCTTTTCTTGGTCCACAGCCAGTCGCCTTCAAAAGCCAGCTCGCGGAAACGCTCCTGCACAACCTGATCGGCAGTTACACTGGCCAGGGGGGCCGCACCTGCGCGGGCGCGCACGGTATTCACATCTTCCAGCGGGGTGGCATCGCCCACCTGGGCTGCGCCGCTGCGGGCATTGGCTTCCGCGCGGGTCAGGTACATTTCAGCTAACCGCACTACCGGAATAACTTTGTAAAACTGGCTCCATTTAGAGGTATAATCCCCCGTGCCGCCGGCGATGCTGGAGTTTTCGTACACAAAAGATTTGCGCACGTCATTATTGTCGTCATACAGGCCGTATATAGCAGGGTCTACCCGTACGTCGCCCCTGCCGGAGGGTGACAGGTCGTAACCGGCGTACATGGTGCTAAGACCATTATTGGAAGTACCGGCATTACTCTGGTTATTTTGCTGGATGGCAAAAATATCTTCAGAGGAGTTGGCCGTATTGTTAAAGGCCTTGTCAAAACTGGAGGTAAGCGCAAAACCGCCATTGGCAATCACGTCATTGGCAGCAGTGGCGGCCTCTGTGTACTTGTGCTGCGCTAAATATACCCTTGATAAAAAGGCCAGCGCTGAATATTTATTAGCCCTTCCGTTGGGGTTAGATGCCGGCATTTTTTCGGCAGCTTCTGTAAGGTCGGCAAGGATTTGTGTATACACCTCCGCTACTTTTGCGCGGGGCTTAATATCCTTGGAAGCATCATACACTTCCACCGGGTCCAGCACCAGCGGTACGGCGTCATTCTGGTCGGCATTACCGTCGGAATAAGGCTGTCCAAAAATGTTCACCAGCTCATAGTAAGCCACGCCCCTGATAAATTTAGCTTCTGCTACAATGGCATCGCGTTCATCATCCCCCAGCAGGCTGGCCTTGCTGATCACGGTATTGGCACCGCTGATGATAATATAGGCGCGGCCCCACACACCGGATGCAATGCCGCTGGATGCTACCATAGCCTTATTGTAAACATCCCTGTAATCCACAAAGGTACCTACAAAGTTTACCTGGCCGGCGCTGCCCAGCAAGTCGGGCATCAGTATATACCGCTCTCCAAACGCATTGTAATGCTGCATGGAGTTATAAGCCCCAAACAGCACGGCTTTTACGTCATCAGCTGTTTTTATCTGGTCCGGCGTAATGCTTTGACCGGGTAATACATCCAGCTTTTTATTACAGGCAGCACCTGTTAACAGCATTGCCCCTGAAAATATGCTAATAGTTATATATCGCGTAAGTTTCATGTACAAGAGTTTTAGTCACTTAAAATTTAACATTCAATCCCACTACAAACTGGCGTGCCTGGGGAATCGTATAAAAGTCTACACCGCCCACTACGTTCTGTGTAGTTTCGGAAGTAGAGCCCAGCGGTGAGGTGTTTACTTCCGGGTCGCTGATATAGTCTGTTTTGGTCCACAGGTTATAACCGGAAACATAAACGCGGGCACTGCTGATCTTTAATGCAGACATTACTGACTTGGGAATAGTATAACCCAGGGTAACTGTTTTTAAGCGAATGTAAGAACCGTCATAGATCCACCTGGAGGAAGCGCGCTGCCCGGTAGGATAGCTAAGGCTTACACGGGGTACATCGGTAATATCACCGGGCTTTTGCCAGCGGCGCAGCACTTCAGTGGTTTGGTTGTCAAAACCGCCGCCAAAGCTGTTAGCCTGGTATACACCGGCCCTGTTATAGATCTCGTTGCCCTGCACAAATGTGAAGAAAGCGCTGAGGTCAAAACCCTTGTAAGAGAAATTATTGGTAAAACCACCTGTAAAGTCGGGGTTGGAATTACCTACTACTGTTCTTACCGCATCGTTGTAGTTGGTAGTAGGCTTGCCGTCTTTGTCTGCATACAGCGCATCACCGGTTTGCGGATCTACGCCCAGGTATTTCTGTAAATAAAAAGAACCAATGGCTTCGCCTTCAACAGCACGCTGCTCGCCTGCTTCAATTACCTGGCCCTGTATATCCTTAATGCGGTTTTTGTTGAAAGCAATATTAAAGGAGGTGGTCCAGCGGAAAGGCCCTTCAAAGTTCACGGAGTTTAAGGTAACCTCAACCCCTTTGTTGCTTAGCTTACCCAGGTTCTGCGTAATATAGCTGTAACCGGTAGTTGAAGGAATGTTCACATTCAGCAACAGGTCAGAGGTGTTCTTATTGTAATAATCCACTTCACCGGACAGGCGGCCGTTAAAGAAGCCGAACTCCAAACCAACATCGGCCTGCGCGGTTTTTTCCCAGTGCAGTTTGGGGTTGCCGAGTGTTACCGGCACAAAACCCGGCAGGCTGGGATAGTTGCTGATGTTGTATAAAGAAAGGTACCCGTATTCGCCTATTTCAGCGTTACCTGTTAAGCCATAGCTGGCGCGCAGCTTCAGGTAGGTTAATGTTTGCTGGTTTTTCAGAAAATCTTCCTGTGAAATTACCCAGCCGGCTGACGCTGCAGGGAAAGCACCCCAGCGGTGATCGGGGCCAAAGCGGGAAGATCCGTCGGTTCTTACACTAACGCCTACCAGGTATTTTTCGTCAAAGCTGTAGTTAGCGCGCAGGAAGTAAGAAAGGAAGTCGTAGCGGTCGTTGCTGGAAGAACCAAAGGTAACATTGGTAGCACCGGACAGGTTCTTCACCGCATCTGACGGGTAACCTTCTGCCTGAATAGAATTACCTTTTGTATCATTCTGCAGGTAGCTCATACCCAGGGTGGCGGTGAGCTTGTGCCGGTTGCCGATTACCGGGGAAATAGTAAAGTAGTTGTTGGTGTTAAAGGTTACCGCCTGTGAGGAGAAGGACTGGCCTTTACCAATACCGCCGCCGTCTGTAGCATCTTTACCAACAAAGGTTTCCTGGTAAAAGCTCATAATGTCGGCACCAAATTCACTGCGGAAAGATAACCAGGGCAGGAAGTTATAGGTAGCATAGGCATTACCCATGCTTCTGAAAGTAGTTTGTTTGTCGCTGTTCAGCGCTGCATCTATTAAGCCGTTGGCATAAAGCGTATTGCTGTTCAGTTTACCGGTTTCAGGGTCGAACTGCGGCGAAATAGGCATTTGCGCCACCAGCTGGCCGGGAGTAGAATAAGAGTTGTCATCTGAAACGCGGTTCAGCTCAGAACGGGTAATGCTCAGGTTCAAACCTAAAGACAGCTTATCTGTAGCAGAATGGTCCAGGTTCAAACGGCCACCGTAACGGCGGAAACGGTTTACGATCACAACTGCATCCTGGTCGTTGTAAAAACCGGAAGCATAAAAGCGGGTTTTCTCACTACCGCCGCTGGCGCTCAGGTTTACCTGGTTGCCACGGGCTACATCGCGATACAGCAGGTCTTCCCAGTTGGTGTTTACCGCATGGTTACGCCAGTCGGTACCCAATGAATAATAATCCAGGTAGCTTTCATAAAAGCTTTTGTAATCGGCAATCGCAGCTTCTTCAGTAGGGTAGCCGCTATCGCCGTTGGCAAAATCTATTTTGCCGTCATTTACCGCGGCTTCTTCAACCAGGTCTACATACTGTTGAGCATTCAGGAAGTGGCGCTTCCTGGTGGGTTTACCCCAGCTGGTGTTCATATCCAGGCTTAGCACGGTTTTTTGTCCGGCGCGGCCTTTCTTGGTAGTTACCAGCACTACGCCATTAGCGGCACGGGCGCCGTAAATAGCGGTAGCAGAAGCATCTTTCAATACTTCTATAGACTCAATATCATTCGGGTTCAGGTCGGCAATGGGGTTAGTGATTTCGTTATTCACATCCGACTGGCTGGCAGTTTGCAGGGGCAACCCATCTATTACATATAAGGGCTGGCTGCTGGCAGAGATGGAAGAGGTACCGCGTATGCGCACCTTCATGCCCTGGCCTACCTTACCGCTGCCGGACTCTATTACCACACCGGCTGCTTTACCCTGTATGGCGGACTCAAAGCTGGGGGCAGGGAAATTTTCTATTTGGGTGCCGGTTACTTTAGATACAGACCCGGTCAGATCCCGTTTGGTTTGGGTACCATAACCTACCACTACCACTTCGGAAAGGTCTTTATTACCAGTGCCCAACGCTACATTCACTGTGCTTTGGTTGGTGATTGTAATTTCCTGGCTGGCATAGCCAACAAATGAAAATATAAGTGCACTGGCACCTTTGGGCAGGTTAATGGAATAAGTACCATTACCGTCCGTGGCCGTACCGGTAGATGTTCCTTTAACCAACACGGTTACGCCAGGTAAAGGGCTGCCATCTTTGGCATCTGTAACCTTACCGGTAATTGTTTTTTGCGCATAAGCGAAATGGGACATGACAATAAGCATGCCTGTAAGCAGGGAGTAGAGTCGTCGCATAAGCTGTTTTTTGGTTCAATATTTAACTAACGGGGCTAGCCATGGGCTGAAATAAGGTTCATACATACTAAGTACAAATCATTCTTTCGCTTGAAAGACGGTTTATATTACTATTATTCGTTTGTTTGTCCCACAGTCGTATCCGTATT
>NZ_DASTRI010000139.1:0-8239 GCF_035761305.1 Chitinophaga sp. | reverse complement strand
ATTGTGCACTGGGCTGCTGATGCGGAAGAGCATAACCGCATAGTGCTGTCGCTGCTGCAGCAGCAGGGCGTAAAACGCATGGTAAAAAGTAAATCCATGCTAACGGAAGAATGCCATTTAAACCACTACCTGGCAGAAAATGGCATAGAGGTGATAGATACGGACCTGGGCGAACGTATTGTGCAGCTGGCCAAAGAGCCGCCCAGCCATATTGTGCTGCCCTGCATCCATAAAAAGAAAGAGGAGATAGGGGACCTGTTCCACATTCACCTGGGCACGCCGGCAGGCAATGCCGATCCGCAGCTTCTTACTGCAGCTGCCCGCCAGCACCTGCGGGCCGAGTTCATACAATCCCGTGTAGCCATAACCGGGGTAAATTTCGCGGTGGCGGAAACCGGGGAATTTGTAGTATGTACCAATGAAGGAAATGCAGATATGGGCGCCCACCTGGCCGATGTGCACATTGCCTGTATGGGCATTGAAAAAATAATTCCGCAGCGCAAACACCTGGGCGTGTTCCTGCGCCTGCTGGCCCGCAGCGCCACGGGGCAGCCCATTACCACGTACAGCAGCCATTTCCGGGCGCCCAAACCCGGGCAGCAGCTGCATATTGTGCTGGTAGATAATGGCCGCAGCCGGCAGCTGGGGCGTGAAGATTTCCGCAATTCCCTGAAATGCATCCGTTGCGGGGCCTGTATGAATACCTGCCCCGTATACCGCCGCAGCGGCGGGCATAGCTACCATAGTGCTATTGCAGGGCCTATAGGGTCTATACTGGCGCCTAACCTGGATATGAAACAGTATGCCGATCTGCCTTTTGCATCCACCTTATGCGGCTCCTGCTCCAATGTATGCCCGGTGAAAATAGACATTCACCAGCAGCTATATAAATGGCGGCAGGTGCTGGTGCAGGATGGGCAAACCAAGGCGGCCAAAACCGCCGGCATGAAGGCAATGACCACGGTACTATCCCGCCCGGGGCTGTACCGGTTTGCCGGCAAAATGGCCCGCTGGGTAATGCGTGTAGCCCCTGTTGTGGTAAATAACCGCTTAAATCCCTGGTACAAAGAACGTGAGCTGCCATCGCCGCCATCCGAATCTTTTGCGGCATGGTATAAAAAGAACCGATGAATAATAACAGCAGAGATAAGATACTGGCCGCTGTAAAGAAAAACCAGCCTCCGGCCGGCGCACTGCCGGACCTGGGCGCTTTTATTACGCCGGCTCCTGCCAGCCTGGAAACCTTCAGGAAGGTAGCGGAAGGCATGGGCAGCCATTTGCTGGAGATTGCCGATGAAGCGGAAATTCCGGCTTTATTGCAGCAGTACTATCCCAACATGCAGCAGGTGATAACCACCGACCCGCAGCTGCACCCGCAGGCGGCCACCTTTGACTGGGTTACCGGCGACGGGCGACAGCTGCAGCAGGCCGATCTGGCCATTGTAAGGGCGCAGCTGGCCGTAGCAGAAAACGGGGCGCTGTGGTTAACGGAAAAGGAGCTGCAGGTACGTGTGCTGCCGTTCATTGCACAGCATTTGGCGGTGGTGGTGGATGCAGCAACGCTTGTACCCACCATGCATCATGCGTATGAGCAAATAGGCGGGCCGCAGGGTGGTTTTGGCGTGTTCATTGCGGGCCCCTCCAAAACCGCCGATATAGAGCAGTCGCTGGTGCTGGGCGCGCACGGCGCCAAAAGCCTTACCATCATTATAAAGAAGTAAAGAGGTACCGCACATCATATACCCGTACAACCCTGTACAATGTATGCCGTTCATACAAGCCGTATACAATCATTGGTACACGGTGCGTGGTTGCTGATATTAATTACTGCGGTGCTTTAAGCTATTATAGCAGCAGGCAGCGCGCTACCCCGGCTGTTGTGGCGCAGCAGCATAGCTGCAGATTGTTCACGCGTTCAATTGCACGTTATGAAAACCGCTTTCAAGATGCGCCTCAAACCCGGTTTTGCGGCAGAATACCGGCAACGCCATGCCGCCATCTGGCCGGAGCTGCAGCAGCTGTTAAAGGATAACGGCATTTATGACTACACCATCTTCCTGGATGAGGACACCCACACCTTATTTGCCGTGCAGCAGCAGTCCGGCGCCGCCACTTCCCAGGACCTGGGCGCCCATCCCATTGTACAACGCTGGTGGGCCTCCCTGGCCGATATTATGGAAACCCACCCCGACAACTCCCCGGTAAGCACCCCGTTGCAGCAGGTATTCCATATGGATTAAAACAAACAAAAGACTTTGGAAAACAAACAGTTGGGCAGATACGCAGTGAGAATAGCATTAGCCTGGGAAAAGCGATGAAGGATAAGTGATCGGGAAAAGGTAATTAGGGGATCAGCGCCCAATGATACGTGACCGGCGACAAGCGAGGCAGATAAACAACGGTGGTGCACAAGACCAACGTAAATAGCAGCCATTGTCTAAGGACGTTGTTGTAATAGGGTAGTTCCCGGTAAAGATAGCTGGGACAAGCAAAACAGGTAAGTACAGGTAAATACAGCATGCAGGCAAATACAGTGTACCAGCAAATACGGTGTACTGGCAAATACAATCAATACAGGCAATTAGTAAATAAGGGTCTTCAGCCAACGCAGGCTCCCGATAGGCCCAAAAAGAACCTTGGCCGGCGTGCCACGCTTGATGAAGCCGTATCGTTTCCTGATCTCTATACGACCTGTAAAAGCCTGATAGGCTTACCTAACAGGCGGGCGCAGTTCTTTTGGGCCTACGGGAGCCTGCAAACACTGGCAGTATTCAATCAGGGAGCCAGGTACAACCTTAGCAAACACTGGCAGCATTCAATCAAGGAACCATGTACAATCTTGGCAAAACAGGCAGTATTCAATCAGGGAGCCATGTACAATCTTAGAAACACTGGCAGCATTCAATCAAGGAAAGCCAGGTGAACAAGCAGCAGCTGCGACGTCAATCTCAACCGCCAATCTAATCTATAGCAAGCTAAACAAACACCGGTAGCGTTCAAAAAAATATTAAAGTGAATTCCGCAATATCAACTTAAACGGGTTCTTTACCTTATCTGTACACTTATCCAGTATCATCTGCGCAGCAGTAATCCCCATCTGCTCATGATCAGTAGAAATTACGGTAATGCCGTCCAGCAGTATTTCCTTCAGCAGCGTTTCATTGTAGGAAACAATGCCTACGTCTTTGCCAATGGCCAGGTGTTTGTTCCGGCATATCTTCACCAGGTTCACCAGGTCGGTTTCCTCTATTATAATAAAGGCCTGCCCGGCTTTAACAGGAGCGCTCATTTCCAGGCCTTCCTCCATTACGGAAAAGTCAAAATCATGCATGCGGCAGAAGTACTGGAACCCTTTTCGGATCTCCGGGGGGTAGGGGATAATGCTGCCGGGGTTTACAAACACCAGGCTGCGGTATTTTTTCAGGGAAGGGAGGGCTTCATACAGGGCTTCATAAATATCCTTTTCAAAGTTCTGGCATACAACGGCATGCCGGCCGGTAATGCCTGGGAGGTCTTTATCCAGCAGCACCAGCTGCTGCGGGGGAATGCGTTGAATGATTTCCAGCACTTTTTCCGGCTGCTCGTAAAAGTGCGGCATAATTACATAGTAGTCATAATCGCCCAGGTGGTTGCTGATAAGGTTATCAAACAGCTGTACATTGCTGTGGTGGATGTGCAGGTCTACGAATACCCCTTCGCCCAGGGTTTTTACAAAAGCGTTGTATATCTGTTTCTTATAATTACTGATCTTGTTAAACAGCAGCAGCACCCGCAGGGGCATGTTTACATCCGTGCGGTTAATGAAATACCCTTTGCCTTTCACCGACAGTATCACCTTTTTATCCCGCAGCTCTTTATAGGCTTTTTCCACGGTGCCCCGGGAAAGCAGGTATTGTTCGCTGAACTCATTAATGGAAGGTATTTGTTCATCCCGGCGCAAATCGCCATCCCGTACCGCAGCCATAATGGAATCTACAATTTGCAGGTACACCGGAACTTTACTGTTGGTATCAATATGCAGCGGTTTCATGGTTGAAATATAATGAAAAGACGGTAAGGGAAAAAGCCGGCGCCGGGCCGGGAGGCATATTTATACAAGGGGTATATAAACGGGACGGCTGCATGAAAAAATTATAATTTAATTTTTCTTCCATTTTAACTGAACAATAAGTATATTAGTAGTGTTAAAGAGTTAACTGCCAACAGAAGATGCAAGCCATGTGAAAAACTGATGGGTATTGTTTTAGCAAAAATATCCACTAGCTGGTATATCCTCTGTGTTATCTATTAAATGCTCACCTACATTAAAGAAAAACTAAAAGGCTGTTCGTAAGCCACGGCTTAGTGTATATTATGCACAAAATCACTATTGACGGGCTTTTATAAACCATTAGCCGATAATTCTACTATTAATATGAGATGTTATTGATATTTTAAATTAAAAAATCTATCAATGATGAGCTTGTGTTGATGGAACTTTTCGCTTTAATACATAGTATTGCAGGCAGAAAAGTAAACCCCAGGTCCACGTTTGAAGCACATATGAGAGTGAAGCAAGGGGCTCCATAATTAAAAATAAAAATTAATACATAGATACATCGTAGGTAGGTTTTGAAAGCAAAAGGTTTCATTAGTTAAATATCAACTAGGAATAAACGCTTGGTGTACCCCTTTGTATGCCAACGAGCACAGTTCAACATTACATTCAGTTATATCAGCATTAACATAAACTATTTTTAACACACATGTTAAAAAAGTCGCGAATAACCCCTTCCTGGCTTATTCTGATTTTAGACCTGGTCTGCGCAGGGGTGGCAATGCTGTTTGCATTGCTGTTAAGGTTGAATTTTGACCTGGAGGCATTTACGCTTTATCCACTGGGGAATATATTTTGTATAACGGTTGGCGTTACACTGGTTTTTTCCCTTTTGCTGCGCTCCTATAAAGGCATTATACGCTATACCAGTATAACGGATGTAGGACGCCTTTCCTGCCTGAGCCTGGCCTGCGCGCTAATCTATTACAACATAAACTGGTTCCGGCTGCTAAACCAGCACAAGTCTATATTTCCTACATCCGTTATCGTGATAGACTTCTATGTCGCCATTTTTATATGGTTGTCTTACCGCTTAGCCGCCAAATGGTTTTTCCGCTTTTACTGGCGGCGGAACAGCGAGAACAAAATCAGGGCCGCGGTATATAATACAAGTCATGCCGGTATGATGGTGCGTAAGCTGATCAGCGAAAATACAGATGCCACCGTTCGCGTGGTAGCCTTCCTGGAAAACATTAACCAGCTGGCAGGTAAGCACCTGGAGGGGCTTCCCATTTATAGCGCCTGCAAAGCCTCCCTGGAAAGACTGGCAAAACATGAGCGCATAAAGCTGCTGATCATTGCAGATGACAGCATAGAACCAGCGCTGCTGAATGGGTTGCTCGACATCTGCGTATCGCTGAACATACGGGTGCAGAAAGTGCCGCCGGTAGACCAGTGGATCAACAACGGCTGGAATAATACCCAGCTGAAAGATATAAATATTGAAGACCTGCTGGAGCGTTCTGTCATTAATATACAAAACCAGTATGTAAGCAAAGAGCTGAAAGGCCGTTATGTATTGGTAACAGGAGCTGCCGGCTCCATTGGCAGCGAACTGGTACGGCAGCTTATTAAGCATGCCCCCGCAACAGTTATTTTATGCGACAGCGCCGAGTCGCCGCTGCATGAGCTGGAGCTGGAAATTGCGGAAACCACGCAGGATGTAACCGTGATCCCCTTTATCGGCAATGTGTGCGACCGCCAGCGCATGCAGCAGCTGTTCGAGATCTATGCACCCTCCATCGTATACCATGCGGCAGCGTATAAGCATGTGCCAATGATGGAAAAAAATCCGTCCGTGGCCGTTATCAACAACGTAATGGGAACCAAAACACTGGCCGAGCTGTCGGTGGCCTACGACGTGGAGAAATTCATAATGGTATCTACCGACAAAGCAGTGAACCCTACTAATGTGATGGGTGCTTCTAAAAGGATCGCTGAAATATTCACACAATCGTATAACCGTTACCTGCACGACAATTACGGGAAAAGTGCCGGTAAAAGCCAGGCCCCGCCCACCCGTTTCATTACCACCCGCTTTGGCAACGTGCTTGGCTCCAACGGCTCCGTTATTCCCCGCTTTAAAAAGCAGCTGGAGCATGGCGGCCCGTTAACAGTTACCCACCCCGAAATTACCCGGTATTTCATGACCATCCCCGAAGCCTGCCAGCTGGTGCTGGAAGCAGGCGCCATGGGACGGGGAGGAGAGATATTTGTTTTTGATATGGGCAGGCCCGTAAAAATAGCAGACCTGGCCGAAAAGATGATCCGCATGAGCGGCCGGGAACCCGGTAAAGACATACAGATCACCTACACCGGCCTGCGGCCCGGTGAGAAGCTGTATGAGGAGCTGTTAAGCACCGCGGAGAATACGATGCCTACCTATCACGAAAAAATAATGATAGCCAGTGTAAGAGAGTATGATTTTATAGAAGTAAAGGAAACGATCGTGCAGCTGATCAACACAGCGTATAAGCACTATATAACGCCTACAGTAGCGCTTATGAAAAAGCTGGTGCCGGAATTTATAAGCAGGAACTCCGCGTTTGAGCAGCTGGATGAAGAAAAAGTAATTATGTAAAAACGTCATTATATAACCCATTAAATAGTAACTGAAATAAGGCATGATTCGAGCGGCATTTAGCTTACGCAGCAGCGTACAAAATTGGATACAGCTTTTTATCGGAATGGCAATTTGTTTTTATTGTTCATCTTGTTCTGCACCTAAGAATATTACCTACTTCCAGGATATGCCCGACACTGCAAAACATAGAATAGTAGAAATGTCTGCATTTTATACACCCGTAATACAGCCGGATGACATATTACAGGTGTCTATACAAACACTGGACCCCAGCGCAACGGCATTATTAAACCAGCAGAACACCGCCAGCTGGCCGGTTAGTCCGGGCGGCACCGGGCCGGCAAATAATACCGGCAACACCGGTGTTGTAGCAGGCTACCTGGTAGATAAAGACGGGTATGTAATGTTACCCCTGATCGGTAAAGTAATGGTAAAAGATAAAACCACCGGTGAGGTAAGGGATATCATACGTACCAAAGCTGCAGAGTTTTATAAAGACCCGGTAGTGAATGTACGGTTCGCAAATTTTAAGGTAACGGTGCTGGGAGAAGTAACGCGGCCATCCACTTACATAATGCCCAATGAAAAAATCACGCTGCTCGACGCTATTGGCGCTGCCGGCGATCTTACCATATACGGAAAACGGGAAAATGTGCTGCTGATAAGGGATAATGATGGTAAGAAGGAATTTGTACGCTTTAACCTGAACGACAGTAAGATATTCAGTTCTCCCTATTTCTACCTGCACCAGGGCGATGTTGTATACGTTGAGCCTAACAAGTCAAAAGTGGCTTCTACCGATATGGCCCAGGTAAAAAGGCTATCCATTATGGCAACTGCATTAACGCTTTTAATAGTAGTTGCATCAAGAGTTAAGTTTTAATTTATGAATGAGAAAACACTGGTTAATGGGGTGAATGGCATGGATGCCATTTTTCACAATGATGATGAACAGAATACCGCGGTTGACTTCAGGAAAACCCTTGACAGGATAATCCGTTATTGGTACTGGTTCCTGATTTGCGGATTATTCGGGCTTTTTCTTTCCTGGCTATACCTGCGCTATGCAACACCCAGCTATAGAATAAAAGCCAAAATATTAGTGCAGGATGATCAGAAAGGAGGGGATATGCCCGGCGAAGAAATACTGAGCCAGCTGCAGCTATTCAATGATAAGAACAGCGTTGACAATGAGGTGGAGATATTAAAATCACGCACGCTGGTAGAAAAGGTAGTAAGGGATATGGCGTTGAACACCAGCTATTTTGTAGAAGGGCGGATTAAAAAAACAGAGCAGTTTGAACACCTGCCCTTTGTATTTAACTGGATTTACCAGAAAGACAGCCTGCATAATGTAAGCTATCAGCTGCAGCCGGTAGGTGAAAAGGGATTTACCCTTACCTCCGGCGATTTGTCCCTCAAAGCCGCCTGGAATGATACCCTGCACCTGCCGGAAGGAATTGTTTGTGTGCACCGCAACGACTTTTACCCCCTGGCATATGACGGCTACATTATAAAACTGAGCTCCGTTGATAATACAGTTAGCCAATACCAGCAGC
>NZ_DASTRI010000138.1:0-7229 GCF_035761305.1 Chitinophaga sp. | reverse complement strand
GCCGGCAATGGGCCGGTCGAACTGTATTCTTTCCTTTGCATAGCGCAGGGCGGTATCGTAACAATCCATGGCGGCGCCTACCACCCCCCAGGCAATGCCGTAGCGGGCAGAGGACAGGCAGCTTAAAGGCCCTTTCAGCCCTTTGGCGTTGGGCAATATATTGGCTTTGGGCACGCGCACATTATCAAATACCAGCTCGCCGGTGGCGCTAGCCCGCAGGCTCCATTTGCCTTTGGTTTCCGGGGTGGTAAAGCCGGGCATGCCTCTTTCCACAATAAGGCCGCGTATATCGCCCTGGTCGTCTTTAGCCCATACTACGGCAATATCTGCAAAAGGCGCGTTTGAGATCCACATTTTGGAGCCGTTCAGGATCACATGCTCACCATCTGTTTTAAAATGCGTAAGCATGCCGGCCGGGTTGGAGCCATGGTCCGGCTCTGTTAACCCAAAGCAGCCCATTAATTCGCCGGTAGCCAGCCGGGGCAGGTACTTATGCTTTTGTTCTTCGCTGCCAAAAGTAAAAATAGGGTACATCACCAGCGAGCCCTGTACAGATGCGGTAGAGCGCACGCCGCTATCGCCCCGCTCCAGCTCCTGCATCATCAGCCCGTAGGCAATATGATCCAGCCCGCCCCCGCCGTATTCCGCGGGAATGGTAGGGCCAAAACAACCCAGCTGCCCTAATCCGCGTATGATCTTGGTCGGGAAGGTAGCCTGCTGGCAATAGTCTTCAATAACCGGTGAAATTTCCTTTTTCACCCACTGGCGCACACTATCGCGTATCAGCAGGTGTTCTTCGGTTAACAACGCATCTACTGCAAAATAATCTGGTGACTGGAAAAGATCTTTCCCCATGTGAACCACTTTTATCAGCAATATACTGATTTAGGATTTTAGATGTAACTTGCGCTCAAAATAAGGGAGTTATGTCGAGTAAAATATTCCCTGCCTTGCTGCTTACAGGGTTCCTGGTGCTGCTGATCGTATCATTTAAGCCAACTGTTGTACTCCAGGCCGTTACCGGCAAATCTGTCCCGGACACTTCCAAGGTAGTCATGAAACAATACTGGATGGTTTTCCTGAAAAAAGGCCCCCGGCGTAACCAAAGCGCTGCAGATGCCGCCATTATCCAGGAAAAGCACCTGGCTAACATTAACCGGCTGGCAGCTTCCGGCAAGCTGCTGGTAGCGGGGCCTTTTGGTGATGATGGTGACCTGCGGGGCATTTTTATACTGGACTGCCCCGACAGCGCATCGGCCGCCGCCTTGGTGCGTACAGATACCGCCGTGCAAACCGGCCGTTTAACCTTCGACGTGAAATCGTGGTGGACTGCCAGGAACTGCGTATTTAAATAACCTTCTCCTATCCTTTCAACGCTTTTAATACCTACTACATACGCTTTTAATACCAATGGCGTACGCTTTTACTACCCTGTTACAACGCTTTTACCCCGGGTTGCGGCCGGGTTTCACCCAGGCTGCAGCAGGGTTTCAACAGGGCGCGGCCTTCTACCAGCACGTTACCCGCGAGTTCGGCAAAGCGCTCCACCGGCAAAGCATTCACCGCACCGGAAATGCCCAGCATCCGGCACGGGTATGGCTGCACGCGCCGGAACAACGGTACTGCTGCAACATGCTGCTGCGGCTTCCATTCAATCCTTTAATGCACGCTGCTGCTGTTTCCTCTCAATCCTTTAATTAAAGCCCGGCTAACAGCCCCCTTACAGGCCGGCGCTTTCTTTCCAATACAATTTTCCCCTGAACCAATATTTTCTTATCACCACAAGATCAGTTTGCATGAATTTGCAGGTTTTTTACTACCAGTTGCCTGTTTATGCTTGTTTGTTTGCGTTTTTCTGCGGATATTAAAGTAACCAATGTCTATATCGCTTTTTTATCATGCTTAAAAAAGAGAGGCAAACCTATATACTTCACCAGGTGAACGTGCATAACCGCGTATTGTCGGCCGATTTGAGCCAGCAGATCAAGGTCTCGGAAGATACCATCCGGCGCGACCTGGCGGAGCTGGCAGACCAGGGGAAACTGATAAAAGTGCACGGCGGGGCGCTATCGCAGGGCTATCATTTATCTGTGCATGCACAGGAAGTATATGCGCTGGATGAAAAACGCAGCATTGCGCAAAAAGCCGCAAAGCTGATACAGGACGGCATGTTTGTGCTTACCACCGGCGGCACTACCATCATAGAGCTGGCCAAAGCGCTGCCGCCCGACCTGAAGGCCACCTTTTTTACGGTAAGCCTTACCGCTGCCATTGAATATATGCAGCACCCGAACATTGAAATTATTCTTATAGGCGATAAGCTTTCAAAAAATGCGCAGATCACTGTGGGGGGGGAAGCGCAGGCCAAGATCAAACAAATTAAACCAGACCTCTGTTTTTTAGGGACTAATGCAATTGACATCACACACGGGCTAACAGAAAACGATTGGGAAGTCATGCAAATTAAAAAGGCAATGGTTACCACTGCACAAAAGGTGGTGGCGCTTACTATTGCCGAAAAGGTGAACACGGCCCAACGCATACAGGTGTGCGATGTACACCGTATTCATACGCTTATTACCGAATTGCCGCCGGATAACCCGCTGTTCACCGCTTATAAAGATGCAGGACTGGAAGTTATCTGATACGCAATAACCGCTGCGGGCTAACAAATGCTGCCCCGCAAACTGTTGCATTCCACAAATAAATATACATAGCAACGCTGTAGCGGCATTGCGCGCCTTTTATGAAATATAGAAAGATAGTAAACCTGTAATATGAAGTATATCCAAATCTAAAATCGCAAATAGTCATGATGAACTTGTTATTACTAGCATGCCGGAAATGGCCGCTTTTGTGCCTTTTCCTGTTAACCGGGCTAAGTGCTACCCAGGCCTTTGGCCAGGTGCATATAACCGGGAAGGTTACCAGCGCCGAAGGTAACGGCATACCCGGCATTACTGTTCAGGTAAAGAGTAGCACCTATGGCGCTGTAACCGGCCCTGACGGCAACTACAGCATTAATGCCACCCTTAAACCCGGCGCCTATACGCTGCGTTTTTCCGGCGTGGGCTTTGGCACCAAAGAACAGGCCCTGCAAATAAGCGATGCCACTGCTTATACCGCAAACACCCGGCTGTCTGAAGATGCGCTGGGGCTGGACGAAGTAGTGGTAACCGGTACCACGGAAGGTACCACCCGCAAGCAGCTGGGCAACTACATCAGCACCGTAAAGGCCGACCAGCTTACCAAAGGCGCTACCGGCAACGCCCTGGCAGCCCTGCAGGGTAAAACAGCCGGCGCGCAGATCTCGCAAAACTCCGGCGACCCCGCCGGCGGCATTTCAGTAAGGCTGAGAGGTATCAGCACTATTAATGGTTCTTCCGATCCGTTGTATATTGTAGACGGTATTATTGTAAACAATGCTACCAACCGCGTAACCAACACGGCCGGCACTTACGATGGCACCAACTTTATAGGCACCATCGGCCAGAACAGGATGGTGGATATAAACCCGGACGATATTGACCACATAGAAGTGCTGAACGGCGCCGCAGCAGCAGCCATTTACGGTTCACGCGCCAATGCAGGCGTAGTGCAGATATTCACCAAAAGAGGCAGCAGCGGCGCGCCGGTGGTAAGCTTTTCCACCAACATGATGGTAAGCCAGCTGCGTAAAAAGCTGGAGGTGAACCAGGCCCCCACCAAGTTTGGCGGCTCACCGGATGAGCAAACACAGGACATATTAACGCCTACGCTCACCAACACCACACCGGTGAAACGTTACGACTACCAGGACTATATTTTCCATACCGGCCTGGGAACAGACAACAACGTTTCTGTAAGCGGCGGCAGGGATAAAACCAAGTACTACGCATCCGCCTCTTACTTCTACAACCAGGGCATTATCAAGAACACCGACTTTCAGCGGTACAGCTTCCGCATAAACCTGGACCAGCAGATGACTGACTGGATGAGCTTCAGCGCAGGCGTAAACTACATTAACAGTACGGCAGATGAAAAGCCGGACGGCAACTCATTCTTCTCTCCCATGAACTCCGTTACCATTATCGGCAACATGCACGATATTTTTACCCGCGATGCCGCCGGTAACCTGAAGGCAGTGGGCGAAAGAGGCCGTGTGAACCCGGTATCTGTAATAGAAGACTTTAAGCAGCAGCAGCAAACCAGCCGCGTGCTGGCCAATGTAGGCCTGAAGCTGTACCCGGTAAAAAACCTTACCATTAACTATAACCTGGGTATTGATAACTACAGCCAGCAGGGCAACACCTTTATGCCGCCCTTTGCCTACAATGTAAGCACTGCTTTCTTTGGCGGCGGCCCTACCCTTGATGCCACGCAAAATGGTTATGCCAGCGCCGCTACCGACAATTTTTTCCAGATTAACCACGATCTGAACGCCAACTACAAATGGAATATCAGCGAAGCGCTTGGCGCCACCACACAGGTAGGTTACTCTGTACAATATGAAAAGAACAAATACCTGCTGGCGCAAGGCAGGGGCCTGGCGCCCTTTGTGGAAGCGGTAAACAGCGCTACCACGCCGTTACCCACAGCAGACAGCCGCAGCGAAATATCCATTTCCGGGGTGTACCTGCAGCAAAGCTTCCAATACAGGAACCAGCTGTTCCTGACCGGCGCCGTGCGTTTGGACGGCTCTTCCGTATTTGGTGAAGATGAGCGCAACCAGGTATATGTAAAAGGCAGCGGCAGCTATGTGCCGTCTGATGCGGACTTCTGGAAAAATGCCGGCGTAAGCAGCTGGTGGAATTTGCTGAAGCTGCGCGCCGCTTACGGCCAGTCGGGCAACCTTACCGGCATTGGCGCCTACGACCGCTTTAACTCTTATACCTCCAATGCATTTAATGCAAAAGGCTCTTTCGTAGGCAGCACCATACGCGCCAATGAGGACATTGCACCGGAACGCCAGGAAGAAATTGAAATAGGTACGGATATGGCCTTCCTGAACAACCGTATAGGCCTGCAGTTCAACTACTATAACAAAAAGGTGAAAGACCTGCTGCTGAACCGCGTAATTGCGCCTACCACCGGCTACTCCAGCTACCAGAATAACATCGGTTCCCTGCAGAACAAGGGTATTGAAGTGGTGCTGAACCTGGTGCCGGTACAAAACAAAAATTTCCGTTGGGACGTTACCGGTATCTTTAACCGCAACCGCAACAAAGCGCTTGAAATTGGCCAGGCGCTGATATTGTACAGCACCAATGGCGGCGCACCGGTTGCCATACTGGAAGGGCACCCTATAGGCGTGTTCTACGGCACCTTCTTTGCCAAAGACGCCAGCGGTAATGACCTGAAGAATTCAGTGGGCATACCGCAAATGGAAAAAGGCATACAAAACAGTCCTTTATCTTACACTCCCCAGCGGGATGCAGCCGGCCTGCCCACAGGCACTACGCTGCGTAAGATAATCGGCGATCCCAACCCCGACTATACAGCTTCGCTGGTGAATGAGTTCAGCTATAAAAAATTCAACGTACGCGTGCAGCTGGATGCCGTGCAGGGCAACGATGTTTTTAACGCCGACTTCCGTACCCGCCAGGGCGTTGGTAATGGTAAAGTAGCAGAGCAGGAAGACCTGGGCCAGCTGCCCCGCGGCTACATTGCAGGTGTATACAGCACCGAGCAGTGGCGTGTTGAAGACGGCTCCTTTGTAAAGCTGCGCGAAGTATATATTGGCTATAACATAGGCAGGATCAAAGGCTTCCGCGATCTGACCGTGAACGTGAGCGGCCGTAACCTGGTATCATGGGACAGCTACAGGGGCTACGACCCGGAAGTGAATGCAGCAGGGCAAAGCACCGTATTACGCGGTATTGACTTTGGCGCTGTACCGGTGCCCAGGACTTTCAGCGTGGGCCTGTCTGCAAAATTCTAACCTATTAAAAAGCATTGTATGAAAAAAATAATAGCAGGTATCTGTATCATTAGTACAATATTGAGCGCTTCCTGCAAAAAGGACTACACCAGCCCGTCCAACCCGCCTGAAAACGACGTGTATGCTTCCACGCAGGCCGTTACGGCGGTAGCGGTGGGCTTACAGCGCATTTATTCTACCAACCGCGCGGGCGGCGTTTATAACGTTGTAACCGCTAATGGTTTCAGCACCAATGAGCTGCTGCTGCGCAATGAAGGTAACATCGCGGAGAACCAGCTGAACATAGGCGGCGGCACAGTGGATGGCACCAACACCATCCTGGGTAACATATGGTCTAACAGCAACAAGATCATTTATGAGGCCAACCGTGTAATTGCTTACGCACAGGCCATGGATGATAAAGCCTATGCCAGCGGGTTAATTGGCTATGTAACTATTTTTAAAGCGCTGGCCATGGGCAACCTCTCTATGTACTGGCAAAAGGCGCCCGACAGCACCGGCTCCCTTACTTCCGGTACTGATTTTATTGACCGGGTAGCGGGCTTTAATAAAGCCATTGGCTGGATTGATGCAGCACTGGCTATGGTAACCGCCAATCCGCCCAGCAGCAGCTTTTTAAACAATATACCTGCCGGTATAGATATTACCAATACGCTGAAGGCCCTGAAAGCGCGTTATGCGCTGTTTGCCGGCAATTATAACCTGGCGCTCACCACTGCGCAGGATGTAACGCTGAAGCCCGCCATATTCAAGTACGATGCAGTATTTCCTAACCCTATCTGGGAAACCTCTACCTCTACCAACAACGTATGGCAGGTAATAGACTCTACCCTGGGGTTACCCGTTGGCCTGCAGCCCAACATGGCTGATAAGCGCGTTCCTTTTTACACCAGTCTTAATACATCCATTGCGCCGCGCTACCGCATTAACGGGTTTGGCGCTACCAACATTACGCCCTACCCTATTTACATTGCGGGCGAAATAATGCTGATAAAGGCAGAAAGCTATGCGCGCCTGGATCAGCCGGACCTTGCCCTTATAGAGCTGAATAAGGTGATCACCAAAAAGCCGTCGGAAGACTCCCTGGGCGTAGGCGCGGACCTGCCGGCCATTACCGGCCCGCTTACTAAAGACCAGCTGCTGACCACCATTTACCAGAACCGCTGCATAGAGCTGTATATGTCCGGCTTAAAGCTGGAAGACATGCGCCGCTTTAACCGCCCGCTTACAGAGCGCCGGCGCAACTTCTTTCCCTATCCTTTTGCGGAACGGGATAACAACCCGAATACGCCGCCCGATCCGGATTTTT
>NZ_DASTRI010000137.1:0-23772 GCF_035761305.1 Chitinophaga sp. | reverse complement strand
TAAATGTTCGCTAAGCTCCTTATGTGAAACATGCGGCAGCTGCGCCGGCTGTTGGCGCAGCTTTTTAATAAAGGCATCAGGGAAGGAGCGGGCGGTGTCCTGTGCCTGGGCCTTAGCCTGTATGTGGCGGTCTTCCAGCAGCGTGGTAAAGAATTTATATTGAGGGTTTTGCCGGGTGTACTGCTGCAGGCTGTCCTGCTGCAGCTGTATATCGCGCAGGGCGCCGGCTGCATGCTGTAATATTTTCAGCACGTTGGCGTAACGCTTACCTTTAAAGCCTTTGAAGTGTTTTGCAAGCTGCCCGCAGGCGCGGATGCGCTTAATGGAAGTGCGCAGCTTATGCACATCATCGGGGCGGGCCTTTTCGGCAACAGCCGGCAGCAGGTCTGTTATGGTAGCGCATTTTGCATCCAGGTAGCCATATAAAGTTTCCCACATCCTGCTCATCCTATTAAAGTTAGTATATATTTGCTACTTAAATTTAAACCCCCAGTAAAATGAAATTAATCCCAACACTGGCAGCTACGCTACTGGTAGCCGCCCTGGCCGCACCGGCAAGTGCGCAAAAACTAAAGCTCACAGCAGGCAGCCTGTCTGCATTAAAGGGACAAACAGAGATTAACACGGAGTTTACCTACGATGATCTGAAAGTAGGGAAGTTTGACAATGAGGATGATTACATCCGTAAGAAAACAGAAGAGTACAATGCCAAAGAGGCTGGCCGGGGCGATACCTGGGCCAAAGCCTGGAAAGACGACCGTGAAGCCCGTTACGAGCCCAAATTTGCAGAGCTGTTTAATGAGTACAGCGGCTTAAAGGCCGTGCACAACAAAAGCGCGAAGTACACGCTGATCTTTAAAACTAAATTTATTGAGCCTGGTTTTAACGTAGGCGTATGGCGTAAAAATGCTTCCATGGACGGCGAAGTATGGATTGTGGAAACTGCCAACCCCGACCAGCCTATTGCAAAAATATCGGTTGATAAAGCCCAGGGCCGCGTATTTGGCGGGTACGACTTTGATACCGGTGTACGTATTTCTGAAGCATATGCAGATGCCGGCAAGGCATTGGGCAAGTATGTAAAAAGCAATATGGATTAAGCGCCGCAAACCTTAACCTGTATAAAAGGTCAAAAGCAGGCATATGCCGCGCTTTTGACCTTTTACTTTTTAATAGTATTCAGAATACAATGGTTTTGTTGCCGTGTATGATCACCCTGTCCTCTACATGGGCTTTTACCGCCCGGGTAAGCACCTGCCGCTCAATATCGCGGCCAAGCATTACCAGGTCGTCTACAGCATGCTTATGGCTCACGCGGGCCACATCCTGCTCAATAATGGGGCCTTCATCCAGGTCGTCGGTAACATAGTGCGCAGTGGCGCCTATGAGCTTTACGCCGCGGGTATAAGCGTTCAGGTAAGGGCGGGCGCCGGCAAAGGCCGGCAAAAAGGAGTGGTGTATGTTAATAATGCGGCCCGGAAATTCCTTTACAAAGCCCGGCGACAGTATCTGCATGTACCGGGCCAGCACTATAAAATCTGTTTGCTGTTGCTGCAGCAGGGCAATGGCCTGCTGCTCCTGCTGTGCCTTATTCAGGGCGTCTACCGGCAGGTAATGAAAGGGAATGTCAAAGCCGGCTGCCAGCTTTTGCAGGTCTTTGTGGTTAGAGATGATCAGCGGTATTTCCACATTCAGCTCGCCGCTGCGCCACCGCCATAGCAGGTCCATCATGCAATGGTCGTATTTGGAAACCATAATGGCCATGCGTTTGCGGCGGTCTGTATAATCTATACGCCATTCCATTTGCCGGGGCTGCGCCACCTTTTCCCGGAAACCGGCCTCCAGCTGCTCGGGGCTCATAGCAGTATTTTGCAGGTGAAATACCATGCGCATAAAAAACAGGCCTTCCCATGGATCGGTGCTGTGCTGGCTGGCGTCCAGTATATTGGCGCCCTGTGCATACAGGAACTGGGAAACACCGGCCACAATGCCGGGACGGTCGGGGCAGCAGATCAGCAGCCGGCCGGTAATATCGGTATTTGAATGCATGAATGTCAGTTAACAGGTATGTAAAATAAGCGTTTTCTTACATTTACACCCGGTTGCATTGTACGGCATAATTGTACGGTGGAAATGCATCCTAAACTTTACCGGTACATGAAAAAAATTGGGCTTTTATCAGATACGCACAGCTATCTGCATCCGCAGGTATTTAAACATTTTGAGGGGGTTGATGAGATATGGCACGCGGGGGATATTGGCAATACCGGCCTGGCCAACGAGCTGGAGGCCTTTAAGCCCTTCCGGGCCGTGTATGGCAATATTGATGGCGCGGATATTCGTATACGTTACCCCGAGCAGGCGCATTTTGAGGTGGAAGGCGTAAAGGTGTTTATGATACATATAGGCGGCTACCCCGGCAAATACGCCCCCGGTGTAAAGGCGCAGCTGCTGGTTCACCAGCCGAAGCTGTTTGTTTGCGGCCACTCCCACATATTAAAGGTAATGCCCGATCCTGCCCTGCAGCTGCTGCATATGAACCCCGGCGCCTGCGGGCAGCAGGGCTGGCATAAGGTAAAAACGCTGCTGCGTTTTGAGCTGAATGCCGGCAACATCCAGCGCCTGGAGGTTATTGAGATCAATTAATAATGAAGAATTAAGAATTAATAATAACCGGCGCAGTGTGCTATAGAGCGCACCGGTGTTTCAAGACGTCAGCGCCTTTTAACTAATTAAAAAAAGGGCGCCGGTACTTTAAAGCACCAACGCCCTTTTTTATTATTAATTCTTAATTCTTCATTATTAATTAAACGGCAGCTGCGAATTGTGAGCGGATCACATTCAGCGCGCCGCCGGCTTTAAACCACTCTATCTGCTGTTCGTTATAGGTGTGGTTTACGCTCATGGTATGGCTGCTGCCGTCTTTGTGGTGGGCAATTACGGTAAGCGATTTGCCCGGCGTAAAGTCGGTCAGGCCAACAATATCAAACGTATCGTCTTCCTGTATCTTATCGTAATCATCCTTATCGGCAAAGGTGAGCGCCAGCATACCCTGTTTTTTCAGGTTGGTTTCGTGTATGCGTGCGAATGATTTTACCAGTATGGCGCGTACGCCCAGGTGGCGGGGCTCCATGGCAGCGTGCTCGCGGCTGGAACCTTCCCCGTAGTTTTCGTCGCCTACTACTACCGATCCAATGCCGGCGGCTTTGTAAGCGCGTTGGGTAGCAGGTACGGAACCGTATTCGCCGGTCAGCTCATTCTTAACAGTATCTGTTTTATCGTTAAAGGCATTTACTGCGCCAATCAGCATGTTGTTGGAAATATTGTCCAGGTGACCGCGGTATTTTAACCAGGGGCCGGCCATGGAAATATGGTCGGTGGTACATTTACCTTTTGCCTTTATCAGCAGCTTCAGTCCTTTCAGGTCAGTGCCCTCCCATGCCGCAAACGGCTCCAGCAGCTGTAAACGGTCGCTGGCAGGAGATACGATCACCTGTACGCCGCTGCCGTCGGCGGCAGGGGCCTGGTAACCGGCATCTTCCACGGCAAAGCCTTTGGGCGGCATTTCGTAACCGGTGGGTTCATCCAGCATTACTTCCTTACCGTCTTTGCTTTTCAGCTTATCGGTCAGCGGGTTAAAGGTAAGGCTGCCGGCAATGGCCAGGGCGGTTACTATTTCAGGAGAAGCTACAAATGCGTGGGTAGATGCAAGACCGTCATTACGTTTGGCGAAGTTGCGGTTAAAAGAGGTAATGATGGAGTTCTTGCGGTTAGGGTCGTCAATATGACGGGCCCATTGCCCGATACAGGGGCCGCAGGCATTTGCCAGCACTACGCCGCCTATCTGGTCAAAGGTATTCAGCAGGCCATCCCTTTCAATGGTGTAACGTACCTGTTCAGAACCAGGGGTGATGGTAAATTCGGATTTTACCTCCAGGTTCTTGTCAATGGCTTGTTTGGCCAGGGAAGCAGAACGGGTAATATCTTCGTAGGAGGAGTTGGTGCAGGAGCCTATCAGGGCTACTTCCAGCTTTTCGGGCCAGTTGTTTTCCTTCACCGCCTGCGCAAATTTAGAGATGGGCCATGCCAGGTCCGGTGTAAAAGGACCGTTTACATAGGGTTCCAGCTCGCTCAGGTTAATTTCTATCACCTGGTCGTAGTGCTTGTCCGCGCTTTCATATACTTCCGGGTCGGGGCGCAGGTGCGCTTTAACGCCGTCGGCCAGGGAGGCTACTTCGGCACGGCCGGTACCTTTCAGGTAAGCCGACATTTTATCATCATATGCAAATACGGAGCAGGTAGCGCCTATTTCCGCACCCATGTTGCAGATAGTGGCTTTACCGGTAGCGCTCAGGCTGTCGGCGCCTTCGCCGAAATATTCTACAATAGCGCCGGTGCCGCCTTTAACAGTAAGTATGCCGGCTACACGCAGTATTACATCTTTTGCAGAGGTCCAGCCGCTCATTTTGCCGGTAAGCTTTACGCCTATCAGCTTGGGCATTTTCAGCTCCCAGGGCAGGCCGGCCATTACGTCTACCGCATCTGCGCCGCCCACGCCAATGGCTAACATACCCAAACCGCCTGCATTAGGAGTGTGGGAGTCGGTACCAATCATCATACCGCCGGGGAATGCATAATTTTCCAGCACTACCTGGTGAATAATGCCTGCGCCGGGCTTCCAGAAACCGATACCGTATTTATTGGAAATGGAGGAGAGGAATTCGTAAACTTCTTTATTGGTGTCTATTGCAGTGGCCAGATCCTGCTCAGCGCCTACTTTGGCTTGTATAAGATGGTCACAGTGTACTGTGGAGGGAACCGCTACTTTATCGCGCCCGCAGGTCATAAACTGTAACAGGGCCATCTGGGCGGTCGCATCCTGCATGGCTACACGGTCCGGTGCAAACTCCACATAGGATTTGCCCCTTTCATAAGGTGTAGTAGTAGGTGCGTACAGGTGAGCATATAAGATCTTTTCTGCCAGTGTAAGCGGCCGGCCTAGCATCTTACGGGTAGCTTCCACTTTACCCGGTAGTGCCGCATACACTTTTTTAATCATGTCAATATCAAACACCATGAGAAATAAATATTTAAGAGCGGTTAAAAATTGCACCGCGAAATTAACTAAAATCAGGAAGTTTTTAAAATAGATCACGCTCGATACTGCTCAGTTTACAACGGAGTGTAATACATATGTTTTTCTTAACTTATTATAAATCACGTTATAGTTTATAGCAGCGCCGCCACCCCTCCACATTCTTTGTTTTTCACACCGGATTTTAATAAATTTGGTTTCATGAAGCGTTTTAAGGATTTCGTGGAATGGCAGGCCTTTGGCGTATGTGCCGCCATTGGTGACAAGCTGGGGGTAGCCACCTCCCGCATCCGCCTGTTTTTCATTTATGCGTCTTTCCTTACTATGGGATCGCCTGTTATTATTTACATGATCCTGGCTTTTTGGGTAAACATGAAGAACTACATCCTTAATGCACGTCGCAACCCGTTAAGATATTTATAGCCTATATTACCGGCAGGTTGTGCTGCTGCACTGATCCCCTTTTTAACCGCTAAAACATAGTAGTCATGGCCCGCACACCTTCACACATGGTTCCGTTAGGAACGCCTGCCCCGGACTTTAACCTGCTGGATGTGGTTTCTGGTAAATGGCTACAGCTGAAGCAGCTGCCCCCCACTGTTGGCACCGTTATTATGTTCATTTGCAATCATTGCCCGTTTGTACGGTATGTACAGCCTGAGCTGGTAAGGCTTGCCAACGAGTACATTCATAAAGACATCCGTTTCCTGGCCATTAGCGCCAATGATGCGCAGCAATACCCCGAAGACGGGCCGGCGCACATGCGCGAAGTAGCGCTGGAGCTGGGCTATCCCTTTCCCTACCTGTACGATGAAAGCCAGGAAACCGCCCATGCCTACCAGGCCGCCTGTACCCCGGATTTTTTTATATATGATAAAGACCTGTGCCTGGTATACCGCGGCCAGCTGGATGACGCCCGCCCCGGCAACGACCAGCCCCTGAACGGCAAGGATGTGCGCGCCGCATTAACCGCCCTGCTCGAAGGACAGCCGGTAAGCCCCCTGCAAAAACCCAGTGTGGGGTGCAACATAAAGTGGAAAATGGAGGAGGTGCGCTGAAAACAGCTATTGAATTAAAAATGTTTGAGGTAAAAACGCTGGTCGCCGGTAATGGTAATCAGCGTTTTGTGCTTATAATGGGTTTATTGTGAATAAAAAAAAATAATGTGTTGGTTAAACTATCAGGCAAAAGGCCCATCCAATGTTCATATGCCCCCTGAAAGGAGGGTATGTTTAGTCTAACCAAACCTAATATGATGAACATTTCATTGAAAAATCTACTCGCCGGCACAATGGCAATGGCTGGCATTCTTTGGCTTTCAGCCTGTTCCAAAAATGAAGACACCAGTGGCAAATCGCATTTGCAGGTAGCGCTTACCGATGGCCCGGGAGATTTCAAGGCCGTGTACATTGACGTACAGGACGTAAACATTAACTACACCGATAGTGATGACGATGGCTGGCAATCGCTGGCCGGCTTTAGAAAAGGCCGTTACAACCTGCTTACACTGGTGAATGACAAAGACACCGTGCTGGCAGATGCCTACATTAACACCGGCACTATTAAGGAGATACGCCTGGTGCTGGGCGACGACAATTATGTGGTAACCAATGATGGCGATTCCATTTTACTGCAAACGCCCAGCGGGCAGTCATCCGGTGTAAAGCTGAAGCTGAACTCCACAGTAAGCGCAGATGTATTGTATAAGCTGGTGCTGGATTTTGACGTGGCCAAATCCATACACGAAGCTGGCGCTGCCGGCAAGTATATGCTGAAACCTGTGATCCGCGGCTTTATGCAGGCCCAGGGCGGCACCATTAAGGGAGTAGTAGCGCCGGACAGCATTACCACCGCTATACTGGCCATTAATGGCGCAGATACAGTAGCCAGCACTTATACCGACCATGGCAATTATCTCATCAAAGGTATTGATGCCGGTACCTATGCACTGCATTTTATTCCTTCAGATACTACATTAAGCACCATGATTAAAGAAGGGGTAACTGTTAGCCTGGGACAGGTTACTGCAGTAGATACCGTGCGGCTGAAGTAATTGTGGAAAGCAGTAAGCTTAACGCGTTATAAAAATGCAAAACGCTGATTAACTTACATGTTAAGGTAATCAGCGTTTTTGCTTTATGTTGCGTTAAGCTTCGTTTACAAGGCAATCAGCTTTATGCTTTCAGCTTTCCGCTTACTATTCAAGATGCACTTTGGTCATGCCATAATAATGGTTTTGCAGCTGGTTCACGGTAATCGGCCCTTTGATTTCGCGGTGCTCATCCCGGTAATCCAGGCGGGTCATTTCCTGGCCATCTTCCTTATACAGTTGTACTGTAAAAGGCCCGCGCACATATACCGATGTATAGCGGTTGGCGGAAGTGGCTGATTCATCTTTCTGGAACTTCAGCTTCAGCAGCTGTGTTTCATCCAGCGGAATTTCATACAGATCGCCCAACGGGTACCAGAATTCCTGCTCTTCATGGGTTAGCAGGCAAACCTGTTTATTCTCATGATTCACCTCCAGCACTTTGCCTTCCAGCAGTTCTCCTTCATACGATACTAACACGGTATCACCTATTTTAACGTCATGTAAACGGATCATGATGGAATTGTTTTAGTGTAGTATGAATTTAATAAAAAATCAGCAGATTAGTAATCAGGAAGCGGTTACTTTTTCCCTCACGGCCTCCCTTATACGAACCAGCTGTTCCAGCAGTTCTTCCAGCAGGTCAAGGCGCAGCATATTGGCCCCGTCAGACAAAGCTTTGGAAGGATCGGGATGGGTTTCAATGAACAAGCCGTCGGCCCCTGTGGCTATTGCTGCTTTGGCAATGGTGCCAATCAGCTTGGGATTGCCGCCGGTAACACCGCTGGTTTGGTTGGGCTGCTGCAGGGAGTGGGTGCAGTCCATTACCACCGGCACCCCATGCCCGCGCATAATAGGAATGTTGCGGTAGTCTACCACCAGGTCCTGGTAGCCAAAAGTGGTGCCCCGCTCTGTAAGTATTACCTGGTTATTGCCGGCCTGCTTTATTTTTTCTACGGCAAATTTCATGGCTTCGCCGCTTACAAACTGCCCCTTTTTTACATTTACTACCTTACCGGTTTCTGCGGCTGCCAGCAGAATATCGGTTTGCCGGCACAGGAAGGCGGGTATCTGCAGCACATCTACATAAGCGGCGGCCATGGCGGCTTCGGCAGCGGAATGTATGTCGGATGTTACCGGCAGGTTAAAGGCCTGCCCGGTTTTTTGCAGCAGCTCCAGCCCTTCCACATCACCCATACCGGTAAAGGAATGAATGCTGGTGCGGTTGGCCTTGCGGTACGATGCTTTAAATATGTAGGGAATGTGCAGGCGCTTGCAAATGCCGGAAACTTTTTCAGCCACGGTCATTAAAAGATGCTCATTTTCAACTACACAAGGGCCGGCTACCAGGAAAAAATTGTCGGGATTATATTGCTCTTTGAATAAAGATTTCAGGTGGTTCATCTGCATTTTAATTTGAGGGCATAAAGGTACGGAATCCCCTAAATGTTTAAATTGTCATAATATTGTAAACGGCTAATCATCATCACAGGTTATAGTGATGATGCAGGCTGCAGATTGTTGAATCATTGTCATGTGCGGTGCTGCTATGTGCTGAATATTCTGGTAAGCCATTAATATTACGGAGCAAAATCAAACATGAAAAAGGATAAAATACTGGTAATAGGCGCCTGCGGGCAAATAGGCGTGGAGCTTACGCTGGCTTTGCGTAAAATATATGGTGGCGCCAACGTGGTGGCTTCCGACCTGCGGGAAGAGCATGAGCTGCTGAAAGGCAGCGGCCCCTATGTTTCGCTGGATGTTATGAACAAGGAAATGCTGCATGTGCTGGTGATCCGCCATAACATTACGCAGGTGTACCTGCTGGCCGCCATCCTTTCTGCTACCGGTGAAAAAAATCCTTTGCTGGCCTGGCATATCAACATGCAAAGCCTGCTGAATGTGCTGGATATTGCCAAGGAAGAAGGGGTGGATAAAGTGTACTGGCCCAGCTCCATTGCCGTATTTGGCCCCAACTCGCCCAAGGAAACAACGCCACAGCATACCATTATTGAACCTACCACCATTTACGGCATCAGCAAGTTTGCCGGCGAACGCTGGTGCGAGTACTACCATCACCGTTATGGGGTGGATGTAAGAAGCCTGCGCTACCCGGGCCTTATCAGCTATAAATCAGCTCCCGGCGGCGGCACTACGGATTATGCCGTTGAAATTTTTCATGAAGCGCTGGAAGAAAAAAAATACACCTGCTTTCTTTCCGAAAATACCTACCTGCCCATGATGTACATGCCGGATGCCATCCGCGCTACCATAGAGCTTATGGAGGCTCCGCAGTCGAAAATATCCGTACGTTCTTCCTACAACCTGGGCGCCATGAGCTTTTCGCCCAAAGAAATTGCTGCAGAAATTACAAAGCATATCCCCGGTTTTACCATGCATTACGAGTCTGATTACCGCCAGCAGATAGCTGACGGCTGGCCTAAAAGCATTGATGATGCGCAGGCGCGGAAAGACTGGGGCTGGCGGCCGGAGTATGACCTGCCAAAGATGGTAACGGATATGTTCAAAAACCTGTAAGCTGCATTATCCCGGCGTTTTAAGCACGGGACCCTTTAGAACCCTGGCCGCAGTATAGTGCGCGCAGGATGCTCCACCTCCTGCACCCGGCGGCCGGTACCACCTGCCGGTGGTTATACCTGCCTGACAGGCCGCTGCCGTTGTAATAACCATCTTTCATTTTGCGCCCGTGTGCCCATACCTCTCATGCCGCAAGCCGCCATACATATGGTAACCTGCCTTTTTCTTTTATCTTTATCCTGTAAAAAGCAATGGGGAAAAGCGGGAGAGCGGCCTGTTGTAACATATCCCTGATGGGGAACTGGCTATTGAACAAATGGCGGGCGCTGTTGTTGTTGAAATATTTCTCCTATTCAACATTCTAATGCCGGACTGCCAGCCGCGCGTAAACAGCAGAACTATTACGCAGGGCTTCAGCCGTGCCTGGCGCCGTCTGTTGGGCATATACGCCGCCTGGCATTAATAGCAAAAGAAAACTTGTAATAAACCTTCTCATTGTATAATATTAATAAAATTTTCATTTTGATGAATATGCTATTCTTGCTATTTTATCATTTGAAATCTGTGGGCACATTTATGAAATACAAAAAGGGGGACTTCTTTCTGGCGTTATTTTTTTGTTTGCTGGCCCATACCGGCCTTGGCCAGCAAAGCCATCCGAGCAAAGGCTTTGGCCGTTATTTCCTGATAGCGCACCGGGGTGGAGTGGTTGACAGCACCAATGCAGAAAACAGCATGGCAGCCCTGCAGGATGCGATAGCCCGCGGCTACTGGATGATAGAAATGGACCTGCGCCTTACCAAAGACAGTGTATTGATTATTAACCACGACAATAATTTCAAACGTTATTACGGGGTAGATAAACCGGTAAGCGCTATGACCTGGGAAGAGATCCGGGAGCTGCGCACCCCCAGGGGCAGCCAGGTGCTGCGCCTCGAAGATGCGCTGGCAGCAGCCAGCGGCCATATACAGGTAATGCTGGATAATAAGATCACGAGCGGTGATACCCTGCTGCTTAGGCAGGTGGTAGACCTTTTGCAGCAATACCAGCTGGATAAAGACGCGCTGATGATAGGCGCCGACGAGTCTACCGGCTATTTTACCGGGAAGGTAAAGCTTAGCTGCACCCGGCAGCAGCTGGAGGTAAATATCCAGAAGCCGGGCTATCAGCCGGATTTCTATTACCTGTTCGGGGATGTGCATACCATGGCGGAAGATGATGTGAAGTGGGCGCAGGCCCAGGGAATAATGGTGGTAGGTGTGGTAAACTGGGCAACTTACCGCGGCCGGTCACGGCCCTATATAGCTGCACGCCGCGACATAGCCCGCCTGAAAAGCTGGGGCGTGCAGTATTTTCAGCTGGATTCGGAATTTGACAGGTACTTCAGGTAATTACGAATTGTCAATTACGAATTACGAATGATGGCGGTGGGCTATTTTAAAGCCACGCTATGCAACTTGGTGCTAAAGCATATTCCAGCTACTATAAAAGTTACAATGCTATAAAAGCAAAAGGTTGTATCAATAACGATACAACCTTTTTATACAAACATTACAAACCTTCTGACTTATTTCATCCACATCAATCCACTAATCACGAATATTACTTACACCACACTATCGCTTGCAATACCCCCGCACAGCACCCACAAAATATAATTACTGTTTATCTCCTGGCGGGCACTGCATCCTAAAACACACCGCCATCATTCGTAATTCGTAATTGACAATTACTCCACAAACCCTACTGCTACCGTAGCATTGCTAAACTCATCTACCAATATAAATGCCCCATTGGCGGGATTTACATGGTAAGGATCTGCAAAAATAGGCTGTGCGGTTTTAAGGGTAATTTTACCTATATCGTTAAGGCCTAATTCCTTTTTATCGTCCAGGGTGCGGTTGGTGGTTACTTCAATCACGTGCTGTATGCCCTGTACCTTTGCTTTAACACGGTTAATGCCGTGCTGCAGCAGGTAGGTTTTACCCGGCACCAGCTTTGCCTGGTCCATCCAGCATACCTGTGCGCTGATCTCTTTCAGCGCAGCGGGCGCCTGGCCGGGTTTGGCCAGCATGTTGCCACGGCTGGTGTCTATTTCATCTTCCAGGGTAATTACCACGCTTTCCCGGGCATTGGCAGTAGCAAGCTGTGTTTCAAACTGCTCAATGGTTTTAATGCGGCTGGTTTGCATAGAGGGCAGGGATATTACTTCGTCGCCCACATTAAAATGGCCGCTGGCCACCTTGCCTGCAAAACCGCGGAAGTCGTGGTAGGCTTCGGTTTTAGGCCGTATAACATACTGCACCGGGAAACGTGCCGGGTGGTTGCTGTCGCCATGGTCAAAGGTGATCTGCTCCAGGCACTCCAGTAAAGATGCGCCTTTATACCAGCTTAATTTTTCGGAGCGTGCCGCCAGGTTCTCGCCATACAGGGAGGAGATCGGAATAAAGCTTACCACCTGGTCTTTAAAGGCGGCATTATCCAGCAGCTGCTGAAAGTCTGTTACAATCTGGTTAAAGCGTTCCTGGTCATAACTCACCAGGTCCATTTTATTGATACATACCACCAGGTGCGGAATACGCAGCAGGTTGGCAATAAAAAAGTGGCGGTAGGTTTGCTCCACAATGCCTTTGCGGGCGTCTATCAGTATCAGCGATACCTGCGCATTTGATGCGCCGGTAACCATGTTACGGGTATATTCCACGTGGCCGGGCGTATCGGCAATAATATATTTACGGGTGGGGGTAGAAAAGTAAATGTGCGCTACATCAATGGTAATGCCCTGCTCACGTTCAGCCACCAGCCCGTCTGTTAAAAGCGACAGGTCGGTGAAGTCCAGCCCCTTGCGCTTGCTGGCGGCGTGCAGCGCTTCCAGCTTATCCTGGGGGATAGAGTTGGTATCATATAATAAACGGCCTATCAGGGTGCTTTTACCATCATCCACGCTGCCGGAAGTGGTTATCCGTAAAACCTCCATTAGAGTTACGATTTTAGTTTTAAGAATTTAAGTTTCCTTTTGCCGGCCCGCAGCCGGACTACTGTATGCAGTATAATCATCCTTCATCTGCACATTTGCATATCTGCATATCTGCACATTAAAAATACCCTGCCTGCTTGCGTTTTTCCATAGCGGCTTCGGAGCGCTTATCATCCATACGCGCACCTCTTTCGGATATTTTAGCTTCCAGTATTTCGGATATAATATCCTCCAGCTTGTCTGCGTCGGATAGTACTGCAGCTGTGCAGGTCATATCGCCTACAGTACGGAAGCGTACTTTTTGTTTAAAGGGCACTTCTTCTTCCGTAGTGTTCAGGAAAGGAGAGTAGGGCCAGTACATGCCGTCGCGCTCAATAATTTCCCTTTCATGTGAAAAGTAAATGGAAGGAATTTCCAGCTTTTCGCGGCGGATGTAGTTCCACACATCCAGCTCTGTCCAGTTGGAGATGGGGAACACTCTTACGCCTTCGCCTATATGAATTTTACCGTTCAGCATATCAAACAGCTCGGGGCGCTGCATTTTGGCATTCCATTGTCCAAATTCGTCGCGTACGGAAAAGATGCGTTCTTTGGCGCGGGCTTTTTCCTCATCGCGGCGGGCGCCGCCAATGCAGGCGTCGAATTTCATTTCTTCAATGGCGTCCAGCAAGGTAACGGTTTGCAGGGCGTTGCGGCTGGCATACTTGCCGGTTTCTTCCTGTACCTTGCCCTGGTTAATGCTGTCCTGCACATAACGTACCACCAGCTCTACTCCCAGGGAAGCTACCAGCTTATCGCGGAACGCAATGGTTTCCGGAAAGTTGTGCCCCGTATCTACATGCAGCAGCGGAAAAGGTATTTTACCGGGATAAAATGCCTTCTGCGCCAGGCGCACAATAGTAATGGAATCTTTGCCACCGGAAAACAGGATGGCCGGTCTTTCAAACTGCGCAGCGGTTTCACGGAGAATATAAATGGCTTCATCTTCCAATGCCTGCGGAAACTCCCAGTTTATTTGATGATTACTCATATCACATTCGTTATAATTAATAATGAATAATTAAGAATTAATACGCCTGACACGCTGTTCTAATTATTCACTTTTATAAGACACTTTATTGTTTAACCGGGCATTGTACAAGCCATTTGCCCACCTATTATTACGCTAAATTATTAACACTGCCGCACATTTCCCACTTATTACACCTGCCTGGCACCGCCTTCGGGGATCAGCCATGCAAGCCGCACTCTTTCTTCGATTGCTCCCACCACCAGCGGCCGGCCCTGGGATGCTCGCCCGGCTCAATGGCCCGGGTACAGGGGGCGCAGCCAATGCTTATAAAGCCCTGGTTATGCAGTTTGTTATAGGGCACATTGTATTTGTCCAGGTAAGCCAGCATTTCTTCATAGGTCCAGCTCACCAGGGGATTGAATTTGTACAACCCGCGGGCTTCGTCCCATTCCAGCGCTTCCAGCGCCTGGCGGTTTTCAGACTGCTCGGCGCGCAGGCCGGTGATCCATACCTTTACGCCCTGCAAAGCGCGGTTCAGCGGCACTACCTTACGGATGTAACAGCATTCCTTGCGGTTTTCCACGGAGTCGTAAAAGCTGTTAAAGCCTTTTTCCGCCACCAGTTTTTCTACGGCGGCTGTTTCCGGGAAATAGGTTTCAAAAGGCTGTTTGTAGCGGGCGCGGGTAAGGTCCATCAGCTCATAGGTTTCCTGGAACAGGCGGCCGGTGTCCAGCGTAAACACCCGTACCGGTAGCTTGTTACGCCAGATCATATCTGCCAGTACCTGGTCTTCCTGCCCAAAGGAGGTGGAAAAGGCCACAGCTCCGGGAAATTGTTCTGTAAGATATTGGATGGCAGCTGTTTCAGACAGTCCTGCCAATGCGGTTTTAATGTCTGTCATGTACTTCCTTAACTATAACAAAAATACATAAATCCTATAAAAACTATAGGATAATAGGGAGAAAATAATTAAGAATTTATGCACGCGGTTCTAAAAGCCGCTATAGGAGAGGGGGAAGGGACGGCGGAGAGTTGGCTGCAAACGCTTACTGACACCTGCGAAAGCTATTAACGGGTATATAAGCACAGGGCAATGAACTGGAGAAGCTGCTATGAGCCGGTAAGATATTGCTACCAGCCGTAAAAAGCGGCAGCTCCCGGCGGGAACGCCTGTATAGGGCTGTACGGCATATAGCAATGGGTAGCGGGAGGGCCTGGCGCCTGACGGGCATAAAAAAAGCCGCCGGAGCCGGCAGCTTTTTTTATGCATCGCGCGTTAGAATATCTTTTAACGTTTTGTTTTCCAGTAGCTTAAGTGTGGCATCGCGCACTTTTGACATCACTTCATTCAGCCCGCAAATAGCTTCATTCTTGCAGGTTTCGCAGCGTTCGTAGTAGTTCAGGCTTACACAGGGCAGCAGCGCTATGGGGCCGTCCAGCAGCCGGATAATACGGGCCAGCGCTATTTCCTTGGGAGGGCGCATCAGGTAATACCCGCCGCCTTTGCCTTTTTTGCTGCCCAGTATGCCGGCATTCTTCAGCTCCAGCAATATGTTTTCCAGGAACTTGATAGAAATGTTCTTTTCCTGGGCTATCTCTGAAATAAGTATAGGACCCTTATCCATATTCTCTGCCAGGTGAATCAAGGCATGAAAGGCATATTGTGTTTTTTTCGAAAGCATATACGAACGATTTGCATTCCACCGCAGTGTGTGAATTGCTGGCAAATATATCCAAAAGTTTGAAGTTTAAAGGCTAAGCACATCTTTCATCGTAAAGATGCCTTTTTTGCCGTCCAGCCACTCTGCTGCTATTACAGCGCCGGCCGCAAAACCTTCCCTGGAGTGGGCCGTATGGGTAATGCTTATATCGTCAATAGCGGAAGTATAGGTAATGTTGTGGGTGCCGGGGGCAGGATCTTCCCGTTTGCTGATGATAGACAGCTCTTCCGGCTGCCGGCTTTCCCTGTTTACCCAGCTGGTTTTGCGTTCCAGCTTGTCCAGCACCTGCTCTGCCAGGGTTATGGCCGTGCCGCTGGGCGCATCTTTCTTCTGGGTATGGTGGGTTTCCTCCATTCTTACGTTGTACTGGGGCTGCGTGGCCATTAGCTCGGCCAGGCGCTTGTTCAGCTCAAAAAATATATTTACGCCTATGCTAAAGTTGCTGGCATACAGGAACCCCTGGTGTTTTTCCAGGCAGTATGCCTTTACATCCGGCAGCTTATCCAGCCAGCCGGTGGTACCGCATACTACCGGTACATTGGCGTCAAAGCATTTAAGTATGTTGTTGTAAGCAGTTTCGGGAGTGGTAAACTCGATGGCTACATCTGCCTGCTGCAGGTGCTCTTTTTCCAGCAGGTGCATACTGTTCACGTCTATGCGATGAATAACAGTATGTCCTTTTGCTGTTGCAATGGCTTCTATGGCCTTTCCCATTTTACCGTATCCGATAAGTGCTATTTTCATAATCTGATCTATAATAACTGGTTACTTTCTTTTTTCAATTCCTTTATCCTCTTTCTTCATCTTCCTGCCCCTTCATCTTCCGGCTCTTTCATTATCCTCTCTCTTTCCTCATCATCCACTATCTTCATCCCCACCTTTATTATTAATTATTCATTCTTCATTATTAATTCTTCAGCGTCCCAGCACCCAGCCTGCCTTATTCTTCCCTCTCACTTTACCCAGGTCTATTTTCAGGCTCAGGCCAAGCGCGCGGTTGTCCAGCACTGCCGGTGTTATGCGCATGCTCAGGTCGTCCGACATATTCCAGTCGCGCAGGTGCGCAAAAACAGTAGCATCTATAATATTCAGGCCATAGGCCAGCACAAACACCAGCACGGAGTAGTCGACATACTGCCGGTAGGCGTCGCGCAATACTTTCAGGGACTCGGCATTATTGTAAATGCCCTCATATTTATCGTGGGTATTGGCGTTACCATCCATGCGAATGCGGTAGGCATCGCGGTAATCTTTATAATAGTTGAAATTGCCGACAAAGAAACCGGCCGATATGCCCATAGCAGCATATACCAAAGGTATTTTCCAGTACTCCCGGTTATAGGCCTGGCCCAAACCCGGCACCACGGCAGAGAAAAAGGCAGCTTTACGGGGACTGTGGGGATTTTTGAACAAACCGGTTACAATTACCGAATCTTTCCTGGCAGCGGGCCGCTGCGTAGAATCCGGTTTAATGATATTAGCGTTGGGTATAATGGTATCCTGTGCGTACAGCGGCCTGCAGGCGCAGCCGGCTATAAACAGCAATAAGAGGAAACGGCACGATACGTAGTGAAAAATATGCGTTGCCTTATTTTTTGCCACCGTATAAGTCTATTTTTTCCAGTATGCTGTCCAGTTCCTCATCGGAGTAAAATTCAATAGTGATACTGCCTTTACCCGCTTTGCTTCTGTCCAGCGATACCTTTGTTGCAAAATGAGAGGCTAAGTTATCTTCTATTTTTTGATAAGCCGGTGGAAGGGAATTTTTTATTGGTTTTTTAACAGTTCCTTTTTCAATATGGTTCACCTTTCTCACCAGCTCTTCTGCCTGGCGTACGGAAAGGCCGTTTTTAATGATCTCGTTAAAAATATACAGCTGCTTTTCCACGTTCTCCACGCCAATCAAGGCGCGGGCATGGCCCATGCTGATCTGCGCATTGCGCACCGCCACCTGGATGTCAGGAGGCAGCTTCAGCAGGCGTATGTAATTGGTAACGGTGCTTCTTTCCTTGCCCATGCGGTCGGCTACCTGCTCCTGTGTAAAGGTGCATTCGTCCATAAGGCGTTTGTAGCTGAGGCCAATTTCTATGGCGTTCAGGTTTTCCCTTTGCAGGTTTTCCAGCAGGGCCAGCTCCAGCAGCTCCTGGTCATTGGCCTGCCGTATATAAGCGGGAATATCTTTTAACCCTGCCATTCTGCTGGCGCGTAAACGCCTTTCGCCGGCTATCAGCTGGTACTTTTTACCGGCTTTGGCTACGGTAATGGGCTGTATTACATCGTGCAGCTTAATGGAATGGCTCAATTCCTGTAATGCCTGCTCGTCAAAATCACGCCGCGGCTGCTTTGGGTTCACTTCTATCTGATCCAGCGGAATGCGCTCTATACCGGTAGCGGCAGCCACCACTTTATCTCCCAGGGCACTGGTAGTTTGTTTCAGATCAGTATCAATGTTTTGCAGCAGCGAGCGGATGCCTTTTCCCAACGCCTCTTTCTTACTCGGATTGGTCATCGTTTATGGCTAGGATTTTATCTTCAAGGTTAATTTTCGTGTAATTGTTCTTTTGCAGTATTTCTTTGGCCAGGTTCAGGTAGTTAATAGCACCCGTGCTGGCGGCATCATACATGATTACGGATTTGCCGAAGCTGGGAGCTTCACCCAGTTTGGTGTTGCGGTGAATAATGGTGTTAAACACGCTTTCTTCAAAGTGCTGCTTCACCTCATCCACCACCTGGTTACTCAGGCGCAGGCGGCCATCGTACATGGTCATCAGAATGCCTTCAATTTCCAGCGACGTATTCAGCCTGCTTTGTACAATTTTAATGGTATTCAGCAACTTGCCCAAACCTTCCAGCGCAAAAAACTCGCACTGTACGGGTATGATCACGGAGTCGGAAGCTACCAGGGCGTTCACCGTAATCAGGCCCAGGGAAGGGGAGCAGTCTACAATCACAAAGTCATAATCCTGCTTTACTGCATCTATCACCTGCTTCATCACCTGCTCGCGGTTAGGGTGGTTAATCAGCTCCAGCTCCGCACCTACCAGGTCAATATGCGCAGGCAGCACCTTCAGGTTAGGCGTATCTGACTCCAGCACCACGTCTTTGGCCTGTACATCGTTCACCATGCAATCATACAGGCTTTGCTGTATGTTACGCAGGTCAAACCCTAACCCGGTTGTGCTGTTTGCCTGCGGGTCTGCATCTACCAGCAGGGTTTTAAATTCAAGCACCGCCAGGCTGCTGGCCAGGTTAATAGCGCTGGTAGTTTTACCCACGCCCCCTTTTTGATTGGCTATTGCGATTATTCTTGCCATTTTCTGATTTGAATGTTCTTAGGTTAGTTATAGGATAATAGGATAATAAATAAGCGTTTAGCTTTTGGCTGTTAGCTGTTAATGTTGTGTTTTTTATAGCCCAAAGCTTACAGCTACATTTCAATTGTACTGTTAATGGCCGGCAGCAGCAGCTCCAGCCCCGCATCTGAAAAAGCCTGTTTAGCTTTATCCTTATCAATCTTTATATATCCAAAGGTATCATAGTGCACGCCTACAATACGCTTGCATTCTATAAACTCCGCTGCAATAATGGCGTCTTCCACGCCCATGGTAAAATTATCGCCAATAGGCAGCACTGCAAAATCTAATTTAGCAAAACGGGGCACCAGCTCCATATCAAAGGTAAGGGCCGTATCGCCGCTATAGTAAAAGTTGCCGTCTTCCGTAATAAAAATAAATCCCAGGGGATTGCCGCCGTAAGAACCGTCCGGCAGGCCGCTGGAGTGGTGGGCCACTACGCATTTTACCGTGCCAAAGTCAAACTGCCATTTGCCGCCCGTATTCATGGGATGTGTTTTTTCAATGCCCTGCTTACCTGCCCAGGTAGCCAGCTCATAGCTGCCCACCACAGTAGCGCCGGTACGCCGCGCCAGGTTTAGCAGGTCAGCCACATGATCGTCATGCCCATGGGAAACAAAAATGTAATCCGCCACTATCCCGTTCACATTTACGGCTTTAGCCAGCTCGTTGTAAGTAATAAAGGGATCAAAAAGTATCTTTTTACCTTTGATCGTTACTGAAAAACAAGAGTGGCCATAATAAGTAAATTGCATTGGCTAACTGCTTTAGAATGAATGGTTCAGTAAGGACACAACATCCCGAATGTGACAAAAATACAACGATTAGGCTAATATACGTGGTGCCGGTTTATTTATTTATTCACAAAAATTGGTGGACTTTGGTGTTAATAGGGTGGAAATGAGCCTTTTACAGGGAAGCCAGGCTGGCGACCGCAATTGTAGCAACATTTTTGATAGGGCATACAATATGGCGGATCGCTAATCGTCTACATCAGTTTGACATATATAACTTTACTACTACCATGCGCTCAGGACTTAATTCGGTTGTGCTTATATTATTGATCGTTTGTCTGGACATTTACGTTTTTATGGGTATAAGGGCCATCATGAACAGCTCGGCCCCCCGCATCCGCGGCCTTGTATACGGCGCCTACTGGCTGGTGTCCATTGCCTGTATTGCTACCATAATACTGTTGCCTTACCTGCGCTGGCACGACTGGAAGCCCATTGTGCGCTCCTATGTGCTGGCCGTGCTCATAGGCCTGGTAATGGCCAAGCTGCTGGCAGTGGTGTTCCTGCTGGCCGATGATGTACGCCGCGGCATTGTATGGCTCATACAGCGGTTCGGCAACCGCCCGGCGCCTGTTCCCGGTGAGGCAGGCACCGGCATATCCCGCTCCCAGTTTCTTACTAAAATGGGGCTGCTCATGGGCGGCGGCCTGTTTGCCACCCTTACCTACGGCTTCTCCAATAAATATAATTACCGCCTGCATAAGGTAAAGCTGGCCTTTAAAAACCTGCCCCCGGCTTTTAAAGGGCTGCGTATAATACAGATCTCCGACATTCACTCCGGCAGCTTTAATAATAAGGAGGCGGTAATAAAAGGGGTAGAGATGATTAATGCCCAGCAGGCCGACCTGGTGCTGTTTACCGGCGACCTGGTGAACGACCGCGCCCTGGAAATGAATGACTACATGGATGTGTTTAACCGCATAAAAGCGCCTATGGGCGTATATTCCACCTTGGGCAACCATGATTACGGCGACTACTACCCCTGGCCGGACCGGGACGAAAGCGGCTACAGCAAGCAGCGCGCAGAGAACCTGGAACGCCTGAAGCAGGTACACGGAGAGCTGGGCTGGCGCCTGCTTATGAACGAGCATGTAGTGCTGGAGCGCGATGGCCAGCAGATAGCCCTGCTGGGCATTGAGAACTGGAGCGCCATGAGCCGCTTTCCCAAGTACGGCGACCTGAAAAAAGCCTATGAAGGCAGCGCCCATATTCCCTTTAAAATATTACTCTCCCATGATCCTACCCACTGGGATGCCCAGGTACGCCCCGAGTACCCGGATATAGACCTGATGCTGGCCGGCCATACGCACGGCATGCAGTTTGGCGTGGAAATACCCGGCGTTAAATGGAGCCCTGCCCAGTATTTTTATAAGGAATGGGCCGGTTTGTATAAGCAGGGCGTACAGCGCCTGTATGTAAACCGCGGTTATGGCTTTTTAGGGTACCCCGGCCGCGTGGGCATACTGCCGGAAATTACACTTATAGAGCTTGCCTGATTCATCGGAATAATATCCCGGAAAAAGCTATCTTGCACAGGGTATAATTAAGCTCACATGTGGAAGCACGGGTGCATTATTTTTCTATATCTGTTTTGTTGCAGCCGCATGGCGGCGGGGCAGTCACAATCATTGGCAGAGCTGGAACGCCAGCTCGATTCCCTGCTCCGGAAGGAGCAGAAGAACAATGTGCTGGTAAGCGTGGGTTATGGTAACAATCCTGCCTATGGCAGTAAAACCGCTAATTTTGAGCGGCCCATTGTAATGAAGCCGTTTATATCCCCCTCCGTTGCTTACTATCACAGGTCCGGTTTCTTTGGCTCAATGAGCGGCTATTACCTGGCCAACGCAGAAAAAACGCCGTGGTTTGAGTGGGACCTTTCTGCCGGCTATGACTATACGAAAAGCCGTAAGTTCCTGGCCGGTATTTCCTATACCCGCTACTTTTTTGCAGACTCCAGCGATGTACCTGCCACGCCAATAAAGAACGAGCTGTTTGCCTACTTCTACTACCGCGGCTGGTGGCTGCAACCGGGCATCAGCCTTGATTTTGGCTGGGGCCGCGAAACCGCTACCGCGGTGTCTTTCCGGCAAATAGGCCGCTTACCCATTCGTATACGCAATGAAGTTACCAGTACGGAAACCGGCAGGGATTTTAACATGATACTGGCCCTGCGCCATCCCTTTATTTTTATAGATGTGCTGAAATTCGACGATGTACTGCTGATAACGCCTTCTGCAGGCTTAATCCTGGGCACGGCGCATTACTACAGCAACATGAAGGCGTTCCAGTACATATCCCGCTCCGCCAAAATAGCGCATGATATTAAGCACAGTAAAAAGAACGCCGCCGGCCAGCCCCTGGAGTCCGAGGCGCATACCGGCTTTGAGCCGCGTGCGGCAGATATAACCCTGAACGCTTCCTATATCATAGGCCACTTTACCCTGGCGCCTGCCTACACTGTATTTAAACCGCTGCAGGGTGAGGACACCAGCATTATGAGCTACTTTACCGCTAAAGTAAGTTTTGAATTTTAACAAATTATCTTATTACTTATTGTGTTTTGTGCAGTTTATGAATGTTTAAGAAACATAGCACAGATTTTGCTATATAAGAAACAACAATGCTAGGTAGGGGATAGGTAAACGGATTCCGTCTATTAAGCAAAGGCCAATATCACAGAAAAACACGATCAAATCAAAACAACTGCACATGAAAAAACTGATTCTTGCGGTAGCAGTATTAGGTATTACTGCTTTGTCATTTTCTACCGCCCATGCACAGGACCGGTTATTACGCTTTGGTATTAAAGGTGGCGCCAATCTCGGTAAGATCGATGGAACCGGCTATAACGACGGATTTAAGCTGGGCTACCATTTGGGCGGGTTTGCGCAGCTTAACCTGGTAAAAGGTTTTGGCGTACAGGGTGAGTTGATCTTTTCCTCCACCAAAACAAAAACTACAGATAATTTCAGTGAGATCTACAACACGGATAACCTGAACGATCCGGATAACAACAACAAGAAGATCAGCCTGAATTATCTGAGCATTCCCATCCTGGCTAACTTTAACCTGGGAACGCCCCGTTTAAAACTGCAGGTAGGCCCCCAGTTCAGTGCACTGTTAAGCGGCAAAGACGCACTGCAGGGAACCAAGGATGCGTTTAAAGGCGGCGATGTTGCCGGCGTAGCAGGTTTATGGGTACAACTGCCCATTGTAAACATCAGCGCCCGTTACATCATTGGCTTTACCGATGTGAAAAATGCCGGCGATGTAGCCAACACCAGCAACTGGAAAAACCAGTCCATTCAGCTGGGCGTAGGCGTTACGCTGTAATTTTGTAATGTTGTAAGCAAATCAATAAAGCCCCGGAATAACTTCCGGGGTTTTTTATGTGGCATTATAGTTGAACACTATGGTGTAACATTAAAAAAAGAAGGTAATACGGTTTGCGGCTGACAAATTGTCTACCTTCACACGGACTTAAACTATTGCGATGAATAGATTTTATTTAGCTAACCCGGAAGAGGAAATGGAGTTTATGCCTATTATTCCCTTGAATGAGGATGTAGACGGCCAGGAAGACGATAAAATACCAGAAGAACTTTCCATATTACCATTAAGAAATACAGTGCTGTTTCCCGGTGTGGTGCTCCCTATTACCGTGGGCCGGGACAAATCCATAAAAGCAGTGAATGATGCTTACCGGACTGACAAATTGATTGGTGTGGTAGCGCAAAAAGACAGTACGGTAGAAGATCCTATTATTGCAGACCTGGCCAGCGTAGGTACCGTAGCTAAAATTGTGAAGCTTATAAAAATGCCGGACGGCGGCACCACTATTATTATACAGGGGCGCAAACGTTTTAAGATAGATGCTATCACTACAGAAGATCCTTATTTTAAAGCCAACATTACCATATTGCATGATGATGTAGGAGAGAACGATGCAGAATTTGACGCCTACATTTCTTCCATTAAAGACCTGGCAGGACAAATCATACAGCTGTCGCCCAACCTGCCTTCAGAAGCCAGCGTAATACTTAAGAATATAGAAAATGCCGCCTTCCTGGTGCATTTTGTTTCCTCTAACCTGAACAGCGAGCTAAAAGATAAGCAGGAGCTGCTGGAGATCAACAACCTGCGCACGCGTGCAGAAACCCTCCTGAAGCTGCTGCAGGTAGAGCTGCAGCTG
>NZ_DASTRI010000136.1:0-13896 GCF_035761305.1 Chitinophaga sp. | reverse complement strand
TTCCTTAAAGCCGGAGAACAACGGTTTGCCCTGGCCCAACAGCACGGGGTGAACCGCCAAACGGTATACATCTATCAATCCCAGCTCAATGAATGTGGCAACCAGCTTTCCACCGCCATACAGCCAGATGTTTTTACCGGGTTGCTGTTTAATGGCTGCCACCTGCTCCGCGATGTTGCCATGTATGTAAGTTGCCTTTGCATCTTCTTTAGGCTGGTGCGAGAATACGTACTTCTTTTTGCTGTGCAGCGCATCCCATACCTTTTTTTCCGCATCGCTTATATCGTTGCCCGGCTGGTATTGTCCCCACAGCTCATAGCTTACGCGCCCGTAAAAAATGGTGTCTATGTCAGCCAGGAAAGCGTCAAACCCGATATCCCCATCCATAATACACCAGTCAATTTCCCCGTTAGGGCCTTCAATAAAACCGTCTACGGTAACTGCTAAGTCAAGGATAATTTTTTTCATGGCTACAGTATTTATACGTGATGAAGGAAAGTTAGCTACTTGTTGCTGTTTTAACAAACCGGGTGTCACAAAATAAACGGGTGAGCTGTCTTATTTTTATACCAATAAGGAACAATCATGGACCAGCACTCGGAAACTTTTCTTGAATACAGGACATTGCTGTTTTCCATTGCCTATAACATGCTGGGCAATGTAGATGCAGCAGAAGATATTGTGCAGGACACTTTCCTGAAATGGATGGAAATGCCGGTGGAAAATGTACAGCACCGCAAGGCGTACCTGGTGAAGATGGTAACCAACAAATGCATTAATTACCTGCACAGCGCGCGTTTACAGCGCGAAGCGTACATTGGCATATGGCTGCCGGAGCCCCTGCAGGAGCGCGCAGCCAACCCGTACCGGCAGGTGGAGATGTACCATGCCCTGTCTATCGGTATGATGGTGCTGCTTGAAAAGCTAACACCGCAGGAACGGGCCATCTTTTTGCTGAAAGAAGTATTTTCCTATGACTACTATGAGCTGGCCGGGATATTTGATAAGTCGGAAGATAACTGCCGGCAGATACTGAAACGGGCCAAAGCCAACCTGGGTAAGGATGCCCGGCGTTTTGAGGTTGACATTAAAACGCATGAAAAAATACTGCAGCAATTTCTGCTGGCCGCTACGGAGGGGAATGTGGATGCGCTGGTGCAGCTCCTGAAAGAAGATATTACCCTGTTTGCCGATGGCGGCGGCACGGTTACTGCCGTTAACCGCAAACGGCTTACAGCGCCCCGGCGCCCTGTTCACGGCCAGGATAATGTGATCCGGCTGCTGAAAAACGTTGTGCCGGTATACTACAGCAATATGCCGGACATTGTACGAGAAATTACCCTGGTTAATGGCCTGCCTTCTGTTATATCCTGGTCGGGCGTAACAGCGGTAAGCATTGTATCTATTGAGCTGGAAGGCGCGCAGATCAGGAATATCTATATACAAACCAACCCCGGTAAGCTGAAACGTTTTAATAAGCCGTCACAGTAAAACCAGCTGCGTTGTCTTATGTATATACCTGTTCATTTAAAACAGTATATATCATGAAAAAGGACAACATCATTTATTGGACTACCACCGGCATTGTATGTGCCGTAATGGTGTACAGCGTTATTAACTTTAATCTCAAAAATCCCATAGGCCCCGAAGTGTACCGTACGGAAGGCCCGTTCCAGCACCTGCACCTGCCGGACTATATGCGCATTGAGCTGAGTATTGCCAAGGCTTTGGGAGTGCTGGCTTTGTTAATTCCCGGTGTGCCCGGTAAAATAAAGGAGTTTGCCTATGCCGGTTTTGCCATCACCCTGGTGTCTGCCGCCATTGCGCATTTTTCCGTAGGCGACGGCCCCGTTTTTATTATTGATCCGCTATTGTTCCTGTGTGTGCTTGTGGTTTCGTATGTATATTATAACCGGCGTTTGCAAACGGCAAAAGCGCGGGCAGGCCGGCAATCGGTAATGGCGTAAAAGGTTACGGCTTTTTATGCAGCTGCTCCCGGAACGTTTTAGGCGTTTGCCGGCTGCGCGATTTGAATACCGTGGAAAAATAAGCCGGCGATGAAAAGCCGCAGGCATAGGCTATCTCCGCAACAGACAGCTGGGTGTTCAGCAGCAGGTACTTGGCCTTTTTTACCCGTGTGTCCAGTATGTAATCATTCACATTGCAGCTGAGCAGCTGCTTTACCCTGCGGTACAGCTGCATTTTGGAAACAGACAGGCGCTGGCAAATATCATCTACCCCAAACTGGTCGTTGCCCAGGTTATCTTCCACAATAGCGGTGAAATCATTAATAAAGCGCCGGTCAGTTTTGTTCGACTGGTCGGCATGTACACGGGTGGCCGGCTCCGCTATGTAATGGTCTTTCAGCAGCGCGCGGTTGTTCAGCAGGCTGCTGATGCTTTCGGCCAGGTACTGCAGGTTAAAGGGCTTGCTGATATAAGCATCTGCATTGTGCTGCAGTCCTTTAATGCGCTGCTCCTCACTGCTGTTGGCGCTGAGCAGTATAACCGGTATATGGGAGGTGCGGATGTCTTTTTTAAGCGTTTCCAGCACCTGTATGCCATCCATGCCCGGCATCATAATATCGCAGAGTATCAGGTCGGGTATGTGGCGGAAGGCCAGCTGCAGCCCGTCGGCGCCGTTGCGTGCGTGAAAAACTTCGTATAGGCCGCCCAGGTAGTCCGATAAAAAGCTGTTCAGGTCCGGGTGGTCCTCAATGATCAGCAGGGAGTGCGGGTGCTCCGCAACAGCGGCGGCGGGCATCAGCGGCTGCTCTTCAGGCACCTCCAGGTAATTGAACAGCGAGTGGTTCAGCACATTCATGCTTTCCGCTTCCTGTTGTATCTCTTCCGGCGCAAAAGGGGTGGGGCTGGCCGGCAGTGTAATGGTAAACGTAGTGCCGGCGCCTTTTGCGCTTTTTACGCTAATGGAGCCATGGTGCAGGGATATGATCTCGCGGCTCAGGGCCAGGCCAATGCCGGTGCCTTTGTGCGCGGTTTCACGGCTCTGGTAAAACAGCTCAAAGGCATGGGCCAGCGTGCCTTCATCCATGCCGGCGCCGTTATCTTCAATATGAATAACCACTTCATCGGTTTGGGCCGGCTTTTCCAGGTAAATATGCACCTTGCCGTAGTCGCCGGTAAATTTAAAGGCATTGGAAAGCAGGTTGTATAATACCCGGTCAAACAGCTGCTGGTCAAACCAGGCTTTAATATCCGGCTGCCGGCATATGAGGCGGAAGTCAATGTGTTTTTTTACCGCAATGCTTTTGTAGGCCTCCATAATATCTGTCATGAAAACCTGCAGGTCCTGCTCTGTTACCTTCAGCGGCAGCTTGCCGCTTTCAATGCGGCGAAATTCCAGCAGCTGGTTCACCAGCCGCATCAGGCGAATTACATTGCGGTGCATCAGCTCCAGCTGGTGCTTTTGCGTGGAGGAAAGCTGCCGGCTGTCCATCAGGTTTTCCAGCGGCGCCTGTATGAGCGTTAGCGGGGTGCGGAACTCGTGCGATACGTTGGTAAAGAAAGCAAATTTTGCTTCGGTGGCTTCCTGCGCTTTGGCCGTCATTTCCACCAGGCGGTCGCGCTGCTGCAATATTTCATCGCGCTGCTGCTTCAGCTGCCGGTTAATGCGCCGGTTGGTGCGCAGTATAAAAAACAGCACAATGCCCAGTAAAAAAGCAATGCACAGGGTAGTGGCCACAATGCGCAAAAGGTGCAGCTGGTCCTGGTACAGCGAGCGTTGTTCCTGCAGCAGCGACTGCTGGTTCTCTATTTCCTGGTGCTGCGCCTGTATCTTGTCTATCTGCAGGCGCATGAGCTTTACATTGCTGCTGTCTATCAGTACGGTTTGCAGCAGGGTGTTGCGGGGCACTTTTTTGCCGGCCAAAATATCAGCCGCCATGCTGATGGCTTCCTTGCCGCCGCTGGGGTACAGCAGGGAGGCGCTGAGCACCCCGCGCGATACCAGGTCAATGCCTGCATCCGGGTAAGGCGATGCATCTACCCCAATAAAGCGGGTATGCTGCATGCCCCTGGCCCGGCAATAGCGGTACATGCTGTAGGCCATTACGTCGTTCTGCGCAAATATCACATCGGCCTGCCGTATGGCCGAATCGTGCTGCGCGGCGGCCGCCTGTGTTTTATCCGCCACCCAGCTGCCTTCCAGCGTAGCTATCAGCTGCAGCCCCGGGTAATGTACCAGCGCATCATGAAAGCCCTGGTGCCTTTCTACAGTAGGCGATGAGCCGCGCAGCCCCGTTACCTCTATAATGCGGCCGCGCCCACCCAGCTGGCCGGCAATATATTCCGCGGCCAGCTTGCCTATGTTATAATTATCCCCGCCAATGTAAGCGGTAAAGGAATCAGTGGCTGCCTTGCGGTCCAGTATAATAACCGGTATGCCTTTGCGGTACACTTCCGCTATTACGGGCGCCAGGGGCTGGGCTTCATTGGGCGATACCAATAGTATATCTATCTTCCCCGCCAGCAGCTCGCGGATCTGCTGCACCTGCCGTTTACTGTCGCTCTCCGCATCTTTATATAACAGCTGCATTTCCGGGTGGTAGAAAAGCTCCCTTTTCATTTCCGTCAGCATGTTCCGGCGCCAGTCGTCGTTACCGGTGCATTGTGAAAACCCGATGCGGTATTTAGGCGCTGTTTCCTGCCGGCAGCCGGTCGCCCATAAGCATCCCCATAAACAGCAAAAAAGCAGTAATCTTTTAAACATGACAAATAACGTGGCGGCGATTTAAGATGGCAATCAGGTGATAAATTCTAAAAACAATGATACAAAATTGAAAATCTATTGCGGATAATATTTTCCGGAAAATTCATAAAGTGTTGATTAACAATTTAAACACACTTAAATAGAGGACGTTACTATTTTGAAAGTATTGGAGGCGATCCTGTAATGCCGCCGCCTGCGAAAAGGGCTAGGTTTGACGCCGTAACCAAACTACGTGATGGTTCCATCCACCTTAAAAAATAAAAACTGATCTGAAGGATGCGTAACAACATTGTTTTTTTCTGGGCTTTTGTAGTAGCGCTGGGCGGTTTCTTGTTCGGCTTTGATACGGCAGTTATTTCCGGTGCGGAGCAGGATATTCAGCAGTACTGGCATTTAACGGCCATGCAGCACGGCTTTACGGTTTCCATTGCATTAATAGGTACGGTGCTGGGGGCCCTGGGAGGCAGCCTGCCGTCTGACCGGCTGGGCCGCCGGGCTACCCTGCTGCTGGTAGCGCTGGTGTACCTGGTGTCTGCAGTAGGTACGGCCATGGCAGGTAACTGGTACCTTTTCCTGCTATGCCGTTTTGCAGGCGGGCTGGGGGTAGGCGCTTCCTCTGTAACAGCGCCGGTATATATTTCAGAAATAGCGCCGGCGCAATATCGCGGCCGTATGGTGGCCCTGTTCCAGTTCAACGTGGTATTCGGCATCCTTATCTCTTATTTGTCTAACTACCTCATTGGCGCGCAGGGCGGTGAAAATGCCTGGCGCCTCATGCTGGGCATACAGGCTTTGCCGGCCGGCTTGTTCCTGCTGCTGCTGCGGTGGGTACCCGAAAGCCCGCGCTGGCTGCTGCTGCATGGTAAGAACCAGGCGGCGGCGGTAAAAACCCTGCAGCTCATTAACCCAACCGGTTACCAGGATGATATGAACATCATCCGCCAGGCCCCGCAGCCGTTAAGCGGCGCAGGCGCGGAAAAGCTGTTCTCCGGCAAATACCGCACGCCCATCATGCTGGCAGTATTGTTTGCCATGTTTAACCAGGTGTCCGGCATCAACGCCATTATATATTATGCGCCGCGCATTTTTGAAATGTCGGGGTTAGGCGCAGGTTCCTCCTTGCTGTCTACCGTAGGTATCGGCATCGTGAACTTTGTGTTCACGTTAACCGCAATACGTTTTATTGACCGTATTGGCCGGCGGCAGCTGATGCGCATTGGCACCGTAGGGCTTATCATTACCCTGGGCATGGTGGCTGTTGCCTTTTACCGGCATACCGGCGGCCTGGTGGTGGTATCGTGCCTGTTAATATACATTGCCTTCTTTGCCTTTTCACAGGGCGCGGTTATCTGGGTGTTCATATCCGAGATCTTTCCCAACCAGGTGCGCGCCAAAGGCCAAACCCTGGGCAGCTTCACGCACTGGATCATGGCAGCAATCATTGCCTTTACCTTCCCTTACCTGGCCGCGCACATCGGCGGCGGGCATATCTTCCTTTTCTTTTGTGTGATGATGGTGCTGCAGCTGCTGTTTGTATGGAAATGGATGCCGGAAACCAAAGGCCAAACCCTGGAGCAGATAGAAATGAATATAGTGGTGCACTGATCAACCGGAAAATAATGACATTATGATAAAGCACAACATTGTATGCATTGGAGAAATACTGTGGGATGTACTGCCCGGGAAAGAGCTGCCGGGCGGCGCACCGCTGAATGTGGCCTATCACCTGCAAAAGCTGTCGCAGCAGGTGGCCATGGTATCGGCCATCGGGCAGGATGAAAAGGGCGCCCGTTTGCTGCAGCTTATGGAAAACATGCAGCTTACTACCGCGTATATACAAAAACATACCAGCCATGCTACCGGCGTGGTAAATGCCCGGATGAACGAACAGCAGGATATGCAGTACGACATTCATTATCCCGCGGCCTGGGATCATATTGGCTGGAATGCCGCGCTGGAGGCTTTACTACAGCAGGGTGACGTGCAGTACCTGGTGTTTGGCAGCCTGGCGGCGCGCCATGCCGTATCGCGCCAAACAATGGAAAAGGCGTTACAAACCAACGCTGTAAAGGTGCTGGACATTAACCTGCGCACGCCCTGGTACACGCAGGAAACGCTGGAATGGCTGCTGCAGCATTGCCAGCTGCTGAAGCTGAACGTAGCAGAGCTGGCGCTGATAAGCAGCTGGTACGGCGCCTATGATAATAATGAAGCGCGCATACTGGCCATTGCAAAGCGGTTCAACATCTCTTCCATTATTGTAACGCTGGGCAGCAAAGGCTGCATGGGCTACATAGCGGAACAGTTCTATTATCAGCCCGTACAGCCGGTAACGGTAGCCGATACCATTGGCAGCGGCGATGCCTTCCTGGCCGGTTTCCTGGCCTGCAGCATTAACGGGTGCGCGCCTGCTTACAGCCTGGCTTACGCCAATGCGCTGGGCGCGCTGGTGGCCTCCCGGCCCGGAGGCTGCCCGGATTATGATCCTGCAGAAATAATGGCAATGATACAGCAACCAGCTATCATTCATCACTGATTTAAAAACGCATAGCAAGGGACAATCACAAAACCATCCGTTTCCAATTATTCAAATTCCCATTATGAAAAAGTTGTTTTACCTAGTACCATTGCTGCTGTGGAGCCTTTTAGGCATGGCGCAGCAGCGTACCATTACAGGTACCGTTACCGGCAAACAAGGCGGCACGCCTTTACCTGGCGTAACGGTGCAGGCAGGCAGCCGCAACACCATTACCAACGGCGCCGGCCAGTTTACCATACAGGCGGCGCCGGGCGATGTGCTTAATTTTTCCTACATCGGTATGAAGCCGGTATCGCAGAAAGTAGGAGAAAGCACCACAACGCTTGCCATACAAATGGAAGAAAACGCCACTGACCTGAACCAGGTGATCGTAACCGGTTACCAGACGCAGAAAAAGGCAGATCTTACCGGTGCGGTATCGGTAGTAGATGTAAAAGAGATTAAAGACATACCGGTGGGCAACCCTATGAAAGCCTTACAGGGCCGTGTACCCGGCGTATTTGTTACCACCAGCGGCGATCCTAACAGCAGCGCCACGGTGCGCATAAGAGGCATCGGCACCCTGGGCAATAATGATCCGCTGTACGTGGTAGATGGTATTCCTACCAAAAGAGGCTTGCAGGAGCTGAACCAAAGCGATATTGAATCCATACAGGTGCTCAAGGATGCTTCTGCAGCCACCATCTACGGTTCACGTGCCGCCAACGGCGTTATTATCGTAACCACTAAAAAGGCGCGCAAAGGCTACAGCCGTATTAATGTAGATGCATCTTCCTCCCTGCAGTACTACAATACCAAAATAAAAACGCTGAACACCGACGGCCGCGGCCGCGCCTATTGGCAGGCAGCGGTTAATGACCACGTAGATCCTGACAACAACCAGATATACCAGTACGACTGGAACGGCGACTACAATAACCCGGTGCTGAACAAGATCATATTGCCGGAATACATTGACGCCGCCAAAACCATGCATCCGGCAGATACCTACTGGTATGACCAGATTGCGCAAACCTCCCTGCTGCAAACCTATAATATATCCATTGCCAATGGCAGCGAAAGGGGCAACTCTTATTTTTCCGTGGGCATGTACAACAATAAAGGCATTGTTAAAGCCACCAACCAGCAAAAGATCAATGCCCGCTTTAATACAGATTATTCCTTTTTTAACGGCCGGTTAAAGATCGGGGAGAACCTCTCAGCCGCTTATATTAAAGATGTGCTGATACCTTCATCCGATGTGCTGTTCACCGCGCTGGTACAGCAACCGGTAGTGCCGGTGCATACGGTAGACGGTGGCTGGGGCGGCCCTGCGCCCGGCATGACGGACCGGCAGAACCCTGTGCGCCTGATAGAAGACAACCGCCAGAACAAGAGTAATTTTTACCGCCTGTTCGGCAATGCGTATGCCGACCTCGAAATTATTCCCAACCTGCACCTGAAAAGCAGCTATGGTATTGATTTCAGCGGCACCTACCAGCGCACCCTGCGTAAGTCCTATACCTCCGGTTTCTTATCCGATAAAACAAATTTCTCCCAAACATCGCAGGATTATAACGGCAACTGGGTATGGCAAAACACCCTTACCTACGACCTGCAACGGCAAAAACACCACGTTGATTTCCTGCTGGGCGAAGAGCAGATCAAATATATGGCGCAGAACTTTTACGCCAGCCGCCAGGGATATGCCCTGGAAAATATAGATTACTCCTACCTGGACGCCGGCTCTTCCAACAAGGATAACGGTGGCAACGGCAGCGGTTATACGTTACTGTCTTATTTCGGGAAAGTGAACTATTCCTATGACAATAAGTACCTGGCATCTGTAACCCTGCGCCGCGATGGTTCCTCCCGCTTTGGGTCAGATAACCGATTTGGCATGTTCCCGGCCGTGTCTGTAGGCTGGCGTGTGAGTGAAGAAAAATTCCTGAAAGACAACGCGCCTTTCATCTCTGACTTAAAGCTGCGTTACGGCTGGGGCAAAACCGGCAACCAGGAAATAGCCAACAACGCTACCTACACGCTGTACTCCGCCATTTACGGCATAGATCCTACCTGGGACTTTGACTCCGGCAGCGCTTATGATATTGGCGGCAGCGGCACCGGCCAGCTGCCCTCCGGCTACACGCTGATACAGCAGGGCAATCCCTCCCTGAAATGGGAAAGCACCCTGCAGTCGAACTTTGGCCTTGACTTTGGCCTGTTCGATAACCGTATCAGCGGTTCTGTGGATTATTTCATTAAGAAAACATCCGACATCCTTATCAGGCCCGCTTACCTGGCAGTAATAGGAGAGGGCGGTAACCGGTATGTAAACGGCGCTTCCATGCAAAACAAGGGCCTGGAAGTGCTGCTGTCATACAGCGGCAATATTATGCCCGGCCTGGCAATAACGGTAACCGGTAACGTAGCAACCTACCGCAATAAAATTACGGAGCTGCCGCAGGAAGTGCTTACCTCTTATCCCGGCAACGGGCAGGATAAAACCATCCTGGGCCGTTCCATTAACTCCACCTTTGGCTATGTGGCAGATGGCCTGTTCCGCTCCCAGAAAGAGGTGGACGATTATGCGGATCAGATAGGCAAGGGCCTGGGCCGCATCCGGTTCAAAGACCTGAACAACGATGGTGTAATAGATGATAAGGACCGGGACTACATCGGTAAAGGCGACCCGGATTTTACCTATGGGCTGAACGTATCACTGTCGTACAAGCACTTTGATCTTACATTCTTCCTGCAGGGCGTGCAGGGCATACAGGTGTATAATACCTTCAAAACGTATACAGACTTTTCTTCCATATGGCCGGGCACTAACTGGGGCGCCCGTACGCTGGACGCATGGACGCCGCAAAACCCGGATGCCACTATTCCTGCGCTCACGCTGGTTGACCGTAACAATGAGAACCGCACTTCCACCTACTTCCTGGAGTCCGGCTCTTACATGAAGCTGCGTAACCTGCAGATAGGGTACAGCTTCCAGCACCTGTTCAGCAAGCACCTGCAAAATGCCCGTGTTTATGTGCAGGGCAGCAACCTGCTCACTGTTAAGAGCAAATCATTTACCGCCACTGACCCGGAAAACCCGAACAACGCCTATCCCATACCGGTAATAGGCACTATAGGGTTAAACCTGTCATTCTAAAACATTAAACAAAGCAACATGAAGCGCATTCAATATATAATACTGGCAGGCTGCCTGCTGCTGGGCGCCTGCAGCAAGTTCCTGGATCAGACGCCGCAGGCCGTTATCTCCGGCGATGACCTGAACACGCCGGAAAACCTGGAGAAAATGGTAACGGCCGCTTATGCCGGGTTGGGTAACGATCATTACACCGCACCTTACTCCAGCATGTGGCCTTACGGCAACATCCGCAGCGGCGATGCCTATAAAGGCGGCGACGGCGCCGGCGACATCAGTGATTTTCATTTCTATGAAACCTTTTCCCTGAACCGGGTTGACAATGGCTCTACCGACCTGCTGTGGTTTCGTATATACGTGTGCATAGGCCGTATAAATGACGCATTGGGCCGCCTGAACAACGCTGCAGAAGATGATTTTCCGGGTAAAGTTGCCCGGCAGGCGGAAATGAAATTCCTGCGCGGACACTTTTACTTTCTGCTGAAGATACTCTTCAAGCATATGCCCTACATAGATGAAACCATGCCCAAGGAAAGCTATGATACCATTTCAAACCGGGTATACACCGACCAGGAGCTGTGGGGAAAGATCATATCCGACTTTACTTTTGCCGCTGCCAACCTGCCCGAAACACAGGCTGAAACTGGCCGCCCGGATAAATTTGCCGCCAAGGCCTACCTGGCTAAGGCACTGCTGTATGCGGCTTATAAACAGGATGAGAACAACAACGTAACAGGTATTGATGCTGCAATGCTGCAGCAGGTGAACAGCCTTTGCGATGAGGTGATGGCTTCCGGCAAATACCAGCTGTCGGCAGATTTTGCAGATAATTTCCTGTCTGCCAAAGATAACGGCCCTGAATCTGTTTTTGCTATCCAGTATTCCAAGGACGACGGCACGCCCAAAGGCCGGCTTGATTACGGACATGCGCTGGATTATCCCATGAACCAGGACTTTGGCTGCTGCGGCTTTCATGCTCCCAGCTATAACCTGGTAAATGCGTTCAAAACAGATAACAGCGGCCTGCCCATGTTTACCACGTTCAACAATGTAAACATTGCCAGCGAAAGCGATTTTCATACGCTCACCTTTGATCCGCGTTTAGACCATACCGTAGCTATACCCGGTCATCCGTACAAATACGATCCCGGTTTTATATACCAACGCTCCTGGGCCCGCGCACCGGAGGTGTACGGCGCTTACCTGAGCCTGAAAGAAGCGGTGCTGCCCAATGATCCCGCATTCCAGAAAGTGCCGCCCTTTATGTCAAGCTCCAAGAACTGGGCAATCATCCGCTATGCAGATGTGGTGCTGTTCAAGGCGGAAGCATTAATTGAGCTGGGCCGGCAAAACGAAGCGCTGCCGCTCATTAACAGCATACGGCAAAGAGCTGCCGCCAGCACCAGCCGGTTAAAGCAGGCCGATGGGAGCTTTACCTCCAACTACAAAATAAACACCTACCAGCCGGGCGTAAACTGTACCTGGACACAGGACTTTGCCCGCCAGGCCCTGCGCTGGGAGCGGCGTTTGGAGTTTGCCATGGAAGGTTACCGCTTTTTTGACCTGGTGCGCTGGGGCATAGCAGCTGAATACCTGAACACGTATTTTAACGTGGAAAAAACACGCAGCTCGCACCTGAATGATGCCGTGTTTAAAAAAGGCAGGGACGAATACTTGCCTATACCCCTGAACCAGATTAACTTCAGTAAAGGTTTGTATAAGCAAAACACCGGCTGGTAATACCAGCCGCCGCACGGAAATGTTATTTTTATCAATATCTTATTAGTATGAAGCAAAAACTGTATTCCATGTTGGCAGCCCTTACGCTGCCGCTGCTGCTGCAGGCGCAGGAAAGTACTACGCCCACGCCGCAATGGCGGCCGGTGTACCATTTTACGCCGGCAAAGAACTGGACCAACGATCCTAACGGGCTTATTTACCTGGATGGTGTTTACCACCTGTATTACCAGCATAACCCGTTTGAAAATAAATGGGGACATATGAGCTGGGGCCATGCTACCAGCACCGACCTGGTACACTGGAAACATTTGCCGGTAGCCATTCCTGAAATAGTAAAGCCCGATACCACTACCTGGATATTTTCAGGGTCGGCTGTGCTGGATAAAAACAACAGCAGCGGGTTCGGTAAAAACGGCAAAGCGCCGCTGGTAGCCATTTTTACAGCCGATCAACCCAAACAGCACAAGGAATCGCAGTTCATTGCCTATAGCAACGACGGTGGTCTTACCTACACCAGTTACGCCAGCAACCCGGTGGTGGATATTCACAAAAAAGATTTCCGTGATCCCAGTGTAATATGGCTGGATGACCAGCATAAATGGCTGATGACCGTAGCCGTGCCGGCAGAGCATAAGGTGCAGTTCTACAGCTCCGCTGACCTGAAGCAATGGGAGCTGCTGAGCGAGTTTGGCAACCAGGGCGATACCCGTAAAATATGGGAATGCCCGTCGTTAACGCCGATATACGTGGATGGTGATAAAACAAAAAAGAAATGGCTGCTCATGACATCTTCCGGTAACCCCGATGCTGCCACCGGCATGCAGTATTTTACCGGTGACTTTGACGGCACAAAGTTCACGAATGATAACCCGGCAGATACAAAGCTGTTTGTAGATTACGGCAAAACCTTTTATGCCGCCATTCCTTACAATAACCTGCCCAACAACGGGAAAATGATGATAGGCTGGCTGATGCCTTTTGAAACAGCCACCTATCCGTGGAGAGGGCAAATGTCTATTCCCCGCGATCTGCTGCTGAAAACAACGCCGGCGGGTATACGTTTATACCAGCAGCCGGCAGCAGTGTTAAGCAAATCACTGGATAAGCTGCCTGCTGCCAGCAAGCTGGCACAAAGTGATATAGCCCTTAATAATGAGGAAAAGACACTGAGCACCGGCCGCACATTCAATACCAATGCCACCTGGGTAGATGTTACTTTCACCCCCGGTACCGCTGCGGATTTTGGCCTGAAGCTGGCGCAGCAAAAAAGCGGCAGCACCGAAACAGTGCTGGGTTACAATACACAGCGTAATGAGCTGTACATTGCTAATATGCAAAACGGAACCGTTAAAGGTGATATTGAAAAGGTGCCGGTGCAGCTGCAAGATGGCAAGCTAAGGCTGCAGGTGCTGTTTGATAAATCTTCACTGGAAGTGTTTGTGAATGGCGGGGCACAGGTAATTACCACTTTATTGTTCCCTGATCCGTCAGCTACCGGGCTGGCGCTGTTTGCAAAGGATGGGGATGTGAAGGTGCAGGAGTTGAAGGCGTGGGATTTGGGTAAGTAGTTTTTTTATTGACAGGTATAAGAAAAGAGGCGGCCGCGAAGGGCCGCCTCTTTTCTTAATGTGCGCCCGGTATGATCATAAACTTGGAGGTGCAAGTCCTCTACGGGCCTTGATAGTGGGAACCGTTAGCCAAAGGCAAGGGTGTCCACCGCGAGGTGGAATCTGAAGAAAGCCGGCGGCAA
>NZ_DASTRI010000135.1:0-24676 GCF_035761305.1 Chitinophaga sp. | reverse complement strand
GCCTGGCTAACGCGCCTGTTACCGACATGGCCAGCAATGCCGTATGATCAATACCTTTAGCCATCAGCGGCATTTGCTCTATTAAGGTGCACTCAAGCTGGTAAGCCACCGCCATTGCCGTTAAAAAATCGCGGCCGCCTGCATTTACCAGCTGCGCGGCAGCCAGCACTGCGCCAATGTTATCGCTGGGGTGGCAGGTAGCTTCTTTGCCCAGGAAATTATCCATAAAATCAGGGTACCTTATCAACAGGGTATACAGCTGCGCCGCGCGGTCTGCTGCCGTATGCCCGATAGCCGGCACCTGGCAGGCCCCCTGCTGCTGCAATGCAGCTGATTGCCGTAACAGCTTATGCACCGTGGGGCTGCTTAATGAATAAAGCATGGAGCCAATGGCATCCAGTAAATGTTTCTTCAGCTGATCACGAATATCTGCAGGAAGCTGGTTGTAGGCCGACTGTAATGAAAACCGGGCTATTTTTTCTGTAATAGCAAGCGTACTCATATCTGCTCGTTTAAATGAATATAGCTTAGCCTGTTCAATTTATATGCCAGCGCCCGGCTGCAACGGCCTTCCTCCCGCTCCCTATGCGCTGATAATCCATCTTTTTGAAACGTTTGTCCATTTACCATTATTGGCAGTATGCTTAGGTTTATAGCGTAAATAATTCCACATGGGTGCAATGAAAAACATTCCCTTACCGCTGCTGTAAACATGGAATGCGGTTAAACACTTTTTTTTAATTCAATGCTATAAAATATGCCAAGATCTACCTCCCCAAACCGGGGAAAAATTCCATTTATGACGTTCCTGCTGGTAATACTGCTGTCTGCAGTCAGCTATGCGCAACAGCAGATTACTGTAACCGGCACTGTTACGTCTAAAGACGACGGGCAGCCGCTGCCCGGTGTGGCCGTTAGCGTTAAAAATACCACCCAGGGCGTGGCCACGGATGGCAGCGGTAAATTCTCCATCCGCACGGCGCCGGGCAGCACACTGGTTTTTAAAGCGCTCGGTTTCACCACACAGGAGGTGAATGTAGATGGTAGCCCAATGCATGTTGTGCTAATATCATCCCAAAGCAACCTGAATGAAGTAGTGGTAATCGGTTATGGAACCGTACGAAAGAAAGATCTCACCGGCGCCATTGCCAATATTAAAGGCGCTGATATAAAATCCCAGGGCGTAAGCGATGTTACCAAAGCCCTGCAGGGCAAGCTGCCGGGGGTAACCATTGAGTCGGCCGGCGGCAACCCCGGTGCTGGCACCCGCATATTAATAAGGGGCGTAGGCACCCTGGGCGATGCGGCGCCTTTATATATTGTTGACGGGGTACCGGTGGCCAGCATTAATAACCTGAGCCAGGTAGATATACAATCTGTTGACGTACTGAAAGATGCTTCTGCCGCTGCCATCTACGGCTCACGCGCCGCCAACGGCGTTGTGCTGATAACTACCAAATCCGGTAAAGAAGGCAAGCCGGTAGTACAGGTAACTGCCAACTACGGCGTACAGCGCATCGGGCATGAAGTAGATGTACTGAATGCGCAGCAATGGGCTAAAGTAAGTAATGCCGCGCATGATGCGGCAGGCCTGGCCCGGCTGGACATAGCCCGCAACCCGGACTCACTGGGCGCCGGCACCGACTGGCAGGATGCCGTATACCGCACAGCGCCCATACAGCAATACGGACTGCTTGTAAGCGGCGGCAGCCAGTATGGCAACTACAGCGTATCAGGCAGCTATACCAAACAGGATGGTATTGTAAAAACCACCGGCTACGACCGCTATAACCTGCGCGTGAAATCAGAAACCACCCGGGGGCGGTTTAAGTTCGGGGAAACAATACTGCTAACCAGGGAAAAAACCATTAACATGGCCGGGGGCTGGGGCGGCCAGGGCGGCAACCCCGTTGGCTCCGCAGCAAAAATGATCCCGGTGTTCCAGATCTACGACACCTCCGCCCTGGGCGGTTTTGCAGGCGCCTATGGCCCGGTGGTGAATGTGGCCAATCCCCTGGCGCAGCTGCACCTGGAAAATATCGACAAAATCTCCTCCAACATTTTAACCAACGTGTACGGGGAGGTAACCCTTATACCCGGCCTCACATATAAGCTGAACCTGGGTTATACCGGCAACTTTATTACCAATGACGACTACCGCAAAAGATATGTAGTTGGCACACTGTTCTCTCACCCCACCAACGACCTTACGCAAAGCAAAGAACAAACCGACCTGCTGCTGGTGGAAAACACGCTGAACTACAATAAAATTGTTGGCAAGCACAGCCTGCAGGCGCTGGCAGGTTATACTTACCAGAAAACCAAAAATACCTACCTGCTGGCTGCCAGAACAGACTTGCCGGACGGCATAGAGAATATTGATGCAGGCGCCGGCACCTCTACTACCAACGGCAACAGCTACGAAAGCGGCCTGGTATCTGTGTTAGGTCGTGTGATCTATTCCTATGGTGACCGCTACCTGTTAACAGCCAGCTTCAGAAGGGACGCCTCCTCCAGGTTTGGCAGCGCCTACCGCCATGGCAGCTTTCCTTCTATAGCCCTGGGCTGGAACCTTTCAAACGAGGAGTTTTTTGCGCCGCTGAAACAAGCCATCACCAACCTTAAAATAAGGGCCAGCTATGGTGTGCTGGGCAACCAGCAGATCGGGGATTACCTGTATAGCGCAGCCATAGCCTCCAATATTAATTATGTTATAGGAGCCGACCAGCATAAATGGTTTGGCGCCATCCAAACCGCCTTTGCCTCTCCCAATATTAAATGGGAAAGCACCAAAACTGCCAACGTGGGCCTGGATGCCGGCTTCCTGGGCGACAAGCTGAGTTTTACCGCCGATTATTTTATTAAAACCACAGAAGATGTGCTGTTGAACGTACCCATACCCGGTTCTGCCGGCTCTACCTCCAACCCGGTGGTAAATGCAGGCCGTTTACGGAACAATGGCGTTGAGTTTGGCCTTAACTACTCCGATCATGTGGGAGAGCTGAACTATAGCTTCTTTGGCGCATTCTCCAAAGTAAACAACAAAGTGCTGGAGCTGGGCACCGGCTCGCAGCAGATTTTTGGCGGACAGCCCACCCACCACGGCGCCTCCAGCACGCTAACAGAAGCCGGCGGGCCTATTACCGGCTTTTTCCTGATAAGGGCCGATGGCATTTTCAATTCACAGGAAGAAATTGACGCCTACAAAAAAGACGGCACCTTAATACAGCCCAATGCTGCGCCGGGCGACATTAAATTCTTTGACGCCAACGGCGACGGCCAAATCAGTGATGAGGATAAAGTATATGCAGGCAGCCCCTTCCCTTCTTTTGAATACGGGTTCGGCCTCAACGCCTCTTTCCACAACTTTGACCTGAACGCCTACTTCCAGGGAACACACGGCAATAAAATTTACAACGGCCTGCGGCAAGACCTGGAGAGCATGAGCCTTGAGTTTAACTATTCCACCGAAACGCTGAATGCCTGGACGCCTGAAAGGCATACGAATATACCCAGGGCCGTTACAAACGATCCTAACTTTAACGACCGTACGTCAACCCGCTTCCTGGAAAGCGGCTCTTACCTGCGCCTGAAAACCCTGCAAATCGGGTACACCGTGGGGGATGTGATAAAGAACAAGTTTAAGATCTCCTCCCTCCGGGCTTATATCAGCGCAGATAATCTCTTTACTATTACAAAGTACACCGGCTTTAACCCGGACATTGGCAGAACAGGCAGCATATTTGACCGCGGCGTAGACTTTGGGCATGTGGCCTACCCCATTGCCCGCACCTTGTCCGTAGGCCTGCAATTAACACTTTAGTAAGTAAACGCAAACATTATCACGTATGAAAAATATTATCACTTTTTTGGTGGCCGTTGTGCTGGTCGTGGGCTGTAAGAAAAGCACCCTGGAGCTAACGAACCCCAACCAGCTTACCTCTGATACTTATTGGAAAACAGAGGCCGATGTACAAAGCGCCTTTGCGGCCACTTACGGCCTGCTGCGCGATGTGAACGGCGGCTTTTACGGTGTGCGCGGCATTGAGCTGGGCAACGGCCGTGGCGACGATTTCTTTATCCGTAATGACGTTGCCGCATTATACCAGCTGTCTACCTTCACCAATACGCCGGATAACGGCACGGCTAATGACCTGTGGAACATTTCTTACAGGGCTATTTTCCGGGCCAACCAGATCATGGAGAATATTGACAAGGTACCGGACCTTTCTGAAGATGCCAAAGCTGCTTATATTTCAGAGGCCAAGTTCCTGAGAGGGCTCAACTACTTTATACTGGCTATTAATTTTGGCGATGTGCCCATTATCTTAAAAGCAGCTGCTAGTACAGAAGATTATTTTGTGGCAAAGTCACCTGAAGCAGATGTATGGACGCAGGTAAAGCAAGACTTTACAGACGCTGCAGCCAACCTACCGGTTTCCTATTCCTCAGAATGGGTCGGAAGGGCCACCAAAGGCGCTGCCGTGGCCTATTTAGGGAAAGCCCAGCTGTACACCAAAGACTGGTCCGGCGCTGCCACCACGCTGCAATCATTAACCGTTGCACCGTTCAACTACCAATTGATGACCGATTACAACGATAATTTTGTTGTTACCAAAGAAAACAACCAGGAGTCTGTATTTGAAATACAGCTGGGCGATGTAGGCGGCACCAACCCCTGGGCCGGTGAAAACGCCAGTCAAAGCATAGGCGTTACTACCGCACAGGAGTTTGCGCCTGCTGAAGTAGCCGGCTGGTTTGAAGTAAGCCCTACCGATAAGCTGTTCAACGAATTCCAGAAAGAAAAAACAACCGGCGGCGAGCTTGATCCGCGCATGTATGCAACCCTGATATGGGATTACCCGGGCGCTACTTTTTACAATAAGCCCTTCAGCAGCTTTAAGCTGTTATTTGGCTACAGCGCTATGTTCAAAAAATACCAGAACTATACACAGGACAATGAATTAACAGGCGCCAGCGGCGCATCGGACTACACCTCCAGCAACAACGAGCGCGCGCTCCGTTATGCAGATGTGCTGTTAATGATCGGCGAAGCCCTCACCATGCAGGGCAAGCCCGCCGATGCCTATCCTTTTGTGCAGCAGATAAGAACCCGGGCGCATTTGGGGCCGCTTGCCACCGGCCTGACCCAGGACCAGATGATGGCGGAAATAAGGCACCAGCGCATGATCGAATTTGCCCGCGAGAACCAGCGCTTTTATGATCTGAAAAGATGGGGACTGCTGAAACAGGAGATCACCAACAGTGATAAGGTTGGCAAACAGTTTTTTGTGGCGGATAAGCATGATTATTTCCCTGTTCCACAGGCAGAAATAAATGCGAATCCAAAAATGGAACAGAATTCACACTGGTAAATAGTTACATTTATCAGTATCATTATTGGCAATCAAATTTTATCAATCCGTATGAGAAGAAGAACAGCCGCTTTGTTTTTATTGAATGCTTTGTTGCTTATCGCGCCATTTATTACCAGGGGACAGCAGTCGCCGCATAAAGGAGTGATAGATCTTTCGGGAAAGTGGCTATTCCAGGTAGATTCGCTGGACAAAGGCGTTACACAAAAATGGTTTACGCAAACCCTCACGGATCATATTACGCTGCCGGGCTCTATGACCACCAATGGAAAGGGAGATGACATAACGGTAAACACACCGTGGACGGGCAGCATTGTCGACTCAACCTGGTTCTTTGATCCTGCTTTTAGCAAATACCGTGTACCGGGCCAGGTGAAAGTACCCTTTTGGCTGCAGCCGGATAAATACTATAAAGGCGCTGCCTGGTACCAGAAAACAGTGGATATACCGGCGTCCTGGAAAGGCCAGCACCTGGAGCTGTTTTTGGAGCGTTGCCACTGGGAAACCATGGTGTGGGTAGATGATGCTTATGCCGGCATGCAAAACAGCCTGGCAACCGCACATACCTACGACCTGTCGGCCATGCTTACGCCCGGCAGGCACCGCATCACTGTTCGGGTAGACAACCGCGTGAAGGACATTGATGTGGGACCCAACTCGCACAGCATTACCGACCATACGCAGGGTAACTGGAACGGTATGGCCGGCAAGCTGCAGCTGCAGCAAACACCCGCTGTTTACATCAGCGATGTGCAGCTGTACCCTGATATAAAAGCCAAAACAGTAACGGCGCTGATAACAGCAGTAAACAGCAGCGGGCACCCGGCCACTGCAAAAGTAACGCTACAAGCCGGCACCCCCGGCAGCAGCTTACCGCCGGTAACCGTACAGGAGCCGGTGGAAAAACAGGCTGTTATAAAAGTAGTATACCCCATGGGGCAGCAGCCTGCATTGTGGGACGAGTTTCACCCCAACGTATATACGATGAATGTGCGGCTGGCTGCAAATGATGCTGCCGCCGATGAAAGCAAAGTGCTGTTTGGCATGCGCGAATTTTCATCCAACGGCACGCAGTTTACCATAAACGGCAGGCCCACCTTCCTGCGGGGAACGCTGGAATGCGCGGCCTATCCTAAAACCGGCTATCCGCCTACAGATACCGCTTCCTGGATGCGCATACTCAGGATATGCAGGTCATACGGCCTAAACCACCTGCGTTTCCACTCCTGGTGCCCGCCCGAAGCAGCATTTGAAGCAGCGGACCGCATGGGCTTTTACCTGCATATAGAGTGCTCGTCGTGGGCGAACCAGGGCGCCACTATTGGCGATGGCAAACCGCTGGACGAATACATTTACGACGAAAGCAGGCGGATCGTAAAAGCATACGGCAACCACCCCTCCTTTTGCATGCTGCTGTACGGCAATGAGCCGGCCGGCAAGGGCCATGTAAAATACCTGACCGGCTTTGTAGAATACTGGAAAAAGAAAGATCCGCGCAGGTTATACTCCACCGGCGCAGGCTGGCCCATTATCAGCGAAGCCGATTTTAACAGCACCCCTACGCCGCGCATACAGCGCTGGGGGGAAGGGCTGAAAAGCATTATCAACAGCCAGCCGCCGCGCGCCGACTATGACTGGACCTCTATCATAGAAAAATGGCAGCACCCTACCGTAAGCCATGAAATAGGCCAATGGTGCGTGTACCCGGACTTTAATGAAATAAAACAGTATGATGGCATACTGAAGGCAAAGAACTTTGAGATATTCCGCGATCAGCTGGAAAAAAATGGCCTGGGCAAGCTGGCCGGCGATTTTTTGTATGCTTCCGGTAAGCTGCAGGTGCTCTGCTATAAAGCCGATATTGAAGCGGCCCTGCGCACACCCGGCTTTGGCGGGTTTCAGCTGCTGGGGCTTTATGATTTTCCCGGGCAGGGCACAGCGCTGGTAGGCGTGTTAAACCCGTTCTGGAAAGATAAAGGGTATGTAACCGCCGCGGAATACAGCATGTTCTGTAATAACGTGGTGCCGCTGGTACGCCTGCCTAAAATGGTGTACCTGAACAACGAAAGCCTGAATGTGCCTGTGGAGATAGCCCAGTTCAGCGCTGCTGCATTAAAAGGCGTAACACCCTCCTGGCAAATCAGCAACAGCAAAGGCCAGGTGCTTTTTAAAGGCGCGCTGCAAAAACAGGATATACCTTTGGGCAATGCGATTAAGCTGGGGCAGATCAATGCGGATTTATCCACTGTTAAAACACCTTCCCGGCTTACGCTCGCCGTTGCCGTAGCAGGCTATAAAAATGAATGGGATATTTTTGTTTATCCCGCCACGTTGCCGGCTACCGACCCGCAGATACTTACTACACAGCAGCTGGATCAGAAAGCGCTGGATGTGCTGCAGGCAGGCGGCAAAGTGCTGCTAACGCTGAAACACGGCTCGCTGAAAGCTGACAAAGGCGGCGATATTGCCATCGGCTTTTCCAGCATATTCTGGAACACCGCCTGGACGCACCAGCAGCCGCCGGTAACCCTGGGCATTCTTTGCGATCCTGCACATCCCGCGCTGCAACAGTTTCCTACCCAACGCTTCAGCAACTGGCAATGGTGGGATGCCATGTCGCATTCAAACGCCATTAAGCTGGATGAGGTAAAAAAAGGATTGCAGCCTATTGTAAGAGTGATCGATGACTGGGTAACCGCACGGTCCCTGGGCCTTTTGTTTGAGTGCAAGGTAGGCAGCGGCAAGCTGCTGGTATCAGGCATTGACCTGCTGACCAACCGGGAAAAACGGCCCGAAGCCAGGCAGCTGCTTTACAGCCTGCAGCAGTACATGCACACGCAAGCCTTTAACCCGAAAACGAGTGTAAACGTTGCACAAATAACCGGCTTATACGAGTAACATAAACCTACACCAAACAGTCAGGGCTGGCCGGGAAATCCGGTCAGCCCTTTTTTATACAGTTTTATACAGGCAGGCGGCACAGGCAATGTGCAGGCGTGTTAGCTTTTCTTATGCTGGTTTTTATAAGAGGCGGGTGATTTGCCCATCAGCTTTTTAAACAGGCGGGAAAAGTAATACGGGTCCTGGAAGCCCAGCTCCACGCATATTTCCTTAATGTTACGGTTGCTGAAATAAAGGTACTGGCAGGACTTCTGTATTTTAAGCTGGTTGAAATACTGGCTTGGCGAGCTGCCTGTTTTGGTTTTGAACAGCCTTGCATATTGCGATACCGACAAATGCTGCTGCCTGGCCAGCTGCTCCAGCGTGAACATGCGGCTCAGGTTCCTTTTCATAAAGGCAATGGAGGCAGATATTACATCGTCTTCCTGGTAAGCAGGATCAATTTCCTTGAAATAAATAAAGGATGAAATGTAGTTCAGCAGCTTAATATTGGCGATCTCCAGCACCTTGTCGTCAAAGCTGTTCTCCAGCAGGGAAAATATTTCTTCAAAATCCCGTATGCGTTTTTCGTCGTACGGAATGTAAAGCAGGTTATTCCTGTTTTGATAGTACCGCGACGTTAGCTGGTCTGCCGCTTCCCCGGTAAAATGCACCCAGTATATGCTCCAGGGATCTTCCTCGGAGCTTTTATAGCAGTGGGGCACATTCCTGGGTATAATTACAAAGGCATTGGGCGCCAGCTCAAGGGCCGAACCCTGTACATTAACTGTGCCCCGGCCTTCTATGCAGTACAGCAGGATGTGCTGGTGGCAGCCCATCTTCCGCTCCCGGTAATGATTTACAGCATGCGGATAAAATCCCATGTCGGTCAGGTAAAACCGGTTAATCAGGTCGTTTTTTATTACGTTTTTTTTAATGTTGGGCGGGAGTACGGTCATTCTTTGACCAAAGAACCCGGTTTTGATCTTTCTCGGAATATTAATAACACTGTTCATAACGTTGGATTTCTAACCTGGTGGAATTTACTTATGTGCGCGGATCGTCCATTTTCCTGCCTGATGAGCAACCTGGCTGCTATTTTTACATCCTCCATATGCAGCGGAACAGCCGCTATATGAATATACTGCTATATCCCTGTTAAGTGTGTAAAAAACAATAATTTTTTTTACTGATCAAAAAATGGTCGAAAAATCCATCTTTTTGAATTTATTATCCATCTGTAATATTATTTTACCTGTTTCCAATACTCCCTGCACCTTTTTATTGCAGCCGGCAAACATCACTACCAAAAGACAATCCATACAAACCGCTCATCGATTAATTACCCGGCTTAAGAATTAGTTGCCTAATTTCGGCACTTCAAAACCTATGCTATGAAATCACTATTTTTATCTGCTTGTTTACTGGCAGCCACCCTGCTTTTTATTTTCGGCGTACAGCCGCCGGCGGTACTAACGGGAACGGCTACCGTACCTGAACCCGCCTCCCCGGCAGACACCAATTTAATCATGTTCGGGCGCGGCACATACCCGGGCGACGATACCACCTATGAGCAGCTGAAACAGTCCGGCTTTACCACCATCATGCTCTCCAGCTTTTACATCCGCTCCAACGGCGATGTGTTTTCCGGCGATGACGGCAAAAACCCTATCATTCACGATGGCAAATATGTAGGCAATAAAGAATGGCTGAAACGGGTGGCCTCCTTAAAAAAAGGCAACACCTCCGTTAACCGCATAGAGATACTGCTGGAAGGCCGCTGGTACAACCAGCCGCCCAACACCTTTGACTTTATCCAGGACTGGGCAACCAATCCCTCCAAATCTTATCCCGGTGTTGTAACCGGCACTGGTAAAAACAGCACGCTGTATAAAATAGTTAAAGTGATGAAAGACGTGATTGGCGTTGATGCGTTTTGTATTGACGATGAATCTGTTTACAACAGCGCTTCCATAGTGCAGCTGGGGCAAATAGCAGGCAAGCTGAAAATGCATATGACGCTTTGCCCGTACACAAAAGCCCCGTACTGGAAAGAGATATTGAACGGGTCAAAACCCGGGCTGATAGATGCCATTTACTTACAGTGCTACGATGGCGGCACCGGCAACACCCCGGCGCCCTGGGTAAAAAACCTGGACACGAAGCTACCGGTTTATCCCATATTCCTTTGCCGCGGCGCATTCAGCACCTGCGCACCTTCTCACAACAGCAAAACGCCGGATGAGATCAAAGCGGAAATGGTACAGTTTAAAAAAGATTATCCCGGTATTACGGGCGGCGCCATCTGGCAAATGGTTGATGTAAAAGGTTACGTGAAAAGGGGATGCGCAGTTGAAATGCCGGAATCCGGCAGCGCCACTACTGTAACCGGATATTTAGCACAACTGAAAAACAGCATAAAAACCGCATTATAGGGGCAAGCAAGCAAAAGAAGCCCGTGGGCCCCGTGCCTGCGGGCTTTACCTTTTCGGCTTAGCCCGTTCGTACTGCACCGGCCAGTGTATATCCGCTCCCAGCGCCTGGGCGGCATGCAGGGGGAAGTTAGGATCACGCAGGCTTTGCCTTGCTATCAGCACCAGGTCGGCCTGCCCTTTTTGGATAATGTCCGCCGCCTGCTCTGGTGTGGTAATCAGGCCCACTGCACCGGTAAGTATACCCGTCTGTTTCCTGATCTGCGCTGCAAAATCCACCTGGTAGCCAGGCGTAACAGGAATGCCGGCAACAGCAACATTACCGCCGGAAGAGGTGTCAATCAGGTCCACGCCCGCTTCCTTTAAAACAGCGGCCAGCCTTATGGAATCTTCAATGGACCAGCCGCCCTCCGTCCAGTCGGTGGCGGAAATACGCACAAACAATGGTTTTTCCCTTTCCCAAACCCGCCGTACAGCTTTTACCACGGTTAACAATAAACGTATGCGGTTCTCAAAGGAGCCGCCATATTCATCCGTACGATGGTTGCTTAGCGGGGAGTAGAACTGGTGCAGTAAATACCCGTGCGCTGCGTGAATTTCAATTACATCATAGCCTGTTTCCACCGCTCGTATAGCCGCTGCCGTGAAATCGTCCACTACCTGCTGAATGCCGGCTTTATCCAGCGCTGCCGGGGCAGCCTGCCCTGCTTTAAACGGCAGTTCGCTGGCGCTGTAGGTTTGCCAGCCATTGGGGACATCCGGCGCTATCTGCTGCCCGCCTTTCCAGGGTACCTCACAGCTGGCCTTGCGCCCCGCATGCGCCAGCTGTATACCGGCCCTGGCGCCCTGGCTGTGCAGGAACGCTACTATCTGCCGCCACTTTTCGCATTGCTCGTTTTTCCACAGGCCTGCATCTGCATACGTAATGCGGCCTTCGGGGCTTACGGCCGTAGCCTCCTGCATTACCAAGCCGGCTCCGCCTGTAGCGCGGCTTCCCAGGTGCACCAGGTGCCAGTCGTTGGCAAAGCCATCTGTTGCCGAATACTGGCACATGGGTGAAATAACTATACGATTTTTAAAAGTGGTGTTCCCAATAGTAATAGGCGACAGTAGTGTGCGCATGTGCTTTCGTTTAAATAAACCCGGTAGCCTATGCTACCGGGCCTTGCTGAATATGCTTAATTACATTTAGAATATACGGCCAAAGAAAGTTTTCATATCATTCCAGGAAGCCGTATCTGCCGCCGCATTGTACGCAATAGGCATGTTAAACTTTTTACCCAGCGCCGTAGCTTCAGGGTTGGTGAAAGCATGCAGCGCACCGGGATATGCTTTAAAGGTATAGTCGGCGCCAATGGAATCCAGCCCTTTTTTAAAGGCCGCTACATCTGCCGCAGAAACAAACGGGTCGTCGGCGCCATGGCATACCAGTATTTTAGCTTTCAGCAGATCTTTGTTGGCAGGCGCGCCGCCCGCCAGGGTACCATGAAAGCTTACCACGCCTTTCAGCGGCTCGCCCAGCTTAGCGGCATTCAGCACAACAGCGCCGCCGAAACAATAACCAATAGCGGCTAAGCGGCTGGTATCTGTTTGGCTGTATGTTTTCAGCTGCGCCAGGGCAGCATCCATTCTTGATTTCAGCAATGCCGGATCCCTGTAGAATGCGCCTGCCAGTTCCTTGGCCTTGCCGGGGTTACCGGCTGTTTCGCCATGCCCGTACATATCCACCACCAGGGCAATGTAGCCCAGCTTTGCCAGCTGCCTGGCCCTGCCCTTTACATAATCTGTTACTCCCCACCATTCCGGCACCACCAGCACACCCGGACGTTTTGCATCGCTGTTCTCATCATAAGCCACATACCCTGCCAGGGTGGTTGTATCATCCTTATAGGTAACTGTTTCCTCCTTCAGCTTCATTTCAGCACCGGTGGTAACGGTATCTGTTGTGGCAGCGCCAGATGACCGGGTGTTGTTATTGCAGGCTGCCAGGCCGGTTATTGTCATAACGGCAAAAGAGAAAAATAAGGTTTGCTTTCTCATAAGTAATTGTTGGGTTTAAGCATGTAATCCTTCTTACGTGAAACAACGCTGCAGCGTTGTGCCAACACAAAAATAAGCGAATGGCTTAACTTATCAAGCAAGGCCTGCTCAAAGAAAAAACCGGCATCAAAAAATAGCGGAATTGCAGATGATCGCTTAAACGGAATCATCTTCCAGGTACCTGAATAAAAGAGGCTGTATCAAAACCATGATACAGCCTCCCGGCTGAATGATTTGCTGTGTTTTTTAAGGCTACTCTACACAGGTTCTCGCAATGGTAAAGGGGCCGGGGCCGCACTCCTCATACCAGGTTTTACAGGTCCGGTTCAGGGTGTCCAGCGTATCTGCCAGGCCGCGGCCTTTCATTTTCTGCTGCCGGTCTGTACTTAACGTGGCAATTGTGATCTTTGATAACGACAGTTTTTTTGATGGGATCTTTTTCATGATGGGTTAAGTTTTAAGAGAAAGAATATAGATTAACCCTCAGAAGTTACCGCATTTTACGGAATTTGACAACGTTTATCCTTCACTGGAGAAGATGAAGGCCGGTCAAACCCGTTTAGTGGTGGCTTAAAATATTCACCAGCTTTCCAAAAGGATCACGTACAAAAAAGCGCCGCACGCCCCAGGGTTCGTCAACAGGACCATATTCAACCCGGAACCCCGCTGCCCGCATACGCGCATAAGCGGTTTCCAGCTCGTCCACCTCAACAGACAGGTCAGGCACAAGGGTACCGCTTCCTCCTTCTGCAGCAAAGCTCACCTGAACAGCGCTTTGCTCGTTGCCGCCATAGGTAGCTATCCATCCATGATCCATTAAAATATTGAGACCCAGCACTTCCCCGTAAAAGTGCCTGGCGGCTGATATGTCCGTTACCGTTATATTGGCAACAATCCGTTTGACTTTCATATGCTTATGTAAATATTACATACAAAGCTTCAAATTTCAGGCGGCAAAACAAAATGGAAGCAGCCGGTTGGCAGAAAAAAAGTAGCCGCTCAGCTGAGCGGCTACCGAAACACTGTTACAATCACAAAATAAATTACACAACAAGGGTATAAGGATTATAGCATAGGGATAGTTATCTACTTTTAACGGCATAAAGATAACAGCGGTTGTTTACTTGTCTATCACATTTACATGTTATAACATGTAAAAATATTTTTATTTGTTAGTAATCCTTCCATTATTCTATTCACCTCAAAATTAAAAGCTTGCAACAGCCGCCCCTTTAAAAGTGTCATATTGACAATTTATACCTGGTGTTTTCATACAACTAATACCACATTGCAATTATAAACCGCCTTCCCCTACCCCAGCAAGTTGGGTTTAAAAGCAGGCGGCTGCCGCTTGTGCGATGCCTGCTCATAGGCATAGGCCATACTTATAAGCTGCGGCTCTTTGTAAGCTGTTGCAAAAAAAGACAAACCTACCGGCAGGCCATGATCCATGCCCATAGGCACCGTGATATGCGGAAAACCCGAAATGGCGGCAGGCGTAGAAAAGTAAGGGCCGGCATCATAATCCCCGTTTACCAGGTCAATGCAGGCTGCAGCGCCGTTAGTAATGCCCGACAGCGCATCCAGCTGATGCTCGGCTATCAGGTCGGTAATGATCTTGCGGGAGCTGAGCGATTTGGCCAGCGCCTCCGTATACTCCTTACTGTTAAGATCTCCTTTGCCATTGGCATTGATTAATGTTTCCTGTTTAAAAAAGGGCATTGCCTTCGCCTCATTAGCCTTGTTAAAAGCAATTACGTCGTCGAGCGTACGCACCTTCAGCTCCGTGCCGGCCAGGTAGCGGTTCACGCCATCTTTGAACTCGTACAGCAGCACCTGGAACTCCGCGTGGCTGCTACTCACAGGCTCCAGGGCCTTCAGCAGGTTAACCTTCACTACGGTAGCACCCTGCGCTTCCAGCACGGCCACGGCTTCCTCTAAAAGCTCAACCAGGCGGATTTTCCCGTGAAAATGCGCCTTTTCCACCCCAATGCGGCGGCCTTTTAACCCGTTCTTATCCAGGAACTGCGTATAGTCTTTAAGGTATTTCCCTTCGCTTTCTTTTGTTACCTTATCAGCAGGGTCTACCCCGGTAAGGGCGCCCAGCAAAACAGCCGCATCCTGCACAGTACGGGCCATGGGGCCGGCGGTGTCCTGCGTGGCGGAAATAGGTATAATGCCCGAACGGCTCCACAAACCTACTGTGGGCTTTATGCCAACCAGCCCGTTAACAGACGCCGGAGATACAATAGATCCATCTGTTTCCGTGCCTATGCTGATGGCGCATAAATTAGCGGCAGTAGCAGCGCCGGAACCGGAGCTTGAGCCGGAAGGGTTACGGTCCAGTATATACGGACATTTAGTTTGCCCGCCCCGGCTGCTCCATGCGCTGGTTGAGTTGCTGGAGCGGAAGTTGGCCCACTCGCTCAGGTTGGTTTTGCCCAGCAGCACGGCGCCGGCCATACGTAATTGTTTAATAATAAAAGCGTCTTCCGCCGCTTTGTTGCCGTACAGGGCCAGCGCCCCGGCGGTAGTCATCATCCGGTCGCCGGTATTAATGTTATCTTTTACCAGCACCGGTATGCCGTGCAAAGGCCCTCTTACCCTGCCCTGCCTGCGCTCTCTATCTAATGCGGCTGCTATGGACAAAGCCTCGGGGTTCAGCTCAATCACGGAATTAAGCCTGGGCCCCTGGCGGTCAATGGCTTTAATACGGTTAATATATTGTTGGGTAATGGAAACAGATGTTGCCCTGCCCTGCTGCATTTGCTCCTGCAGCTGCGCTATGGTGGCCTCTTCCAGGGCAAAAGGGCCGGGGATTGCTGCAGCCAGGCCCCACAAACGGGCGGCTACCACGCCAACACCGGTAAGGGAACCGGCCTGCAGGAAATTTCTCCTGTTCATAGTAGGTTAGTTTAAAATCAAAATAAACAATTTATCCCATTACACAGCCCGGTTGTTGCATGGAATTTCATTAATTTGGCGGCCGCAATCAATCATTATACAATGAAAAACCTGGTTATCACAGCAGCATGCCTGGCTGCTTTTAATTTTAACGCCTGTAAGAACATGCAAAAAACCACTGCCAATACCAATGGCGCCCTGGAAACAGTACTGTCGGCGCCCGCCACTGTAAAAACCGGCAACCCGGTTATCCTCACTTTTACCCTGAAAAACAACACCCGCGATACGCTGACCTTCTGTAAATGGCATACCCCGTTTGAAGGCAACGGCAACTTTATGGCATCTTACCTGGATATTAAGGATAGCAACGGGGAAATGGCCCGGTACCGTGGCATTATGGCTAAAAGAATGATGCCGCCCCCGCCTGCCGCCTACATAAAAGTTGCCCCGCACCACAGCGTAACCGCCAGCGTGGATATACTGAAGGGATATGCCGTAACCCAGCCGGGAACTTATACGGTAACGTACCAGGCAGGCGGCGTTAGCGGATTAAAGCAGGTGAACGATGTTACGTTTACTGTAACAGAATAAGCCGTTGGATTATTATAAAAGCGGAAAGACCCGCCGGGGGTTGAGGCCCGGCAGGTCTGTTTCCTGATCGCATGGTTTCCTGTATAATGCTATTGTGCTGTTGTAACTTTCACCTGTTTTATATCCGAGCTGTCGCGTATTTCCTCATTGGCGGTTGTAATGATGGTATCATTTAATGACAGATCGCCGAATATCTCTGTTTTACCATCTACCTGCCGGCCGGTTTTTACAGGCACCCACGCAGCTTTGTTGTTCACCACCTTTATTACGTATACGCCGCGCGATGCGTTCAGCACTGCCGATGACGGCACCACAAAGGCGCTGGCCTCACTGCTCAGCGGCAGCGATACTTCCGCTACCATGCCGGGCAGCAGCTGCTTATCATTATTTTCCACATCCATTTCTATGCTTTGCGCGCGCAGGCGCTCGTCCAGCACGCCGGAAAGGCGGGTTATCTTTGCCTTAAAGGTTTTGTCAGGCAGGGCCTTGGTAGTAAAATCCACCTCACTTTTATTATCCAGGTAGCCGATATACGCTTCGGGCACGCTAATCACTAAACGTAGTTTCTTTTGCTCCTGCAGGGTAAAAATGGGCAGGTCCGATCCTTTGCCGGCAGGGCCTACATAAGCACCGGGGCTTACATTCCTGCGGCTGATAACGCCGTTGAAAGGCGCCCTTATCTCCAGGTAATCTTTGTTGGCCCCTACTTCCTTATATGCTGCCCTGGCGGCATCCAGCTGCGCCAGGTCTGATTTTTGTTTGGCAAAGGCAATATCCAGGTCATTCTGGGAAATGGTGCCAGGCGTTTTGCTGGTTTCCAGCAAACGGTCATAAGTGGCCTTGCTGGAAAGATAAATAGCTTCCTGCGATTTCAGTCGCGACTCCGCGCCTGACAGCTGCGAGTTTACCTCCGGCGCTTCCATGGTTACCAGCAGCTGGCCGGTTTTCACCTCACTGCCTACATCTACATACAGCTTTTTCACAAAGCTGCTTACTTTGGCGTACAGGTCTACCCGCTGAAAGGCAACCAGCTCGCCAGGCATACGTATGGAGGATGACAGCGCCCCTTTTTGCAGGGTAAAGGCTTCCAGCGCCGGTGCGGCTGCTTCGGTTTCCTTTCCGCGCTTTTCATCCTCTGCCCTGGATGATCCGCAGCCCTGGAGTATTACAGCCCATACCATCACCGGTAAAAGTATCGCGGCACTTTTGAATACTGGTGTCATAAAATGAAGTTTACTTGCTTTTATATTTTCGCTCATAGTTTTAGTATGGATAGTGTTAAGCTTTTGCTGGTATGTAATGAATGCTTTCCTCATCTTCCGGGTCCAGCGATACGCTTTGCGTAGTGGTTTTACCCTGTCCCCAGGCAAATGCCAAAGGTAATATGAACAGCGCCGCAAAGGTAGAGGCTACCAGCCCGCCAATGACTGCGCGGCCCAGCGGGGACGACTGGTCGCCGGCTTCACCCAGGCCGCTGGCCATCGGGATCATGCCCACCACCATGGCCAGCGCCGTCATGAGAATAGGACGTAAACGCAGGGCGGCCGCTTCTTTCGCGGAAAGCATGGCATTGCCGTTGTGGCGGCGCAGCTGCTCTGCATTGGTGATCAGCAGCACCGCATTGGAAATAGATACGCCAACAGACATGATCATACCCATGTAAGACTGCAGGTTAAGCGTAGACCCGGCCAGCATAAGCAGCAACAGGGAGCCTAACAGCACCGCAGGCACAGTAGCCAGCACAATGGCCGATACCTTAAACGACTGGAAGTTGGCTGCCAGCATCAGGAATATTACCACAACCGCTACCAGCAACCCGCTCTGCAGGCTGTCCAGCGTGTCTGTTAACGTGCTGCTTAAACCTATCAGCTCCACATCCAGTCCGCGGGGCAGCTTACCCAGGGAAGCAATGGCCTTTTGCACATCTGTGGAGGCCGTTCCCAGGTCTTTATTACTCAGGTTAGCCGTTACCGTTAATATGGGCAATGAGCCAAGGTCATCGTTCTCGCCATAGGTCTTATCCGGCGTAATAGTAGCCACATCGCTCAGTATGGGGCGTGATGCGTTGCGCAGCAGCGGTATTTCGCCAATATCGTTCTGGCTGGTGAGCATGTTTTCCGGCACCTGCACCTGCACGCTGTAGCTTAAATTCGTTTTTTCATCTACCCATATATTCTTTTCCGTTAAACGGGATGAGGAGGTACTGGCAATCAGCGAGCGGGAAATATCGTTCATATCAACCCCCAGCTGCGCCGCGCGCACACGGTCAACGTTAATGTTCAGCGCAGGGTAATTGATAGACTGCCCCAGCTGCACATCGCGCAAATAAGGAATTTCCTTCAGCTTGCTGATGATCTTTTGCGCATAGGCTTCATTCAGCTTTTTATTACGGCCCGACAGGCGCACCTCAATGGGCGTGGGCGATCCCTGGCTCAGTATCTTATCAGTAAGCTCTATGGGCTCAAAGGAAAGCTCAACCCGGGGATCTGCCTTATGCATACGCTTGCGCATCTCGTCTTTTACATCATCCAGGTCAACCTTATAGTCTTCTTTAAGCCCCACCTGCAGCACCGCTTCATGCGGGCCGGCCATCCACAAAAAGATGGGCGCCGTGGAAAACAGCTGCGGGTGCGCGCCTACAAGGGCAGAGGTAATAGATACATTCTCCTTCCCTACTATATCTTTCACTATGTTGGTAAGCTGTATGGTTTTTTTCTCCGTTTCCTCAATACGCGTACCATCGGGCGCGCGTAAACGCACCTGGAACTGGCCGCCGTTTACCTTGGGCAGCACATCGCGGCCAATGCTGCTGATGAGCAGGTACGCCAACCCGGAAATAACCACCAGGTAAGCAATTACAATAGGCTTACGGTAAGGCATCATACGGTCAATAAAGCGCAGGTACCGGTTCCGCAGCTTTTCAAAGCGGCTTATTTTGCCGTTGTTGTTAAAATCGCTTCTTTCTACCAGCGCTTTCTTCTGGTCCCAGGTGCTTTCACCGGTATGCAGGCCGGTGGCTTCAAATTCTTCCTTATCTGTAAGCACATGGCCGTCTGCCGCTTTGTGGTGCTTTACCTTCATGATCCAGTTGGCCATTACCGGCACAAAGGTTTGCGCCAGGAAGTAGGAAACGATCATGCTGAAACCAATGGCCAGGGAAAGCGGCAGGAACAGGGAGCCTGGTATGCCGCCCATGGTAAAGGCAGGCGCAAACACCGCCAGTATACAAAACAGGATAAGCAGCTTGGGAAAGGCTATTTCCTTACACGCATCCCAAATGGCCAGGGCCTTGGGTTTGCCCAGGGCAAAGTGCTGGTGTATGTTTTCTATGGTTACCGTACTTTCATCTACCAGTATGCCAATGGCCAACGCCAGGCCGCTCAGCGTCATAATGTTAATGGTTTGGCCAAAGAGGCTCAGGAACAGCACACCGGATATAATAGACGTTGGTATGGTAAGTATCACAATCAGCGCGCCCCGCAGGTCGCCCAGGAACAGCAGCACCATTAAGCCGGTGAGCACAGCGCCTATCACCCCTTCGCTCAGCAGGCTTTTTACGGAGTTGATTACATAGGTGGATTGGTCAAACTCGTAGCTCAGCTTCACATCTTCCGGCAGCTGCGACTGTATGCGGGGCAATGCTTTTTTCAGGCTTTGCACCACTTCCCAGGTGGAGGCATCTGCTGCTTTTGCAATATTCAGGTACACCGAGCGGCGGCCGTTCACCAGCGCATAGTTGGTGGTTACGTCCGCGCCGTCTTCTACAGTAGCTACATCCCGCAGGTACAGGTTCTGCACCCCGTTCTTATAAATGGGAATATCCTCAAAATCCTTTATCTGCCTGATAGTGGTGTTGGTAGGCGTAATGTAGTTCTTATCGCCAATGCGCACGTTACCGGAAGGCGCTGTTTGGTTGTTAAGGCGCAGCGCTTCCACCACCTGGTCGGGCGTAAGATGGTGGGAACGCATCAGCTCGGGGTCAACCTTTATTACCACCGTACGAACGTTACCGCCAAAAGGTACGGAACCTATAAGCCCGGGAATGGAAGTAAAGGACGAGCGCACGTACACATTGGCCATATCCAGCAGCTCGTTATTACTGCGTTTGTCGCTGCTCAGCACCAGCTGCCCTACCGGCACGGTAGATGCGTCAAAACGCACAATAAAAGGCGGGTTGGAGCCTGGCGGAAAGATGGCCTGTATACGGTTGGAAAAAGCGCTCACCTCCGCAGCTGCCTGCGCCATGTTAGTACCGGGATAAAAGTTGATCTTGATAAGCGTTAACCCCTGTATATTTTTGGTTTCAATGCTCTTTACCCCGTTTACGAACAATAATATATTGATGTATTGTTTGCCGAAGAATGCCTCCATTTGTGAGGAGGTATAACCTCCAAAGGGATGCGACAGGTATATCACCGGCATATCCAGCTTCGGGAAAATATCGATCTTGATGGTATTGACCGCTTTTATACCGAAAAAGAATAACCCGGCTACCAGCACCAGGATGGTAATAGGCTTACGAAGTGCAAAACGAATAAGATTCATAATACTTTTATGTGAATGATCAATACCGGTTTTTGTGCTAAAGCTGTCCTTCAAACAGGTTAAAATCCCCGCTGGCAGAAGCTTTCAGCAATAATGCCTGCCATACGTTGCTGTAAGCGATATCCCGGTCTGTTTCGGCCCTGATGAGGGTGTACAGCGCCTGCGTTACATCTACCAGGTTGGTAAGGCCGTTTTTGTACAGCACAGATTTTTGCAGGTAGGCGTCGGATGCGGCTTTTACCTGCACGGGCGCTTCGCGGTAATTGTCCAGCGCATTGCTGATGCGGGTGTCCGACAGCTGCAGCTGTGCGCGCAGCTGCTGGTCTGCCAGCTCATACTCTGCCTGCAGCCCTTTGCTGATCAGCTGCTGGGCCTTTACCTGCCGCGATACGCGCAACGGCTGCGTAAGGTTCCAGGTAACGCCAATGCCTACCAGGTAGTTGGTGCGGGTGGGCTTAACCCCATCCCAATACGCATGCGTATAGGCGTCCAGGTTAGCGGCATTGTAGGATGGCTCAAAGCCGGAGCCGCGGGTTTGTAATATGCCCACCAGGGAAAACACCGGGAAGTTGAAGGTGTGATAATATTTCGCCTGCTCATCGCTTGCTGCTATACGGCTTTTGAACCACTGCAGCGTGGGATGGTTGGCTACATCCGCCGAATCGGTTAACACAGCCGGCACACGGGCTATAAAAAAGGTGTCCAGGCTAAAGGGCTGGGGCGGAACGCCCATGAGCTGCGCCAGCTGGTTGGCCTGGGTTTGCTGGAAATCCAGCGCGCGGGTGAGCGCAATTTTAGCGTTAGATACTTCTGCATTCGCCTGCGAAGAGTCTACCCCCGGGTTTAGCCCGTTCAATACACGGGTTACTACCACGCGGCGGAAAGTATCTGCCCGGTTCAGGTTCTTCTGGTATGACTGGGTAAGCTTTTGCGCGGCCAGCAAATTCAGGTAAGCGGCTGCTACCTTTACTTCCTGTTGGAAAATTTCTTGCTGCCAGTCTTTAGTGTCCCTGGTAGCAACCGCTTGCACTGTTTTGATTTTTTCTTTGGCGCGGCCAAAAGCAAAAAAATCCCAGTTAATATTGGTGAGGTATAATCCGCCAAAGGCGGCATTCCAGTTCTGATCAGGTAAGGGCTGGCCGGAGGAACCGGCCGCAAGGCCGCCAAAGCCGTACAGCGGGCCGTTTTGCCCGTTAATGGTACCGTAGTCCTGCTGGGCAGATATATTCAGGTTGGGCAGGTAATCGCGCCGGGCCTGTTCCACGCTGGCCTGTGACGATGCAGCGTAGCTGGATTTGGCTTTAATGGTCCCATAATTATTTATTGCCGTTTGTATCGCATCTTTCAGGGTAAGGGTTTGTTGCGCACTTAAAAGAGAGCTGTTGGCAAAGATTAAAAATGAAAGAATAAACAAATATTTCCTCTCAAACATGAACAGGCGGTTTTGCGAATTGTTTACGAAAGCTGTAAATCCAACCGCAAAATGACTACATCATTTTGAAGTAAATTTGAAGAAATGATTTTTTTCCAGCAGAAAAACGGATTTTTTTTGCGCGGCGCTGTTGGCTGTAATGCTTTATGGACAAAGGTTTCACACAACACGCGCTTGAATGTGCTGCTATTTATTTAGATAGTAGTGTGGAATTTATGCAAGGGCAGGCGCTAAATGATCCGGCACGGCAACGGGCGCCTCTCCCTTTTGCTTAGGTTGAAAATCTACCTGCAGTATATGCAGCTGGTTCTTATAGCTGTAAGATATGCCAAAGCCGCTTACATCACATATCTGTTTTACAATGGCCAGCCCCAGGCCCACACTGTCGCTGCACTGGTTACTTTTTTTAAACCGCTTGAACAGCTCTGCTGTGGGCATTACCGGCGGCAGGCCTGTATTTTTTACTACCAGCTTTTTCTGCGTTAGCACCACTTCAATGCTGCCGTCCTGCACGTTATGGCGCACGGCATTGCCCAGCAGGTTATTCATCAGCATGTCTGCCAGCACCGGGTGTATCTTCAGCATGATGCTTTTATCAATACAGGTTTTTACAGAAATGTTTTTCATGCCAATGCGGTCTTCATAAGCCGCCAGCACATCTTTGGCTATTTTGCAAAACTTAATTTGCTCCGACACGGTGTACTCGTTGTTCTCCAGCTTGGCCAGCAGGGTAAGCGAACGGTGTATCTTCGACAGCTTTTCAATGGCGTTCTGCATGTCGCCCAGTAAAACGGCCTGCTCTTCGCTTATATAGGTTTCGCTCAGCATCTCTACCTTATTACGCAATATGGCCACGGGCGTTTGCAGCTCATGGGAAGCGTTTTCGCTGAACTCTTTAATGGCCACATATTCATCAACCGCCTTATCCGTCATTTTCTGCAGAAACCCGTTCAGCTCTTTGAACTCGCGGGTACCGCTAACAGGAAACTGCACCTTTTGCCTGAGCTGAAAGCCCTGGATGGTTTTCATGGTAAGGCGCAGTGAATGCAGTATGCGCTGAGATACCAGCCGTATGGTAACGGCTACGCATAATATAATCAGCAGCAGCTTCCAGAAAACAGTGTCCAGTATAACAGTATAAATCTGCTTGGCGCTCGGTATGTGGTTATGGGAAGATATAAGATAATGACGCCCCTGTATATCAAAGTAGGAGTTAACGGTAAGCAGGCTAATCATGCCGTTGGCGTGATTATCGTAAACGTCCTTTATCGCTACCTGCACACGGCTTTCGGGCAGGGCCCCCGTTACTGCTGTTACCACGGTGCTGTTTGAAACAGCAGGGGTAGTTACTCCTTTGCTTAGGTGCTCTGCAGTTATTACATTTATTTCCTTCAGCCGGGTAATTTCGGCTTTATTAATATTCCTTTCCAGGTTGTAATAGCAAATGTATGCGGTAATAGGCGTTATTACTACAAGAATTGCAATGAACCAAAGGGAAAATTTGTCAACTAACTTCATGCTCGCGTATTTGTTGCTTACCGCGCCTGCCTGCTTTAAGCACTGGTTGCACTAAACTTGTACCCCAATCCGTAAACTGTTGCGATGTAGTCTGCTCCGTTGGCCGCGCTGATCTTCTTACGCAGGTTCTTAATATGCTGATAAACAAAATCAAAATTAGACAAATTATCTGTATAATCCCCCCACAGGTGGGTGGCTATGGACTGGCGCGAGAGCACGCGGTTCTTGTTCACCACCAGGTAAAGCAGCAGCTCAAACTCCTTACGGGTAATATCCAGCACAACATCATTCACCCGGGCCTCCAGGGTATCGGTGTTTAAAGTAATTTCGTTAAAGGAAACAATATTATTGCCGGCCAGGCGGTTGCGGCGGTACATGGCGCGCAGGCGGGCGTGCAACTCCGGCAGGTGAAAGGGTTTGGTAATGTAATCATCCGCGCCGCGTTCCAGCCCTTCTACCTTATCGTCCAGCGCATCTTTGGCAGAAAGGATGAGCACGCTGCTTTCTATATGCTCTTTTTTAATAAATTTCAGCAGCTCCAAACCAATGCCGTCCGGCAGCATAATATCCAGCAGAATGCAGTCGTAGGTAAATAACGACAGCTTTTCCCTGGCCTCCTCAAAACCATAGGCCAGCTCACAAATATATCCTTCCCGCGAAAGAAAATCACGTATGCTGACGGCTATTTCCCGGCTGTCTTCTACTGCTAAAACTTTCATACAATTATGACTGGCACTTTCATACCCGTACAAAAGTAGCACTGAATTTTGTATCAATTTTGAAGTACGAAACAAAAAGTAAAAAGGTAAAAAGTAAAAGGCAAAACCTGGACACGGCGTTAAGCAGGCGTGTTGGTTGAAACCTGGTGTAATGCCCCACTCTCCTGCATTTAGCGTTCAACGCCTGATCAGGCATTCGGCGTTAAGCATCCGCTTTCTTCTTTTTACTTTTTGCTTTTT
>NZ_DASTRI010000134.1:0-23593 GCF_035761305.1 Chitinophaga sp. | reverse complement strand
TTAAAAGAGGGTTAATGTACTCTAGTGCCGCAAAAATAAGTTTTTCAATCAATTAATACAAATATTGTATGTGTTGTACCCGTTATGCTTGCTCCGCCAGCGCCAGGTACCTGGCCCGCTGTACTGCCAGGCTGAATTTGGGATCGGCGGCTATGCCCGCGCGTTTGGCGTGTAGTGGCGCGGGGTTGGCTGCCAGCTGCCGTAAAACGGCCGGCAGATCCGGCACGGCGTAAAACAGCGCATGCTGCGCCAGGTCGCCCCAGGTGCTGAAAGACTGTTCCATCAGCAGCGGCACCTGGTACCCGAATGAAAGATTGTAAGCCCCGGAAATGCGGGTAGTCAGGTACTCGGGGAATTTATGCACGCCGGGGTGCAGCAGCGGCAGCAGCACATCTGTTTGCCGCATCCAGCTGTCAAATACCGGCTGCGGCACCAGCTCCGGCCCGAATGTTACCAGCTGCTGCCGAAGGTCGGGCGGCAGGGCATTCAGCCGGGCGGCAATGTCGGGGTCACGTTCGGGATAAAAGCCGCCCAGGAAAATGATTTTCATGTCAGGCGGCAATCCATGGGTATGTATCTGCTCCAGCAGGGTCGTATAATCGCGGCGGCTGCCGTCAATGCTGCCCGGCACCCCTACCCAGCACTCCCCTTCCTGCTTGGGCAGCGGCTTGCCTGTATGCGGAAAAAACACCGGGTAAAAGCTGCTTACCGCCGTGCCTTTGGCAGCATGTATATGCGCCAGCAGCGCATCGTTCAGCACAAAGAATTTCTTTACCTTCAGCCCGGTCATTTTCCGCATGGTAAAGCTGTTATTGAGCTTGCGGGCATTATGCACAATACCGGTAATGTTAATACGGCTGAACAGCAGGCGCAGTACCAGGTCGCGCACCAGGGATATTTCCGTGGTATTGATCACCAGGTACTGGATATGATGCGCTTTCAGGTATTTTTTCACCTGGGCGATCACCTGCCTGCGGGAGCCGCCGGTGTCGTGCAGCTGATGTCCGCTGATGCCTTCCATATGCGCCAGCTCAGGCCACAGGTGACGGTTACAGATTACATGTACTTCGTGCGTGGGCTGCAGGAACAACACCTGCGCATACAGGCATTCAACATGCGATCCGCCTAACTCCAATAATGCAATGGTCTTTTTTTCCGTTTGATTGTGCATATAACAGCCCGTGAATAGTTGGTTCCGCAAAGGTGAAGAAAATATGCAAAAAAACATCTATACCTACACTTTTGTGTAAAAACTTTGCCTCCGGCAATAACTTAATTGCTGAAACGCGTATTTTCCATTTTATTTGCTGCTAATTTGCTTAACACTATCTAAATCCGAATATGTCTTTTCATTGGTATAACCTGCTGCGCGGTGGCATTGGCATGCTTTTCCTGGTAGCCGTATGCTTTCTGCTCAGCAACAACCGCCGGGCAATTGACTGGAAACTGGTGGCTATGGGCATTTTTGCCCAGGTAATGTTTGCCATGGGCGTGCTGAATACGCGCATCGGCGACCAGCCGGTATTCTGGCTGGCCTTTGGCGTTATTGTGGTATATACGATCGTGAACCGCATCCGCCGTATGCGCACGCCGGCTGCAGCAACTGAAAAGTTTGTGAATGTTGACGGGAACCCTGTTGAGATCAACAAGCGCCTGAACGCCGATGCACCCGGCATTGTAATTGCGCTGGCCTGTTTGCTGGTATTCTTTTTCGGTATTGTGCGCGCCCTGCAGTTCACCCTGCCTAATTTAGCCATTACCGTTAGCATCTGCATCATAGGGGGTTTGATATGGCTGCTGTACAAACGCGATAAAATAGAGCTGATAAAATGGACCATCCTGGCCACCGGCCTGCTGTTAACCATTTCGGTATACACGAAGCTATGCCCGCCGGATATTTTCAAGATCATCCTGGAAAAAGTGTCAGGCTCCTTTGTAGACCTCATTAACCTTAGCCATAAAGGCACCGAGTTCATTTTCGGCAACCTGGCCGATCCCAATGGCAGCTGGGCCTACGTATTTGCAGTGCAGGTGCTGCCCAACATCATTTTCTTTGCCGCATTATCCTCTATCCTGTACTACCTGGGCGTGCTGCAAAAGATCGTGTATGTATTTGCGTACCTGCTGAATAAACTAAAGATCTCCGGTGCGGAAAGCCTTTCCACCGCCGCCAATATATTCCTGGGTCAAACAGAAGCCCCGCTGATGATACGCCCCTACCTGGAAGCCATGAACCGCTCCGAGATACTTTGTATCATGATAGGCGGTATGGCCAATACCGCCGGCAGTGTGCTGGCAGCCTATGTTGGTATGCTGGGCGGCACCGACCCCGTACAGCAGCACTACTTTGCGCTGCACATGCTCAGCCAGTCGATCATGAGCGCGCCCGCAGCCATTGTGGTATCTAAAATACTGTTCCCGCAAACGCATGATGATGAAATTTCAAAGGAGCTGAAAATACCCAGGGAAAAGCTGGGTGATAACTTCCTGGACGCCCTTTCCCTGGGTACTACCGACGGCCTGAAGCTGGCCGTGAACGTAGGCGCCATGCTGCTGGTATTTACCGCCATGATGTATGTGGCCAATGCCCTGATGGGATGGGTAGGCGGCATTACCAGCCTGAATGCGCAGGTAGCCGGCATCACCGGCGGGCGTTACCAGGAGCTTTCCCTGCAAATGATACTGGGATATGTGTTTGCACCGGTAGCCTGGCTGATTGGCGTGGCGCAGCAGGACATGGTTTCCATTGGGCAGCTGCTGGGCGAAAAAACCATCCTGAACGAGTTTGTGGCTTATATATCACTGGGTAACATGAAGGCCGCCCACACCATCCAGGATCCCAAATCACTGTTGATAGCTACTTATGCGCTGTGCGGGTTTGCCAACTTTGCTTCCATCGGCATCCAGATAGGCGGTATCAGCCAGCTGGCGCCTAACCAGCGCCGCAACCTCACAGAGCTGGGAGTAAAATCACTCATCGGCGGCACCATTGCCTGCCTGATGTGCGGCTGCATTGCGGGCGCCCTGCTTTAATCAACAGCAACCTGTTACTAACCAGTAATAAACGCCTGTTCATCGATCCTTTCAGTAAGGTTCCCGTTTAAGATCGTATCTTGCTACCAGGCAAATCACTATAAAACCAGCAACAATTGCGCACTGCTATTTTCCTCATCCTATGTTTAGTGTATCTGTCACCGTTACAGGCACAGCGTAGCTGCGCCACGGAAGATGCTATCCGTAACAAGATACTGCAATACCCTTTCCTGCAGCAGCAGCACGATGCCATGGAACAACGCCTTGTGAAAGCGATAGCCCTTAAAAAACAGCAGGCCATACTGCTCAAAGGCGCATCAGAGCCGGTGGTGAACGTGCCGGTAGTTGTGCACATCGTACTCTCCAACCCTGCCCAGGTAACAGATGCGCAGGTAGCTTCACAGATACAGGTATTGAATGAAGACTATACCGGCGCCAACCCCGATACCAGCTCCGTACCGGCTGCATGGAAGCAGCTGATCGGCAATTCGGCCATTAACTTTTGCCTGGCGCAGCGCACGCCCGACGGCGACCCTACCAATGGCATAGTGCGGGTAACCTCCAACCACGCACCGTTTGACGCCGGCGTAAATGCCGCCTACGAAGTAAAATACAGCGCTACCGGCGGCTCCGATGCCTGGGACCCGGACCGCTACCTGAACATATGGGTATGTAACCTGGGCAACAGCTACCTGGGCGTAGCCACGCCGCCCGATAACACCTTTCCCGCTGCAGAACAGGGCGTGGTAATCCTGTACACCGGCTTTGGCACCACCGGCAGCGCTGCCAGCCCCTTTAACCGGGGCCGTACCGCTACGCATGAAATAGGCCACTACTTTGGCCTGCGCCATATATGGGGAGATGATGACGGCGACGGCTCCACCTCCCGCTGCACCGTAGACGACGGTATTGATGATACCCCCCTGCAGGGTAAACGCACCTACGGCTGCCCCTCCTTTCCGCAAACAGATAATTGCACCAGCACCGCACCGGGTTTTATGTTCATGAACTATATGGACTATACGGACGATGCCTGCATGCACCTGTTTACCACCGAACAATCCATCCGTATGCGCTATGTGCTGGATAACATCCGCACCACGCTGCTTACCTCCGACGGCTGCACTCCCGTGAACCTGAAGAACAACGATGCCGCCGTAGCCACCGTTAACGCACCATTAGGACAAATATGCGGCGCCGGCTTTACCCCCCGCGTTGTGCTGAAGAACAAGGGCGCTCAAACGCTTACCAACGTGCGCATCAGCTACCAGGTAGACGGCGGCGCCCCGCAAACCTTTAACTGGACCGGCAGCCTCACCGCACTGAAAGAGGAAACCGTACAGCTGCCTGCCGGTACCGCCGGTACAGGCAACCACATTATCACCGCCTATACTTCATTGCCTAACGGCGTAACAGATGAAGCACCGGAAAACGATACGGCGGCCGCCAGCTTCCGCTACTTTGCACCTGCCAGCCTGCCTTTGTCAGAAGGGTTTGAAAGCGCCACTTTCCCGCCGGCCAATGGCTGGGACATCTGGAACCCCGACGGCGGCTTCACCTGGGAGCTTACCCGCGACGCCGCCAAATCCGGCAGCCAGTCTGCAGTAATGCGTAACCTGGGCTATGCCACCAACGGCGCCATAGACGACCTGTACTCGCCGGTCATAAACGCCCAGGGCTACGACTCGGTATTCCTGCTCTTTGACGTAGCAGCAGCCGTACAAACCAGCCTGAACGCGGTGAATAATCCCTGGGACTCCCTGCAGGTGCTGGTTACCGTGGATTGCGGGCAAACGCTCGACAGCGTGTACGGCAAATGGGGACCTAACCTGGTTACCCGCCCTACGCCCACCGCCGCAGAATTTGTGCCCGCTGCCACGGAGTGGAGAAAAGACTCGGTAAACCTCACGCCCTACATCCGTTTCGGGCAGTTCAGGGTGGTGTTCCGCAACATTTCCAATTACGAGAACAATATCTACCTGGATAATATCAATATTGTTACCAAAACCACCAATACCTTCCTGAAGCAGCAGGGCTTTACCGTTACGCCCAATCCCTTTACAGACCAGGTGTTGGTAACATTCCTGGAACCGCCGGCCGACCTGGACGCTATTGCCATTTACAATACGCTTGGCCAGCTGGTTGCCCGGCAGCAGGGTTCGGCTATTAATGCCAGCAACCGGTTTACCTTTGATTTGGTAAATGAGCCAAATGGTGTTTATTTTGTGAAATTAATTTACCGGAACAGCACCAAGACCGTTAAAATACTTAAAGTTCGATGACGATGAGAATGACTGATTATCCTGCTGTGGGAGCCCTCCTGCAGCAATCCAGCCTGGATGCTTCACTGAAACAGATAGGAGAAAAAGTACTGGCCCAGCAACGGCTTACACCGGAAGAAGGTATTACCCTGTTCGAGAAAGCAGATGTTTCTTTTCTTGGCGCCCTTGCCAACCAGGTACGGGAACGCCTGCACGGACACAAAACCTATTTTAACCGCAACTTTCATATAGAGCCTACCAATGTTTGCATTTTTACCTGCAAGTTCTGCGCTTACTCCCGCTCCTATAAGCACCGGGAAGAAGGCTGGGAGCTGAGCATAGACGATATGCTGAACATTGTAAAACGCTATGACGGCCAGCCTGTTACAGAAGTACATATTGTAGGCGGCGTGCATCCCAAAATGAATATGGAGTTCTTTTGTGAGCTGATGCGCAAAATAAAAGCCCACCGCCCGGACCTGCATATCAAAGGCTTTACCGCCGTGGAGCTGGACTATATGTTCCGCAAAGCCAAAGTAAGCGTGGAAGAAGGTATGCGCATTATGAACGAAGCCGGCCTGCAATCCATGCCCGGCGGCGGCGCAGAGATATTTGCCCCGGATATACGCGCCCAGATATGCCATGACAAGGTAGATGCAGAAGGCTGGTTAAACATTCACAAAACCGCGCATAACCTGGGCATGGTTACCAATGCCACCATGCTGTACGGCCATATAGAACAATACCACCACCGCATAGATCATATGGAGCGCCTGCGCCAGCTGCAGGACGAAACCCATGGCTTCAACACCTTTATACCGCTGAAGTTCCGCAATAAAGACAATGAAATGTCGCACGTAAAAGAGTCCGGTATTATTGAGGACCTGAAGATGTATGCCGTAGCGCGTTTGTACATGGATAACTTCCCCCACCTGAAAGCCTACTGGCCTATGCTGGGCAGAAGCACGTCACAGCTCACCCTCTCCTTTGGGGTAAATGACCTGGACGGCACTATTGACGATACCACCAAAATATACTCCATGGCCGGCGCAGAGGAACAAAAGCCATCCCTCAGCACTGCGCAGCTGGCCATGCTCATTAAACAGGCAGGCCGCCGCCCCGTTGAGCGCGACACTGTTTACAATGAGATCAAAGATTATACGGATGAGGAGTTCAGCGAAGAAGAGCTGGCGGTGTGATTGTAATTACGGATTATTCAATTACGATCCCGCTACGCGGGATATTCCCACTCCCCTCTATACGCCCGTTGCAGCAGCTTATTGGCTGCCGCATCGTTTTTGATCAGCTGTTGTTCCCCATCCCACTCAATGCTGCGGCCCAGCTTATAGGATAACATGCCTAGCAGGCTCATGTTGGTAGAGCGCTGCCCAATGGCAATATCGCATATGGGCAAACGGTTTTGCCGGATGGATTGTATAAAATCCGCCCATAGCTCGGGAATGTTCTGGTCATCGGGCTTATGCAGCCTGGGCGCTTCATGAATAATGGATTTCTTTTTATCGGCCGGGTAAAAGGTCCACCCATCCAGCCAGCCCATATGAAAGGTGCCTTCGGTGCCGTAAAAGTAGCAGCCTACATTGGTTTTTTCCGCTTCATTACCCGCGTACATGCGATGTTCCCAGGTAGCGGTAAACGACTCAAATTCAAAGATCACGTTTTGCGTGTCCGGCGCATCGGTATTATCCGCTTTAATAAAACGGTTGGCGGACGAAAACACTTTACGCGGGTATTTTTCCTCTGTCCACCATAGTATCTGGTCCATCCAGTGAATGCCCCAGTCGCCCAGCTGTCCGTTGGCGTAATCCAGGTACTGCCGGAACCCTTTGGGGTGGATGGTAGGATTATACGCGCGCATGGGTGCAGGCCCGCACCACATGTCCCAGTTCAGGCCCTGGGGTACCGGCTCATCCGGCACCATTTTTCCCGGGCCGCCGGCATAATGTACAAAAGCGCGCACCATGCCTATTTTACCGGCCTTACCGGATTTCAGGAACTGCATGCCGGAAATATTGTGCGGCGATGCGCGGCGGTGCGTACCTACCTGCACCACCCGGTTGTACTGGCGGGCAGCTTTAACCATGGCTTTGCCCTCATTGATGGTGTGGCAAATAGGCTTTTCCACATATACATGGGCGCCCTGCTGCATGGCAGCAACGGCAATCAGCGGGTGCCAGTGGTCCGGTGTGGCCACAATCACGATCTCGGGCTTTTCTTTATGCAGCAGCTCACGGTAATCCCTGTACGTTACCGGCTTGTCGGATGTAAGGGTATTGATAACAGTAAGCGCTGCATTGGACTGCCGCTCGTCCACATCGCAAATAGCTGCCAGCCTGCAGCCGCCATGCTGCAATGCGCTGCGCAGTATGTTCATGCCCCACCAGCCGGAGCCAATGAGCGCCAGCTTAAAAGGAGCCGTACGTTGCAGGGATGACAGCAGCGGTAATGCGGAATAGGCAACGCCTGCCTGGGCTGTGGTTTTGAGGAATGATCTGCGATGCATAATAGTGGAATTTTAGAACGGTTTCAGCATTCTTCTAAAAATAAAAAACTTTCCTAACTTCAGGGTCATGAGATTTGTAAAAATGCTGCTACCTGCTACCAAATGGATATTAAATGTGACTTTCTGCCTGTACATTGCCGGCTGCGGCAACCGGGCCTCACATTCCACAGAAAACACGTCTGCCGGCAATACGGCAGCTACCCCGCCTGCGGTTACGGATAACGGTCCTCAATTTAAAAAAGAGGGCGAGCTGTCTTTTATAAGCAAAACCAATAACGACACCCTCCGTAAAATAGACATTGAAATTGCCGAAACAGATGACGAAAGGGCCCAGGGCCTTATGCGCCGCCGGTCTATGTCGGACGAACAGGGTATGCTGTTTATTTTTTCCGAGGCAGCAGAACAATCCTTCTGGATGAAAGACACCTATATTTCCCTGGATATTATTTATATAGATGACAAAAAGGAGATTGTGTCTATACAGAAATATACAACGCCCCAGTCAGAAGAAAGCCTGCCCTCCTACAAAAAAGCCCAGTATGTGGTAGAAGTGAATGCGGGTTTCTGTGATAAATATCATATAGCCTTTGGCGATAGGATTGCGTTCACGAAACAACCGTAAGTCAATTACGACTCCGCAAAGCGGAGCATGCGTGCCTTTGAAAATTATCATGAATGCGAATAACTACGAATTATCAATTACGGCAATAAAATACGAAGCAGTCATTGCTTTCTCCTGAAAAGGGCACAATGAATGCTTCGTATAGTAACAATTATTTCCTGTCTGCAGCCGTTGGTTGTTAGCATTCAACCTTTTACGTTCAGGATTTTACATTTTGCATTTTACATTTCCTACTTCAGCTCTTCCTGCACAAACGACTTGTCGCGGCCTTTATACTGCTGACGCACTTTCTGTACATCCTTTTCAGTAACCTTGCCCGCCTTATTGCTCCATGAGCCGCGGATAAAGCTGATCACTTCCGCAATATCGCTGTCTGAAAACTCATCGTTGCTGCCAATGCCGGGCATTTCGCCGCTTACCTCCGGCGCTTTGTAAACCTTGCCGTTTACATTCACCGGACCGCTTAGGCCAAATAATACAATGGCAATCATCTTGTTCTTATCCCCGTTTACCCACTGTGACTCGTTCAGTGGCGGCGCCAGGGATTGTATGCCATTACCGTCGGAGCCATGGCAGGTTTGGCAAACGGTTTTAAATATCTTCACTCCCTTGGGGTATTGCTTTTCCAGGCCTGCACTCAGCCGGGCCTTACGTTGCTTCTCAATATCTGATAACACTCTTTTCAGGCGGTGCCGTATCAGTAATGAAGTATCTGCATTCCATTTGGTTACTTCATCCAGCAGCTGTTGTTCATGGCCGGCGTTGTTGGCAATAATGGCGTCTGTTACATAACGGTCATTTGCATATTTATGCAGCAGCACGGTTTGCAGCTGGGCGGCAGCAGCAGGGTTCACATGTTTTATATAAGGCAGCAGCAGGGCAACGGAGGGCGCCTGCAGCACACTTTGCGCTAAAGGAGTGATCAGCTGCACCACGCGGCTTACCTGCTGTGGCGTAATAACAGCCGGCATGGCGGCCAGCGCCTGCAGGCGCACGTACGGGTTGGAAGCCTGCAGTACGGCGGCTACATCCTCCACCTGCAACTGGCCCAGGCCTTCCAGGGTCCACAGGGCATGCAGCGCGCCCCAGGGCTTTTGGGCAGTGTCCTGGTGCAGCCTTTGCCGCAGCTGGGGTACCAGGGAGGTATAATGTCGGTCTACGATCAGCTGCTGCGCGCGGTCGCGCACCCAGCCGTTGGGATGGTCCAGCATGGCCAGCAGCCCTGCAGGATCGTCGGGTAACGTTACCGCCTGTACGTTTTTGGCATTGGATGGTATTACGCGGTAAATACGGCCGCAGTTCAGCGGCTGCGTAAGGCTCCGCATCTTAATCTCGTTCTTGAGGTAAGGCGTAAGGTAGGTTTTGTGCTGGATAATACCGCGGTACATATCCAGTATATACAGGGCACCATCCGGGCCGGTATATAAGCTTACCGGGCGAAAACGCTCGTCAGTGCTGGCCAGGAACTCGCGGCCGGCATAAGCCTGCTTACCGGTAACAATATAGCCGCTATCCTGCAATATATTCCGTTTAATAAGGTTGGCAGAGGGTTCTGCTACAAAGGCATTGCCGGCATAGGCGTCGCCAAACAGGCCGCCACGGTATATCAGGGGGCTGCAGGCAGCGGTAAAGTTCACCAGGCGCAGGCTATCATCCAGTATGCCTTTCATATAGCCCCGGTTCACACCCGGTGTGGGACGTATGGGATATACGCGGTTATCCGGTACAATATGCTGATCAAAACCCGCCACGGTACGCTGCGCCTCATTGGTAGCGCCCAGGCCCGGGCTAAAGTAGTCGCCCAGCAGGTTTTCCGAGTTGTTATTATAAAAGAGGCGGCCGTAGTTGTCCTGCGAAATACCCCACTGCCCCCGGAAATGCGTATGCTCTATCAGCCATTTATTGCCTGCTTTCCGGTAGCGCTTATCTGATTTGGCGTTATAGATCCAGTTGTCCATGGCGCGCAGCAGCCCGTTGGGCTGGTGCTCCACGTTGCCGCCTTCTGCATACTTATCGTCCACCAGTGTTTTTTTACCGGCATGGTCGCCGTTGTTCTCCACGAACCATAGTTTAGGCGGCTCTGCCACCAGCACCCCGTTTTCTACCAGGCAAATGGCGCGCGGCAGCACCAGTGAGTCCATAAAAGTTTTACGGCTGTCTACCACACCGTCTTTATTAGTGTCTTCCAGTATAACTACCCGGCCGTTACGCATATCTTCACCGGTACCCACCGTGTCGGGCATATATCCCATCATTTCTACTACCCACATACGGCCTTTCTCATCAAAGGTCATGGCTACAGGCACAGATACCTGTGGCTCGGAGGCTACCAGCTGCACTTTAAAACCATCTTCCACCTGTATGTGCTGCAGGGAGGTTTTAGCATCCAGTACCGGCGATTCCGCAAATTTTTCCCGCATAGCCAGTGAGTCGGACTGCCGGGTGTCTTTTTTTTCTGAAGTGTTAGACTGACAGGAGATCATGCCTATTGCCGCTGTGGCCAATAGGCTGTAAGCAAGTAACCAGTTTTTCATTCCGCGCTGCTATTTTATAAATCGATTGCAAAAACTAAAATACTGTGCGCTGCCTCAATATGCAAATTTAGAGGTTCAAAAAAATGATGAGAGGCAGCATAACGGGATGTAGCAGAAAATCAGCCACTTTTTAATAGCTCCTCAATCCGCGGATCTGGTATAAAACCGGTTACTTCAACCAGCTTTACTTTATTAAAATCAGGGTGATTGGTATTGAACACATAATTAAACTCCCGGGGAACAATGGCGGAAGGTACTTTTAATACCGGGTACTTCCCTTCATCATACCAGCGGTTGCCCAGTGGCTGGCATTTTGAATAATCCAGTATATCATTCCAGCCGGCCGGGAGCTGGTCTGCCGTAATGGTTTGTACTTTAAGGGAGGGTGGCAGGTCAATGACCATAATATTATAGTCGTCATTAAATCCCTCTCCTTTTCGCCTGACCAGGTTTTCCAGCACGGCCAGGGCCACCGAGCCGGCGGCATATACTACGGCTTTACCGGCTGCTGCCCAGCGGCCGTTTGCTTTGGAGGGAGTAAGGTCTTGGGTATATGCTTTATAAGCAATCCTGAATACTCTCATTGCCAGGGTTAAATGACATCACCGTATGCGAGGCGTTTAAGCTCGTCTATGATAAGCTCTACACCACCGGTGGTTTTCATAAAATCTTCGGGCTTTTGTGATTTGCCGAAGAAAGGTTTTTCTAACCAGCGTTTAAAGGGTTCGAGGCCACCGAAAATTTTTTCTCCCAACTCAAAAAGTGAAATGATTTTTAAAAGATGCTCACCCTGATTAGGGTCCAGCGGCTCTTTATCTGCCAGTTTATTTTTAATGGTTTTGGTTGAAATATTCATAGCTGCTGCCAACTCGTTCCTGGATATATTGACCAGGTCAACAAACTTAATAAAAGTATCTGCATATACGCCGTTAAGCGCGGTGCTTACCACCTGGTAATGATTTTGCAGGTCAATATTCTGGAAGGCCTGCTGAACACTGGAAACCGGGTTGGACGATAAAGCGCTTTCCTCACTCTTCTTTACGCTTGCAACAGGCTGCATTTTGGAAGGCATGGCGTTGCTTGCTTTTATTGCTTTTGCCATATTTATCTCCTCCTTTCCTACAAATATAGGAATTTTTTCCCTATCCCACAAGAATTTTTTCCACTCTCCCTATCTCCTATCTCCTATCTCCTATCTTCCAACTTTCTATCCCTCATTTCTCCCCTCCCCTTATCTGCTGCCTACTTTTACCTCCCACCCCCTTATTCTTAATCATTAATTCTTAATTATTCATTAATTCAGGCTCCTGAAATCCACCGGCACCAGCTTGCTCACACCCGGCTCCTGCATGGTTACGCCGTAAATCACGTCTACCGCAGCCATGGTTTGCTTATTGTGCGTAACAATAATGAACTGCGAGTTATCGGAGAACTTACGGATCATGTTGGTGAACTTGCCTACGTTGGCATCGTCCAGCGGGGCATCCACCTCATCCAGTATACAGAACGGGGCGGGTTTTATCAGGTAAATAGCAAACAGCAGCGCGGTGGCCGTCAGTGTTTTTTCTCCACCGGAAAGCTGGGTAATGGCTGCCGGGCGTTTGCCTTTAGGCTTGGCAATGATCTCGATACCGGTTTCGGCCAGGTTTTCCGGTTCGTTCAGTATCATATCGCACTGGTCTTCTTCGGTGAACAGCGCCTTGAACACGCGAACAAAGTTTTCCTTTACAGTATTAAACGTGTCCAGGAACTTCTGGTTGGCCGTGCTTTCCACCTCCTGTATAGTTGCCATCAGTGATTCCTTGGCTGCTACCAGGTCGTTCTTTTGCTCCAGGATGAACTCATAGCGCTTTTTCATTTCCTGGAAAGCCTCAATGGCCGTGGGGTTAATTTCACCCATGTTTTCCAGGCGCTTTTTCAGTCTTTCGGCGCTGCCCTGCAGCTCTTCTACCGGCAGGGTGCTGGTGCGGGCGTCGTCCAGGATCTCATCCAGGTTCACCTTAAACTCCACGCTCAGTCTTTCCTTCATGGAGGCCAGCTGCAGCTTCAGCTCATTTACTTTATCCTTAATGGTATTCAGCTGCTGCTCCAGCTGCTCTTTGGCGCGCTGGCGGGAGCGCAGGGCGGTTTCCTTTTCCTGCAGCTGGTTACGGAAGTTGTAGTACTCCTGGTCTTTTTCGTTCAGGGCCTTTTCTTCCTCCTCCTTTTTGCGGAACAGGTCTACCAGGCCGTCTTCGGCAATACTCAGCTTGTCCTCAGCCGCTGCAATGTTGGCTATCGCATCTTCCAGCTGTGATTTATTATTAGTGATCTGCGTGTGCAGGTCGCTCAGCTGCTTGCGTTTAAACTCCAGCTCCTGCTTCAGCCCCTGTACCTTGCTTTGCTGGCGGGTATGCTGCAGGTTCTGGTTGTTGAACTGCGTGTTGGCCTGGTTGTACTGCTGCTCTGCTTCCTGGGCTGCGCGGTCGGCCGCCACAATGCTGTCGTACAGCGCATGCACCTTTTCGTTCAGGCCTTCCAGTTCGTCCTTAACGCCGGCAATGCTTTGCTGGTTGGTTTCCAGCGACTGCTGCATCTCGGCCAGGCGTTTATCGCCGGACTCTATCAGGTGATGAAAGTTCTCAATACGGTTCTGCAAACCAAACAGCTGGTTGTTCAGCTGGTTGATTTTTTCGCGGGCGGCGTTAATATTATTATCATTCAGCTGGCTGTTATAGCCCAGCACTTCGTTGTGCTTATCCTGCAGCTGCTGGCGCAGGTTGCTTACCACTACTTCCAGCGCTTTGATCTCTGCATCCAGCTTTTCCAGGTTTTTGGCGCGGCCCAGCTTCTTGCCTTCAAACAGTCCTACGGAACCGCCGCTAAAGCTGTATTTACCGCGGTACATGCGGCCGCTCTTTTCCACGATCAGCACATCCTGGTCAGGCATCTGGTTAAATTCCATGGTGCTGATGTCGTCTGCCACAAACACCTTACCCAGCAGGTAGTTGCCCAGGCCTTTATAGCGCTCGTCTATTTCCACCACATCCAGCGCAGCAATGGTGCCGGGAGGCGTAAACAGCTGCCCGCCCTGGTGATGGAACTGGTCCAGTATAAAAAAGTTGGCTTTCCCTTTTTTGTTGTGGTCCAGCAGGCGGATGGCCTGTATGGCTTCCTCCGCGTTGTTCACCACGTAATAGTTCAGGTAAGGCTCCAGCAGGTTTTCTATACAGGTGCGGTAATCTTCCTTACAGAAGAATATATCGCTTAATATGGGCGCCTTGTTATTCCACTCGTTGTTCTTTTTCAGGAACTTGATGCTTTCGGGGTAACCTTCCAGGCTGTCTACCAGTGATTTTAACAGGTCGTACTCATTCTTTTTGGCGTCCAGGGTACGGTTCTCGTCTGTCAGCTGGTCGCGCAGGCCCTCAATATCAGACTGGGTGGCCAGTATTTTACCTTTGGTTTCTTCCTGGAAACGGATCATCTCGTCCAGGGTAGCTTTGCTGTCTTCCAGGGTTTCCTGCAGGCTGCCCTTTTCCTCTTCCAGCTGCTGTATCTGCACCTGGCGGTTGGCCTTTTCTTCCTGCAGCTGCTGTATGCTGCGTTGCAGGTTTTGTACGGAGGTATCGGCTACGGCTACTTTTTTTTCCGCTTCAAACTGCTGGCGCTGCCATTGCTGCTGGTCGCGGCGCAGGGCTTCCAGGTGCTGCTTCTTCTGGTTAAACAGCTCTTTCTTCTCGTCTACCATATCGTGCAGGGTTTCCAGCTCGTCCTGCATGGTATCAAATACCTCCTGCTCTTCTTCCGCCTGCTTTTCGGTACGTTCTATGGATGCGGACAGTCCCTGCAGCTGCCCTTCGGCATTGTTCAGGAACTCGCTCAGGTTCTTTTCCCGCTCCCGCAGGTAGGTTAGCTGCTGGGTGGCCAGGTTTTTATCGTTTTCTTTGGTGCGTACGGTAGACAGTATCTCGTTAAACGATTTTTGCAGTACCTGCAACTCCCGCTCTTTGGCTACAAAGTGCAGCTTATCTTCTTCCACGGCTGCTTCTTCGGTGGCAATTTCCGCTTCCAGCGCCATTTTACGGTCGTTTTCCTGCTGCTGCTGCTCGGAAAGGTCTTTAAAGGTAATGTTAAACCCTTCCAGGGCGGCTTTGGCCAGCTCAATGCTGATCTCGCGGTACTCCTTTTTTACTTCGTAATAGCGTTCGGCTTTTTTGGCCTGGCTTTCCAGGGTTTTGAGGTTGTTATTGATCTCAAATAACAGGTCCTCAATACGGTTCAGGTCACCTTCTGTAGCATCCAGCTTGGATTTGGCTTCCTTTTTCCGGGTTTTATAAATGGAGATACCGGCTGCCTGCTCCAGCATGCGGCGGCGGCTGTTTTCCTTATCTTTAATAATATCGTCCACCATGCCCAGTTCAATAATGGCATAAGAGTCGGTACTTACGCCGGTGTCCATGAACAGGTTATGGATGTCTTTTAAACGGCAGGCAACATCGTTCAGGCGGTATTCGCTATCGCCGTTCTTATAAAATTTACGGGTAATGGTAACGGTGGTAAATTCGGTGGGTAGTACGTTACGGGTATTTTCAAAGGTAAGGCTTACTTCGGCCATACCGCTGGCAGAACGGCTTTTGGAGCCGTTAAATACCAGGCCTGCCTGGTTTTCCGAACGCAGGTTACTGATCTTGTGCTCCCCTATCACCCAACGTATGGAGTCAATAATATTACTTTTACCGCAGCCGTTTGGTCCTATTACACCGGTGATCCCCTCATCAAAATTTAAAACGGTTTTGTCGGCAAAACTTTTGAAGCCTTTGATTTCTAATGTTTTTAAACGCACTTTTGCTCCGGGTTTATTTTTTTAAGCTGTCAAAGATAAGTACGATTCACATATTGCCTACACGTAATTTGTGCAAATGAATTAGTAATTTAACAGCACTAAACGGATTATACTGTTTTTTTTATACACAGCTGTGTATAAATCATTGAAAAAATAATCCTAATAACCTGGCTAATAGTATCTTATGGATGAATGTTTGACTTTTGCTTCAAATCCTGTGATGGTAATGGCTACCGGCAATTGTTAACATATGAGCCATTATTATACTACAGAAAGAATGACGGCCCAATGAAAAACCTGAGAAAAACCCTTGCATAACCGAAATCTAAACGAACATTTTGTTCCCGATGCCCTTTATGAAAAAAGGTATTCTTGCCCTGCTCACCGGAATAGTGGCATGCCCCCTGTTTACCTATTCCCAAAAAGCCCTGCCCGTGCATATTGCCGGCCAGGTGGCAGACAGCGCCTCCCGCCAACCGCTGGGCTATGCCACCATTACCTTATTAAAAGCAGCCAGCCTGCAACCGGTAGTAAATACCCTTACGGATGAACAGGGCCGCTTTTCGCTGGCCAGCCCCGCCGCCGGCCGCTACCAGCTGGGCATACAGCTAAGCGGGTATGCCCCCCGCATACTCCAGGCCTTTACGCTCGATTCCCTGCACCCGTCCTATATAATGCCTCCGCTATACCTGCGGGCTAACCCCCAGCAGCTGAAAGCCATAACCGTAGCCGGACAAAAACCTTTGCTGGAGGTAAAGGAAGATATGCTGGTATATAACGTGGAAAATGATCTTAACAAAGACCAGCTGACAGCCCTTGAAATGCTGCGCCGGGTACCCCTGGTAACGGTAGACCTGGAAGGCAACATACAGCTCAAAGGCAGCAGCAGCTTTAAAGTGCTGCTGAACGGCAAAAGCCCGGCCATGCTGGCCAAAAGTCCCCGGCAGGCCCTGCGCGCCTTTCCCGCCAGCGTTATCAGGCGCATAGAGGTTATTACCCAGCCCTCTGCCAGGTACGATGCAGACGGCGCTGCCGGCATCATTAACATTGTTACCCAGCAGGCTTTCGGCGGCTATAACGGTAACCTGTATGCCAATGATAACAGCCGCGGATTTGCCGGCGCCGGCGGCGCGCTGAACACCCGCATCAGCGGCATAGGCATAGCTGCCTATGGCGGCACCAGCTACTTCCGTAACAAAGGCCGCTCGGAAGGCGCGCGAGAGAGCTACCTGCCCGGCAACCAAAGCACCCTGCTACAGAACGGCAGCAGCGTATTTGACGGCACCTATTACTTCGGTAACCTGGAGCTGAGCTATGACCTGGACAGCACCAGCAGCCTGAGTGTGTACGGGAATATGAACATCAGCTACAACAGCAATAACGCCCCGCAGGAGAATTTCCTGTATGACAATGCCCTGCAGCTGGCGCAAACCGGCCATTACACCAGCTATACCAGTTATAAAAGCCGCTCCTGTGACCTGGGGCTGGATTACCAGCAGCATTTCCGCCAGCCGGAGCATACCCTGGGCGTTTCCCTGAACCACAATGCCGGCAACAACGGCATTCAGGCCGCCAACCACCAGGTAAATGAACCTGGCGGCGAAATGAGCTCAGGAAATATAAATGATGAGCACAATACGGAAACCACCGCGCAGCTGGACTATACCCGTCCGCTGCCCCACCGCCAAAAGCTGGAAACCGGCGCAAAGGCTATTTTCCGGACCATTGCAAGCGATTACCGGCAGCAAAGCGAAATGGCAGCTGCCAGCGAGCAGGAAGCCGTGCACCAGAACAACCGCTTCCTCTACCGGCAAAACGTGCTGGCCCTGTATGGCATCTACGCCTTTTATATCAAAAAGAAGGTAAGCATACAGGTAGGCGCGCGGCTGGAGCATACGCATATTAATGCACATTTTACTGCTATTGACAGCTCCTATCAGAATGATTATCTGAACTTTATACCAACGGCCAATATAGTAATTCCCCTGCCGCATACGCAAACGGTAAGCCTTTCCTACAGCCGCCGCCTGCAACGCCCGTGGGTGTGGAACCTGAACCCCTATGTGAATGATAATGACCCGAATAACATTTCTTACGGCAACCCGGGCCTGCGGCCGGAGCTGAACCATTCCCTGGGGCTTAACTATAACACTATATTGAAGGGCATCCGGCTGCTGGCCAGCGCCGATTACACCTTTACCCGCCACGCCATGGAAGCCTTTGTGGCTATAGACAGCCTGAAAGGTATTACCGCCGCCACCTTTGCCAACATCGGCCGCCGCACGGCCACCGGGTTTAACATCAACATCAGCGTACAGCCGCTGCCGCGCCTGAGCCTGAGCGGCAATGTGCGCACCCAGTACACCACCCTGAAAACCCGGGATGCCGCCGGCCTGCATAACACGGGCTGGAGCGCCAACAGCTACATTAATATGGATTATGACCTGGGAAAAGGCTTTAAAACAGCAGCGGCCTTTTACCTGAACGGCAGCCAGCCTGCCCTGCAAGGTCGTATGCCCGGTTACGTTACCCATAGCCTTACGGTGCGCAAAAGCCTGTTCAAACAACGCGCTGCCGTAAACCTTACGCTTGATCAGCCCTTTCAGAAAGAGATTGCCTGGAAGACGGTTATCCATGATCCTTCTTTTTACCGTTCCAACACTTTTTACTATCCTGTACGGGCTATCCGCATTGGCTTTGGCTGGAAATTTGGTCAGCTTAAAGAGTCGGTAACCCGTAAGAAGGGCGTACAGAATGATGATGTAAAACAGCAGGCAGCCAGCAAGCCGTAGTCAATTACGAATTGTCAATTACGAATTACGAATTGGGCAATGAACAATAAAATATAAGTGCGCAATAGCAGCTGCGGGCGGCTCAATTGTGAATTAAGAATTAAACAAAGCGGCTTGTAATCTTCTATCTTTGCACCACTATAATTATTTCATCACTTAATTTGTAGTGAAAATATCGATTATAAACCGGCGCTTAATTCGTAATTGACAATTCATAACTGACCCATGCGTTGGCTAACAGCAATAAAAGGCTTCGTATTAAGCTACCATTTCAGCAACGGGCTTCGTACTACCATTAGCGTAGTGGTGCCATCGCTGGTAGGCCTGGGCATGGGCCAGCTGATTGTGGGCATTGCCATTTCAACCGGCGCTTTATGCTCTGCGCTGTCGGACCAGCCAGGCACGTTTATCCATAAACGGAACGGCGCCTTCATCAGCATAGCGCTCATTTTTATTACAGCCCTGTTCACAGGCCTGGCAGCCCATCACCCGTTTATTATGGCGCCCTGGGTTACCCTTTGCTGCTTTGTGTTCAGCATGCTGCTGGTGTATGGCAACCGGGGCGGCAACATAGGCATTGCCTGTTTGCTGGTGATGATTATTATACTGGGCGATCCGCCGGCGGGGCCCCGGGAAGCGCTTACCAACGCCGGCTGGGTGCTGGTGGGCGGGCTGTGGCATGGGCTGCTGTCGCTGGTATTATGGCAAATACGGCCTTACCTCAATGTGCAGCAGGTGCTGGGTGAATGTATACAGGAAACCGCCCGCTACCTGGAGCTGCGGGCCGGGTTTTATGTAAAGGACGCGGATATTAACGCCACCTATAAGGCGGTGCTGGAACAGCAGGTAGTAGTAAACGAAAAACAGGAAGCCGTACGCGAGCTGCTGCTCAAAAGGCGCTCTGCCCAGCAGGGCACCAGCACCATCAGCAAAAGCATGGTGCTTATTTTCCTGGACCTGGTTGACCTGCAGGAGCAGATCATGGCGTCGCAGATCGATTACAACGCGCTGCACCAGCATTTTGGCGCGCACAATATCCTGGAAGTGCTACACGGGCTTTTACTGGACTATGCACAGGAGCTGAAAGATATAGGCCTGGCCGTTATGGCCGGCCAGCGCTCTATGCCAAAGGCCAACCTGCGGCATGATATTGAGAAGGTGCAGGAGGCCATTACAGCCATCCGTAAAACCATGCCCACCCTGCGGGAGCGCACCCGCCTGATTACCCTTACGGGTATTGTAACCAACCTGCATGAAATGGCGGACCGCATCTACAACCTGCACCGCCTTACCCGCCTGGAGCGGTTAAAAGATACTACTATTGATCCCCGGCTGGAGCTGTCGCGCTTTACCACCAGCAACCGGTACGACATTGAAACCTTCCGTAACAACCTCACCTTTCAGTCGCACATATTCCGGCATGCCATACGGGTTAGCCTGGCCACCACCACCGGTTATTTACTGGGGGTTATACTGCATCTCGACCGGGTGTACTGGATATTGCTCACCATTGTGGTGATCCTGAAGCCGGGCTTCGGGTTAACCAAATCGCGCAGCTACCAGCGCATTATGGGCACCATAATAGGCGCCCTGTTTGCCATACTGGTGCTGCTTTTTGTTAAAAACCCCACGGCCATCTTTATTATTATGCTGGTGTGCATACTGGGCTCTTATACCTTTACAACGTACCAGTATACCATTAGTGTAATATTTACCACTCCTTTTGTTATTTTCCTGCTGCACTTCCTGCGCCCCGCCGACCTGCAATATGCATCTGCCCGGGTGCTGGACACCCTTATCGGCGGCACCCTGGCCTTTATAGCCAACCTAACGCTGTGGCCCAGCTGGGAGCACCGGTTCCTGCCCAGCTATATGGAGAAAATGATACGGGCCAACAAACAGTATTTTGAGCAGGTAATAAAGCTGTACACCGGTCAGCAAATGACCATTACAGAATACAAGCTGGCCCGTAAGGAAACCTATGTAGCCACGGCCAACCTTATGGGCGCTTTCCAGCGCATGCTCAGCGAGCCTAAAAACCAGCAGAAAAACATCTCCCGGCTTTACCACTTTGTAGTACTGAACCACACCCTTACCTCCCGTATTGCTGCGCTGGCCGCTTATGGGCTGGGCCAGGGCGTACACTTTCCCCGGCCCGAATACCAGCTGATTGAAAAATACTTGCAGCAGTACATGAACCAGGTGGTGCAGCTAACCCTGCAACCGGGCGCGGCCCTGCCGGAGCTGCCCGGCAACCTCGAAGCTTTTGAAACGCTGGATATTCTTATAGAAAGCCTGATACAGCAACGGCAAACAGAAATCAACCAGGGAAAGGGCGAAACGCCCGTACGCAATGAAATGCTGGAAACCAAACAGGTACGCGACCAGCTGCACGGTATACTGGTAATATTAAAAGATATGAAGAAAGCCATGAGCTAAGCGCGGTCAGCAGCAGGCCTCAGGCATTGTATTTGTGCCACATCGCATATTCATCACCTAAATCTATTGGTTATGCCTGATACAAAAAGCCTGAAAGACCAGCAAGTTTTTGATGCGCTGGACGAAGAGGATGTACAGTACCTTTCAGAAGAGCTGATGGTTACCAAGGAAGTGATCATTAAGGCGATAAAGGAAGCGGGACAAAAAAAGGAGGACATTGTTAGTTATGTCCGCTCCCAACAGCAACAGCAATAACGGAGCCGGTTGCCGGGAACGGGCATGCCGCCTGCGCCGGAAAAACCTTTAATGTTTACACTGCATCCGCACTCTTTTCATAAATGATCTGCAGCTCGCCGGATAACGGCTGCATGTTGGCCAATATCCTGTCGAATAAGGCGCTGCCCTCATGAATATACCACGGCATAAAGTTTTCCTTTCGCTCCTGCAAAGAGCCGGCAGGGAATAGTTTGTCGCGCAGCTGCCGTATCTGGTTTGTTTGCCAGGCAAACTTTTTCTTTTCTGCCCGCAGAAACTTATGTTCCAGCCGGCCAATGCTCCTTGCCGCCTTTTTCCTTTCCGCCGCCACGCTGCCCACCAGCGTTACATCTATGCTGCGCGCCCTGGCCTCCAGCTCGTCAAACAGCTGGTCCAGCGCATCGTATTCCTTTTTCAGCACCAGGGAGGCGTTTGTGTGCTGCAGCACAAAATTGTTCACCAGGTCGTTTACATTCCCGAACAGGTCTTTAATGCACAGCCCCAGCTTATGCAGCCATTTGCGCGACACTGCATCTACCAGCAGGAAAGAGTTGCGCAGCACCAGCATGGGGTATGGCACCCGGTAATGGGCAAACAGCGCCTGCAGCTCCAGCCAGTAGGCTATTTCACCGCCGCCGCCAATAAAGGCAATGTTGGGTAAAATGGTCTCCTGCAGCATTCCCCGCAGGATCACATTAGGGCTAAAACGCTCGGGGTGCTCCTGCAGCTCCTGCTCCAGCTGTGTTTCAGTAAAGGATATACCCGAGTGCAGCACTTTCCACTGGTCCCCGTCCTTTACAATGCGCTCCCGGCTGTTGTTCACCAGGTAAAACAGGTTTATTTCCCGGGGATTGGCCTGCACTTTATAATGCTGTGATAATTTCTCTATGGTATCGCCTACCAGCCGGTAAGAAGTTTGGTGCAGCAGCTCGTCTTTCATAACGGCTATGTACTGCTTTTTAAATACCGGGGCGTCCGGTATCAGCACTACCAGGCCAAAGCGGCCAAATAGCGCATTTACCAGGTACAGGGTAGCTTCCTGGATGTTTTCGTGCTGCCCGTAGGCGGTGCGCAGCAGCTGTACCAGTTCTGCCGCATACTGCCCGTAGCCCAGCAGCTGCTCTACCTGCACAATCAGCTCCTCCAGCCCTGCCGGCTGCATGCGGCCTACTGCTCCCTTTTGGGTGGTGGCCCAGGTAAGCGTTTGCCCATTGAGGTAAATGCTTCCCAGCTCATCCAGGTCATTATCCTCACTGCCCATGTAATATACAGGCACAAAATCATACTGGGGACGCTGCTGCTTAAATTCAGCCGCCAGCTTTACGGTTTGCAGTATCTTATAAACAAAGTAAAGGTAGCCGGTAAAAATGTTGGGTTGATGGGCTGTGCAGATGCTGAAGGTATTAGGCTGCTCCAGCAGGTTTATATTCTCCTGCACTGCGGGGTGTACCTCCAGGCCCGTGTACTGGGCCTGCAGCGCCTTTACCAGCACATCCCGCTGCAGGGGCTGCGCCTTTTTTGCATGTACCAGCGCATCCACGTCGGGATGCAGCGGCGAATGCGTGTAAAAAGATCGGATATGCGGGTGTTCTGCCAGAAAATCCAGGACCAGTTGGCTAAAATAGCCGGTTTCACTATAGGGTACACTGTTGCATACTGATTGATCCATGCTCCATACTTCCTTTGAAGGCACGAAGGTATAATAAATTACGAATTACGAATTGCGAATTACGATGAACGGCAAGGAGAGGAATGTCAATCACGAATTATTCAATTACGAAACGCGGAGCAGTGCATTTGCCTGTTCCGCTTCCGCGGAAAATGCCTTTGAAAATAAATTATGATTATGAATAATTGGGAGGATGGAAATATTACAATTATTGGTACAATACATGCTTACTATTCCTGCATTGTGATGATTTTCAACACCATCACTTATGCACACCGCCACAATTCGTAATTGATAATTCGTAATTGCCATGCGCATCGCCATATTATCTCCTGTTGCCTGGCGCACACCGCCGCAACACTACGGCCCCTGGGAACAAATGGCTTCCAACCTGGCAGAAGGGCTGGTAGCCCGGGGCCAGCAGGTTACCTTGTTTGCCACCGCCAATTCCATCACCAGCGGCACCCTGGCTGCTATTTGCGACCAGGGCTACGAGGAAAATAAAAACCTGGACGCCAAGGTACAGGAGTGTATGCATATCAGTTACCTCATGGAAAGGGCCCGGGAGTTTGACATTATCCATAATCATTTTGATTTTTTACCCCTTACCTGGTCGCGGCTCATCCCTACGCCCATGGTAAC
>NZ_DASTRI010000133.1:0-9539 GCF_035761305.1 Chitinophaga sp. | reverse complement strand
TACCTGCGCCCGTTTGATAAGCTGCTGGGGCATGGCAGCCGGCACGCATTTCCCGGGGGTCCTATGCGGCCGGGAGGCATGGAAGGAATGCCGCCGCCTGCCAATGGCTTTGGCCCCCCGCCGCCGCACAATAACAGCTATATGCGGCGCGGGCCGCATACCGATATGGTAAGCCTGTTCCTGTTCCTGGTGGTGGCCACACTGGCCGTTGCCGTGGAGCTTACCAAACGCTGGCGCCTCACAGAACAGCGCGCCATGCAGGCCGAAGCCGCCCGCGCGCAGGCAGAGGCGGACCGTGCGCATGCCGAGCTTTCTTTCCTGAAAGCGCAGATTAACCCCCATTTCCTGTTCAATACCCTTAATAATATTTACACGCTGGCGCTTACAGGTGATAAGCATACCGCCGGCAGCATCATGAAGCTGTCGAACATTATGCGGTATGTAACGGACGACGCTACGGAAAATTTTGTATCGCTGGAAGATGAGGTGGCCTGTATAAATGATTACATTGATCTGCAACGCCTGCGCCTGGGCAAAAAAGTACAGCTGGACTTTTCCGTGCGCGGCGATCTTGCGCGCAAGCAGATAGCCCCGCTGATACTGATGACCTTTATTGAAAATGTTTTTAAATATGGTTTAAGCAATCATGCGCCGGCTATGCTGATAATCCGGATATTTGCAGAAGAGCGCACCATTACTTTTTTCAGCCAGAACCCTTTATTCAGCGACCGGCCAACGCCGGAACGAACCGGCATAGGAATTGCAAACACAAGGCAACGTTTAGCGCATTTATACCGTAATAGATATTTGTTGAATATTACTGACAGTAACGGCCTTTATACTGTTGAACTTACCTTACAGGTTTAATGTAAAAACATGCATTATGCAAATGAGATGTATTGCGATAGACGACGAACCGCTTTCTCTTGCCCTTATACAACAATATATCTCTAAGTTTCCGGCGCTGCGGCTGGTGCAAACCTTTGACGATGCCATTTCCGCGGCGGAGTTCCTGCGCACCAACGCGGTAGACCTGGTTTTTGCAGACATTAACATGCCGGATATTAACGGCATAGACCTGGTACGCTCCCTGGTAGAAAAACCGGTAGTAATATTTATTACCGCGCACCGCAAATTCGCCGTGGAAGGCTTTGAGCTGCAAGCGCTGGACTACCTGCTGAAGCCTGTTGACTTTAACCGCTTTTCAAGGGCCGTGCAAAGAGCGCTGGAATACCTCCGGTACCGCCGGCACGACGCGCAAACGCAGGAAGAAAGCATATTTGTGCGCGCGGAGTACAAGCTGATAAAAATACCTTTAACAGACATCCTGTACATTGAAGGTTTGCAGGATTACATTAAGATACATTTAACACAGGGCAGGCCGGTAATGACGTTGATGACGCTCAAGTCCATGCAGGAAAAGCTGCCGGCCACCCGGTTCCGCCGCATACACCGCAGCTATATAGTACCGGTAGGCCGGATCACCGCTATTGTGAATAGAAAGGTACATATTGGAGCAGGCCCCGAGCTGCCTATCGGCGATAGCTACGCAGGGTTTATAGAAGAATGGACCAGGCAATGATTGGGGGGGACAGGGAACAGTGAAAAAGGAGCCCGTGCCGGTTGGCCGGGCTTCCTTGTTCTTAGTCAATTTTATAACGGTAAATGGTGTAAGGCAATGTGCGTTTATTTACACCGTTGTTATAATCGGGCTGCTTATGTATCTGCGAGCAGGAAACATACAGGTAGCCATCCTTTGAAATAGAATAGCTGTCGGGCCATATGAGCAGGCTGTCCTGCACCAAAGTGCTCATCTCCATATCAGGACTTACACGCACCAGGCGATAGTGCTCAATATCTCCCATATACAGGTTGCCCTGTTTGTCAAATATCATCCCGTCTGTAGTTGTAAAATGGCCCAGGTCCTCCACCTTTGCCGCCAGCTGCAGGTTATTCATGCTATTGCTGCGCAGGTATTCCGTACGGATGCGGTACAGCTTATCATCCGTTAGCGGCTTGTAATACAGCCACGCGCCGTCGGGCGTAAGGGCAATCCCGTCTGAATTGGTTTTTGCCGGCTTGCCGTTCTTCATCAGCTCATGACCGTCTACAGTAAAAGTATACGCAGGGTCCGACTTTACGGAGTAATGATCCTGCAGCACCTGGCGGATGGCGCCTGTTTGCAGGTTCACTACAAAAATGCCGCCTTCCGTGGAGTTGGTAAGGTAGGCGTATTGAGCAGCCGTATCTACACGCACATCATTCATATAGCTTTGATCATCCGCCACGCCGTTAAACAGGTAGCTGCGCACCACCTGCCCGGTGCCGGGGTTTATTTGCACCAGCTTATGACTTTGCTGGTATACGCCTGCCATGCGCGGCGATGCGGGGTCTACCACCCAAAGGTTATCGGCATCGTCAATATACACCGCTTGTACGCATACCCATTTATCTTCCCCGTTCTGCCCCCGCTGCCAGCTGTTCATGGCCAGGTTGGGATAAGGCGTTACCTGGTTGCCCGGCTTTACCTCCACTACCGCGTACCGGTAAATATCAGACCATAACGGGTAATTGGTAAATAAGCGGCCACTGGCCGATACAGCTACGCCGGTGAGCTGGTAGGTGCTGTCCGCAAACACCAGCTCCAGCTGGTTATGCGGGTTGGGCGGAGGGTTTCCGTCGCCCAGCTCACAGGAGGTAACGCCGCCGGTTATAAAGCCGGCGAGCAGCAGGGGCAATAGTTTGGCCATAAGATGCTTTTAAGAGCACCGCAACAAATAATGTACCCTATGCCAGTCATTATTTGCAGCCCTCTTACCGCATTTGCACAGGCAGCTATGCCCTTTGCCCATATTGCCCCTTAAAATCTACAACATCGCGTAAATAAGATACATGATGTGATGAATGTGAATGCTATGCCTAATAAACGTGTATAAACGAAAATGAAGAAATAATGAACTGCCCGCTTCCTTTGGCCACCAGGTACAAATCGTGCGTGCCATAATGCCTGCCCAGGTTGGGCGGCACCTTTAAGGCGTAGGTGGTATCTCCTGTATACGGTATTTTAAGTGTGCCTATTATTTTGCCTTTGGGCTTGTCTATCCTGAACTCCAGCACCGACTCCTGTTTCTGCTCGTTGGTTACCTCCACACGAAAGCCTATTTCGCCCATGCCCAGGTACACCTGGCCAAAGCCCAGGTAACTGCCGTGTTTCATCTTAAATTCTGTTTCGTGCTTAGGTTTGGTAACGGGTGGTGCGGAGGGAGCGGTGTTGGGTGTGGTTGCGGGTGCAGCGGTTTGACCCTGTACCAGCATAGGTATCAGGAAGACAATTATACATTGCAACAACATCAGCATCAACCTCATAGGCATAGGATAGGCTTCACATCGCTCACTTTTTTTGGTTGCCGGGGCATACCCCTATATGCATCCGGCAGGCAAAATAATAAAATTTTTTATAATATCTGAAAATGAACGAAAAATAAAGCCTTTCCTAACACTTTTTATCAGGGACGCAGGAGGTTAACGGCGCCTTTGCGGATGGTTTCTTTCCCATTGGCGAGCTTTAACCGTATCGTATATACGTAAACGCCCATGGGCTGTTGTTTGCCCTGGCTGGTGCCGTCCCACCCTGCTGCGGGGTCGCTGGTTTCAAATACCAGTTCGCCCCACTGGTTAAAGATCTTCATTTCCTGCCCGGTAATAATGTTGCCCTGCGCCCTGAATACGTCGTTATGCCCGTCGTTATTAGGCGTAAAGGCGTTGGGGATAAAAATGTCGGGGTTCAGCAGCTTGGCCGTGGCATTGCCGGGCCGGCTGTTCTGGCAGGCTTCTCCGCCCAGGGCTATTACCTGTATGCTTACGCCCTGCGCCAGTGGCACCCCGCTTACCTGGTGGGTGGTGCCGGTAAGCCCGGAGCTGGGGGCCGTATAGGCGGCGCCGTTTACAGCTACCTGGTAGCCCACGGCCCCGCTTACAGGCTCCCATACAAAGATTACGCTGTTAGGAGTTATTTGTGTGGCAGTTACCACCGGCATTGCCATTGCGGGCAGCCGGCTTACGTTTACGGGCACACGCCCGCTGGTACAGCCGGCATTACCGGCCTGCACATAATAAGTAGCGGCTGTGTCGGATGCCGGGGCGGTAAAAGTGCTGCCGGCACCGGCAGCCGTGCCTTCGGTTGCCGCCGTGTACCAGCTGTAGGTATACGTGCTTTCAACGTTCTGCACTACCAGTATGGCGGCGCTGTCGGCGCAGGCAGTTACTGCATTTGCGCGCGGAGCATCGGGTACAGGCGTTACCGTTATATCCACGGTGTCAGATACCGTGCAGCCCAGGGTATCAACGGCGCTTACAATATAGCGGGTGGTGGCGTCCGGCGTTACGGTAAGCGTACTGCTGTTGCCGTTGCCGGGTTGCCAGCTGTAATCCGTAACCGGTGCATTGGCGCTGGCGGTAAGCGTGGCGCTGCTGCCTGCGCATAAGTCGCCGGCGCTTGCAGTGGCAGTAAGCACGGCTGCTGTTTTCCGGGGCACCGTGCCCGTATACGTGGTGGCGCAGCCGTAAACATCCAGTATGGTGCAGCTGTAACGGCCTGCAGGCAGGCCCTTTGCCGTGTCATTGACCTGCGCGGGCGAAGAAGTCCATGCGTAAGACAAGGGCGGTGTGCCGCCGGTAGCGGTTAATGCAATAACGCCGTCGGCGTTGTCGCAGGTAGCGGGCGTAATATCGGCTGTTACTGTTACCGGTACATAGCTTACCCCTGCAAGCGCCAGTATAACCGCGCGGGAGCTGGTGTCTTCGCCGGCGGCATAACTCAGCCGGATAGAGTCCAGCAATTTGGGCTGGTTGCTGCAGGCCATGGCTATATCAAAGCGGTAAAAGCGCGGGTTGTTGCCGCTTAAACCATCTACCAGGTAAGGCGGCGCGGCCTGGCGCGCTATGCGCCCTACCCCGCTTATAATGGCATTGCCGCCGTCGAACCAGTCATCTACATGCGCGCTCCCTGCATTTGCCCAGGTACCGTCTGTAAAATGCAGTGTGGCGTTTATCACGCTGCTGCCTTCTGTTGAGAATAGCAGCAGGCTTAATTTACTGAAGGCTGCCGGCGTGGTGAGCGCCAAAGTGCCCGATGCGGCGGTGTTGGGCACATGCCCCGCCGCAGAAAGATATAACCCGTTGCTGGCATTATAAGGCGCCAGCTGGTAAGTGCGGTTGCCATTGGTAATGGCGCCGTTATCCGGCATACCGGCGGCAAGGCCGTTGGCCGCCGCAAAAGCGGTTGAATATAAAAGATAGAAGCTCAGGTCCAGCGATGTGGTGGTAACAGCCGTTGCGCTGGTGCCTGCCTCCGCTACTACATCGTTATTAAAACCTGTTACTGCAACAGGCACATACGTTTGGGCCGCCAGTGGCTGCATACCGGCAAATACCAGCAACAGGGGCAGCAGTTTTAGCACGGAACGTTTCATAATTTTTATTCTGGTTGATGAGGTATGAAGATGATCAGCGGAGTAAGGCTACCCACCCCGCATAAGGTTTATCTTTCTGCTTTGCTTTGATCACATAGTAATACGTACCCACGGGCAGCAATTGTCCATGCCAGGTGCCATCCCACGGCTGCCCGTACCCTGTGCTCTCGAATACGGATTGGCCCCAGCGGTTAAATACCTGCACCTGGCAGCCGGGTGTGGCTGCCAGGCCGGGTATTTCCCAGCGGTCGTTCACCCCGTCACCATTAGGACTAAAGGCATTGGGAATACGCAGCACAGCATCCGGTACCACCTTCAGCCAGGCCTGGCTGGTACTGTCCGTACAACCAATGCCGTTAGTGACCACCAGCGTTACCCGGTAGCTGCCCGGCAAGGCGTAACGATGGCTGGGCGCAGCTGCCGTGCTGCCTGCGCCGTCGCCAAAATCCCAGGCATACACCGCGCCATTGGCCGACTGGTTGGTGAAGCTGAACAATGCTTCGCTAAGCTCCAGCGGCGCATTAATGCCGGGGAGCGTGGTAAAGCGGGCTACCGGCAACGGTTGTACGTTAATGAGCGCGGTTTTAACAAGCGTGTCAAAACACCGGCCCTGCGTACCTGCAACAAGGGTAACGGTATAGCTGCCGGCTGCGGTATAGTTGTGCACGGGGCTGCGGGCAGATGAAAGCGTAGTGTCGCCAAAGCGCCATAACCAGCTATCTGCATTTTGCGACTGGTTGGTAAAGGTAACCGGCAGATCCGGGCAACCGGTAGTTATATCCGGGCTAAAAGCCGCTACCGGCATGGGTATCACGGTTACCTCCACCGCATCCGAAAGCGGGCAGCCAAAAGCATCCTGCGCAGTTACCACATACCGGGTAGTAGCGGCAGGTGTTACGGTAATACCGGCGCCGGCGGCATTGCCGGGCTGCCAGTTATAGTTACTTACGGCGCCATTTGCAATGGCAGTAAGGGTTACGGCGCTGCCTTCACATACAGCGGTTGCGCTGGCAGCAATGCTGATAGCTGCGGCCGGCCGCTGGGGAATGCTGTCTTCAAACAGCGTGGTGCAGCCGTTGGCATCTGCAATTGTGCAGGTGTAAACGCCGCCCGGCTGGTTGGTAATTACCGGCTGCGTTTGCACCGGCACGGTGTTCCAGCTATAGGTTAAAGGCGGTTTGCCGCCGGTTACAGTCAGGCTGATACCGCCATTAGCAGCGCCGCACGTAGCCGGTGTAACCGTAGGCGTTATACTGAGCGGCATAGCCGCTACGCCCGAAAGCGCCATAATCACGGCCCTGGACGGGAACGTGGTACCGCCGCCTAAAAAGTTAATGCTAACGGATTGCAGCTGCTTTAGCTGGTTGCTGCAGGCCAGCGGAATATCAAAACGGTAAAAGCGCGGGTCGTTGGAGGTAAGACCATCTACCAGGTATGGCGGCGCGGTGTTACGCGCTATACGGCCGTAGCCGGAGGCTACCGCATTACCGCCGCCAAACCAGTCCTGCACTGTCATGGCGCCGCCGGTAGCCGTAGTGCCGTCTGTAAAATTGAGGGTAGCGCTGATGGTGCTGGCGCCTTCTGTAGAAAAAAGCAGCAGGCTTATTTTGCTGAAGCTTGCCGGCGCAGCAAGTGTAAGCGTACCGGCAGCAGCAGAATTGGGCACCCCGCCGTTGAGCGACAGGAACAAGCCGTTAGGACCGTTATACGGCGCCAGCTGGTAGGTACGCATACCGTTTACAATAGTGCCACTGTTTACCAGACCGCCGGCAAGGCCGTTCGCAGCGGCAAAGGCGGCGCTGTATAAAACATAAAAGCTCAGGTCCAGCGTGGTGCTGGTAACAGCAGCAGCATTGGCGCCCGTTTCTGCAACAACATCATTATTAAACCCGGTAACAGTTACCGGAGTGTATGTTTGCGCAAACAGCTCTCCCGGGCCGGTGTATGCCACCAGCATCAGCGCAGTAATAAATATGGTTTTCATGTTGCTACATCATGATTTTGGCTGGCGCTACTTAAACGAACAGCACTGCTATAGGGCCACCGCAGTAGTTACTGTTTAATGGTTTTAAGGAATAAGGGCCAAGGTTGTTCCAAACAAAATTTCCTGGTACCGGGAAATGCTCTTTTTAAATACAACCTTGTCTTGTGACCGGGGGGGTATGTAAACGGACTTTTTTTGTTGCACCGTATTTTGCCGGATAGTGATATGATTTTGCTCCTCCTCTCACGTCAGGTCTGCATTAAGTCCACATTAAGTCCACATTAAGCCTGCAAGTAATTGTAGCACAATTGCCTTATGCTTGGTGATGTATTTGTATAATATTGCGTTTGTATATGCAAGCAGCAGGGATGCAATCGTATGGCTCATCATTTAGCACCCTCACATAATAGCTGCCGGTTTTATTTTGCTGCGCTGTGTTCTTCCCCAAAGTTCCAATTCCGGCCTGCATCCGCCTGTTTGAATGACGATGAGGCAGTATCAAGCGTATAGGCTTGAGGGCAATGATAAGGCATCACCGGTCGTATCACGCCGGATAAAGGGCCGTCCTTTGGAACTTTGGTACAGTTGGGCTACCGTATTAAGGTGTACGCGGATTTCATTCTCCCTATTACTCTCCCTGTTACTGCCCCAGGTTACCGTTCAGGCTGCACCATGATCTTATCTTTATCTTTTGCAGGCGCATTTGCCAAAGGAGGCGGATGCGCTATATTTGCCCGCAAACGGGTTATATATAATATGCATTTGCCTAAATGGTTCATTATTGTACTGCTGTGTGTTGTGGCGGCGCTGCTGTTCATTCCTTTCCTGGGCCGTGTGCACCTGTTTGACTGGGACGAGATCAACTTTGCGGAGTGCGCCCGGGAAATGATAAAGCTGGATGATTATTCGCGTATATACGTAAACTTTAAGCCCTTCTGGGAAAAGCCGCCCCTGTTCTTCTGGATGCAAACCGTTGCCATGAAGTGCTTTGGCTTTACAGCCTTTGCGGCCCGCTTTCCCAACGCCATTTGCGGCATTGCCACACTGGTAACGCTGTTCCTGTGCGGGCAGCACGTGTACGACCGGAAGTTTGGCATTTACTGGGCGCTGGCTTATATGGGCTCCCTGTTCCCCAACATGTATTTTAAATCCGGGTTAATTGATCCCTGGTTCAACCTGTTCATCTTCCTCTCTTTATATTACTTCATATGCTACCATTGGAAAAGGAACGGGTTCGATCATGTGCGCCTGTCCGGGGCGCCCCTCTCCTATGCCATACGCGCCGGTATTTTCATGGGCCTGGCCATCCTTACCAAGGGACAGGTGGCGCTCATGCTGTTTTTGCTGGTGCTGGGCGTGTACCTGGTGTACAACCGCTTTAAGCTGTTTTTCAGCTGGTGGCACGCCCTGCTGTTCCTGGTAGTGGCGTCGCTTATTACCCTATCCTGGTACGGGTATGAAACCATGAAAAACGGCCCCTGGTTCATTACTGAGTTTTTAAAATACCAGTACCGCCTGTTCACCACGCACGATGCAGGACAGAAAGGCTTTTTCGGCTACCATTATATCGTGATATTGTTCGGCTGCTTCCCCGCGTCGGTATTCGCCATCCCGGCTTTTTTCCGCATGCGATACAACAGCCGTTACGATAAGGATTTTAAAATGTGGATGATAATGCTTTTCTGGGTGGTAACCGTGCTGTTCACCATTGTACAATCGCGCATTATACACTACTCGTCCATGGCGTGGTTTCCGGTAACCTTCCTGGCAGCCTATACTTTTTATAAATGGGAAAACAAAGATGCGGTTTATAAAAAATATGTGGGCATTATTACCGGCATATTGGGCGCCATTATTGGCCTGCTGCTGGTGTCGGTAACCATTATTGCGCTGAACATTAAAAAGCTGGCGCCGTTGGTGCACGACAAATTTGCGCAGGCCAACATGATGGCAGATGTGCATTGGAGCGGATGGGAAGGCGTACCCGGCGTGCTGATGATAATAACCGTGGCGCTTGGGCTGGTATGGCTGCGTAGGCGCGCCTTCAGCCGCGCTGCATGGACCTTTTTCAGCGGTACGGCGCT
>NZ_DASTRI010000132.1:0-43022 GCF_035761305.1 Chitinophaga sp. | reverse complement strand
GGCCGCCGGCACTCACCTCATCTACCTTCAGGCCGTCTGCTCCCCAGGTTTCGTCAAACAGCAGTCCAATGGAAGCGGTGTTGTCCCCTTCGGGGTGGCGCGGTGAGTAGCGGCCGCCGGTATGGGAGGCATTCAGCTCTCCCAGGAGCTCGCTCAGCAGCTCCTGGAAATCGTAGTTGTTGTTGATGTGCGGTAAAAAGCGCGCGTAATTATCGTGGTACATTTGCCAGTCAACGCCGTGCAGCCTGGGATCATAGAACTTTTCCTTCACCTGCTTCCACGCATGGTCAAAAATGTAGGCGCGTTCTGCTGCTGCGTTCAGCACCAGCTCTGTGCGTATATTGATAGGCGTTATTTTCCCGGAGCCGGCGTCTACCTTTACCACGCTGCCGTTGTTGCTTACGAACAAGGTGTTGCCATCCTTGCCCAGCTCAATGCTGCCCGGGCTTCCACCCAGCTTGGCCAGTATTTTTGTATCGCCGGTACGGGGCTCTGTTACCCACAGGTCGTAGCCTTTTTCAAACGCAGCCATGTAAAACAGCTTGCTGCCGTCCTGGTTCAGCACATAATCGCCAATGGAGGCGCTGTTAATGGTAAGGCGGCGCTGGCGGTTGTCCAGGTGCTCAAAATCAGGCTTAAAAGGTCCCGGCTTTTTAGTAACGGTATCTTTTTCCTTGCCTGCCGCGGTAGAGTCTTTGCCGTTCTTTTTAGCGCTTTCCTCTTTTTCCTTCAGCAGGTTAAATTCGTCTTTGGACAGCTGATACCGGTCGTACGCTTCCTGGTCAAGGAACACGGCGTAAATATCCGTTTCACGGCTGCCCTGGCGGGCCAGTGATTTACGGCCATCCCTGCTGGTTTCCCAGGTAAGCATTTTACCATCGGCGGTCCATTTGGCGCTGCCTTCGCCAAAGCCGCTGTTAACAGGATATACCGGCTCACCTTTTCCATCGGCCGGCAGCAGCGCTACGTTGCGCACATTAAAATAACCCTGCTGGTCATCAGTGGCAATCCATTTGCTGTCCGGGCTCCAGGTAAAGCTCCAGTCGCCGTCGGAATAAGAGTGGTTGCTACCTGCCGGCAGCAGCGCACGGCTTTTGCCGGATGCCAGGTTATATACTTTCAGCACATTACGGTTCTCTACATAGGCGATCTCTTTTCCGTCGGGTGAGAACACGGGCTGGTATTCCTCTGCTGCCGTGGCAACCAGCGGCGCTTCCTTTAGCAGCGTGGCTGCAAAAAAGTAGGGATCTTCCTTTCGTACAACCGTGCTCTGGTAAATATCCCAGTTGCCGTTACGTTCTGCGGCGTATACCAGGCGCTTGCCGTCGGGCGACCAGTTTATCATCCTTTCCTGCTGGGGAGTATTGGTAACGCGCTTGGTCATGTTGCCTTCCACGCTGGTTACAAATACCTCACCGCGTGCAATAAAGGCCATTTCCTTACCATTGGGGCTCATGGCAAACTCGGTGATGTTCCCGTTTACAGGCAGGAATTTTTCGGTGGCAGTACCGCCATCGTTAAACACTTTTATGTTCACTTTTTGGGGCTGCCAGCCTTCTTTCAGCGTATATATCTCACCGTTATAGGTGAAGCAAAGGGTATTATCGTCCGACTTTGAGAGGTGCCGCACGGGGTGTTTGTCAAAATGGGTGAGCTGCTGCGGTTTGTCTTTCTGCGCCAGCACGGCTTTGAAAAGGTTTTGCGATCCGCCCGCCCTTTCGCTCAGGTAATAAACGGCATCGTCCCCGGCAAAAAGGGGCTCGCGGTCCTCCCCTTCGTAGGTAGATACCTGCTGGTAGCTTTTTTTGTTAATATCATACAGCCAGATGTCGCGCGTAACAGCGGAAGTATGATGTTTGCGCCAGGGATCTTCATACCCTTTACGGTCCTGGAATACCAGCTGATCGCCTTTTGAATTATAGTGCGCGCACTCTGCGCCGGCGGCGCTGAGCAGCATGGCCCGGCCGCCGGTAACGGGCACGGTGTACAGGTTGTCGAATAAATGGGTGCTGAAACGCACGCTGGCAGCCGGCGCATTACGGCCGCTTCCAAACAGCACCTGCTTGTTATCCGGCGTAAAATCGTAGGGGTAATCACGGGCGCTGTTGGTGGTAAGCCTTACCGGCGTGCCGCCCGTAGCAGGCATTACAAACACGTCAAAATCGCCGTAACGGTCGCTGGCAAAGGCCAGGTATTTGCCGTCGTGGCTCCACACCGGCATCATGTCCTGTGCTTCGTGAATAGTAACCGGTACGGCTATACCGCCGTTCACATCTACCCGGTAAATGTCCCCTTTGTAGCCAAAGGCAATGGTTTTGCCATCGGGCGAAATAGCGGGGTAACGCAGCCACAGGGCATTATCCTGTGCATAGGTAAAGGCGGCCATGAGCAGGCCTGCACATGTAAAAAGGAACTTGTTCATAAGCGTTTAAAGATTGATTCTGTTGCCGGCAATGGGTTGTGCATTGCCGTTCCATAACGGTGACTATGCAAAATAAAAAAACCCGGCTTTTCCCGTACTGTTAATTGACAAGTGGCTGTAAAGGGGTAGCAAAGGCAAGCAGCCTGCTGTATAGCTCCGGTAAAAAAGTTATATTACTATATAAAAACACGCCTTTATGGAAAAGCATATTGTAAAAATCATGAGCATACAGCCGGTTACGCATGATGTAAAATGTTTCCGGGTGGAGAAGCCCGCCGGTTACCGGTTTGTACCCGGGCAGGCCACGGAGGTATCTGTTAACAAAGCCGGCTGGGAAGACGAAGCGCGGCCTTTTACCTTTACTGCGCTGGAAGACGCGCCCTGGCTGGAGTTTACCATTAAACGCTATGCCGACCATAACGGCGTTACCAACCAGCTGCACCAGCTGAAGGAGGGCGATGAGCTGATACTGCGCGACGTATGGGGCGCCATTGCCTACAAGGGCCCCGGCTACTTTATTGCCGGCGGCGCGGGCATTACGCCGTTTATCGCCATTTTACGCATGCTGCATAAAGCAGGCAACCTGGCAGATAACATCCTGTTCTTTTCCAACAAAACAGCTGCCGATATTATTTATGAGGAAGAGCTAAACCGCATGCTGGGCCGTAATGCCCGTTTTACCCTTACGCGGGAAAAGAAAGAAGGCTATGACAATGGCCTCATTAACCGCGCTTTCCTGGAAGCCCGGATCCCTGATTTCAATAAACACTTTTATGTATGCGGTCCCGATAAGATGATAGCCGACATTAACCAGGCGCTGGAAGCGCTGGGGGCAAAGCCCGACCTGCTGGTGTTTGAGCAATAACGCTATACCAGGGTTTCCAGCTCGTCCAGGAAAGCGGTTTGCCGCTCGTTCATCATTTGCCGGGCATCGGCCAGGCTAAACCAGGCAGCGCGGTCCACCTCGGGGTAGGTGCGCTTTTTACCGCTGCGGGGCGGCCATTCCAGCTCAAATGTATTGCTTACAATATGCGCGGGGTCCAGCGTTCCGCTTACCGCCCAGCATTGTACCACCTTGCCGCCTTTTTGCTTAACAGGCCGCAAGGGTATGAACTTACCGGAGGGGCGGTAACCGGTTTCCTCTTCAAACTCACGGATGGCGGCATCCAGCGGGGCTTCGCTTTCAGGGTATTCGCCTTTGGGAATGGTCCAACTTCCGGCATCCTTCCTGGCAAAGAAAGGCCCGCCGGGATGCACCAGCAGCACCTCCAGGCCGCCGGCCTGTTTCCTGTACATTAAAATACCGGCGCTTTGTTTGGCCATGATACACGGGTTTGTTGCAATACAATTTACCAAAACACGCGCTAAATGCTTTTATTATTCCCGATGATATTACGCCAATACAGGCAGGAATTCCCGCAAATGTATTGCCTTCCGCAGCTGCTGTTTTTTAAGCACGAACGCCGGCGACGCCATTTGTTACTTCTTTTTCCGCCCATGCTTTGCGTGTAAAAAATTTTCCAGCCTTCTGAGCTCTTTGGTCCAGTAGGCCTCAAAAAAGCTGATCCATTCCCTCAGCTCGTCAAAGCCCTGCTGCTGCAGCTCGCAGTAGCGTTCCCTCCCCTGTGTGGTAATGGTAATAAACCCGCTGTCGTACAACACTTTTATGTGTTTAGATACCGCGGGCCGGCTGATGTTGAAATTGTCTGCAATGGCGTTGATGTTCTGCTTCTCTTTGGTAAGCATCATCAGTATCTCCCGCCGGTTAGGATCGGAGAGCGCCTGGAAACAATCAACGGTTGTTTTGTTCTTGGCCATGGATAAATTGTTGCATTGCTTTTTCCAGTCTTTTGATCACTTTTTTCTTCCAGCCCATTTCCATAATAAAGCTGGTAAAAATATTACGCGGGCCTTTAAAGCCGGTATGGTGCAGGTGCAGCTCTGTACCGCCGTTTTGGGGGTACAGCTTCCAGGTAACCACGGTGTCCAGCGTAATAACCCCTTCAGCCGGGCCGCCCTGTAAGCTGTATGCCAGCTTTTGCAACGGCACTATTTCCAGCACTTCAAAATAGGTTTTACCATCCCATTTCATTTTAGGGCGGGGCGGTTGCACCATCATCCATTTAAAACCTACTTCTGCTTTAAAATTGCCCGCGTTCAACGACCACTGTTTCAGCAGGTCAGGGTCTGTAAGGCATTGCCAGATTGTTTCTACCGGGTACGGATAAAACCATTTGATATGAAGGTCCCTTTGCATAAATATGTAACTTTTAAGTTACCCAAAGATAATATGTAACTTTTGGATTACGCATTTTTTCCCGGAATTTTTTTTCCAGACAACAGTTGCTGCCAAAAAAACAGGCTATACAAATTAAACGGATTACACGCATTGCAGGGACTAGCCGCATTGCATTTGAGCAGGCATGCTCAACCCGTCATGGCGCCAAATTAGGCTGGCAGCCAGCGCCACAGCTTTGTGTAACAAACGCAACACCTTACTGCTGCTGACGCTGCTTTTAGCAGGGTGGAAGCTGTTTATGGCCTGTTCTTTGTGCCATTTATAACAGATATTCGTTCACCATAAAATGTAACGATCATGGCACGGAGAGAAAATAATAACAGGCAGCCGGACACTTTATTCAGAAAGGAAGATCTGACCGGGAAAGCAGAACAGTCCGAAGCAGCTATTGAGCAAACAGAACGCGAAAACCAGAACAAGGGAGCCGACAAAACACGGCCTGACCTGACCAAACAAAAAGAAGAATTAAAGAAAGCGCCGGAAAGCCATAAACAATCCCGCTAAATCCAGTCTTTCATAATAATACCTTTCCCGGAGGTTGTTGTAATAGTATAACAGCCAGGATTAAAGAAAGGATGTACCGCATCACGGTACGTCCTTTTTTATTGTCGTTTATACAGCAAAGTTGGCTTTCTGGAACAAAAAACATAAATTGATCTGCTGATCAACATCTGTCCACGTCTAATCCGTTAACCATGAAAAAAGTATTACCAGCTATATTACTGGCCTGCCTAAGCGGGCTTTTCGTCTTACCTGCCCGGGCGCAGCATACGGCAGCCGTTGCGCCGGCTGTAAAAACAGCCTACGGCTCCGTTACCGGCATTATTGAAAAAAGCGGCGTGCTTGCCTATAAAGGCATTCCCTATGCGGCGCCGCCGGTAGGTAATTTAAGATGGCAGCCGCCGCAGCCGCCTGCTGCATGGACCGGCATCCACAAAGCAGATCACTTTGGACCGCGCACCATGCAGGCGCCCATTTTTGGCGATATGAACTTCCGTTCCGACGGCATGAGCGAAGACTGCCTGTACCTGAATGTTTGGGCCCCTGCCCGCAAAAGCAGTAAGCTGCTGCCTGTGCTGGTATACTTTTACGGCGGCGGCTTTGTAGCCGGCGACGGGTCAGAGCCGCGGTATGACGGCGAAAGCATGGCGCGTAAAGGTATTATATCGCTTACGGTCAATTACCGCCTGGGCGTGTTCGGTTTCTTTTCCCACCCCGGGCTTACAAAGGAGTCGCCGGCCCATGCTTCGGGCAACTACGGTTTAATGGATCAATGGGCAGCGCTGAAATGGGTTAAGGAAAATATTGCTGCTTTTGGCGGCGATCCCAAACGGGTAACCATTGCAGGCGAGTCAGCTGGTTCCATTGCCGTAAGCGCACAAATGGCTTCACCTTTGGCTAAGGACCTGTTTGCAGGCGCTATTGGCGAGAGCGGCTCTGTACTGGGCGCCTTATCCGCCGTACCGCTGGCGAAAGGAGAAGCTGCAGGCGTGGAGTTTGCAAAAAGCATAGGCGCGGGGTCCCTGCAGGAGCTGCGCGCGCTGCCGGCAGACTCGCTGCTGCAGGCAGCTACCCGGTTTGGCGCATTTCGTTTTCCCGTTACCGTTGATGGTTATTTCTTTACCAAAGACCCCTATCAAGTATATGCCGCAGGCGAACAGGCCCACGTGCCTTTGCTGGCCGGCTGGAACTCGCAGGAAATGGGCTACCAGGCTATTTTAGGCAACCAGCCGCTTACAAAAGAGAATTTTGAAAAAGCAGTGCGCAAGCTATATAGTAATGCTGCCCTGGCCGACAGCATGCTGCAGCTGTACAACCCTGCTACTGATGCAGATGTGGAGCAGGTAGCCACTGACCTTGCCAGCGACCGCTTCATCAGCTTCAGCACCTGGAAGTGGATAGATGATCATGTAAAAACCAGCGGCGAGCCGGTGTTCCGTTATCTTTTCTCAAGGCCGCGCCCGGCCATGAACGCCTCCATGGGCAATGCCGCTCCCGGGCTGGCCGGCGGCGTTATCCGCGATAAAAAGGCAACGGCGGCCAAACCGCCTGCCGCAAAAGGCGCGGTACACTCCGCAGAAATAGAATATGCTATGGGCAACCTGTCGTCAAATAAGGTATATAACTGGCAGCCGGATGACTATAAAGTATCTGCCATTATGCAGGCGTACTTTGCCAACTTTGTTAAAAATGCAGATCCCAACGGGCCGGGCTTACCCAAATGGCCCGCTATAACGGGCACGGATAATGTACCGGTAATGCATATTGACGTGCATACGCGCATGGAGCCGGAGCAGCACCGCGCACGCTACCTGTTCCTGGACCGGCAACGGGAACGGGCGCATTAATGCGCCGGCTGGTGATGCATCAGCTTTTCAATTTCCTGCTGTAATTTTTTTGCCTGGCTGCCCGTCAGCTCCAGGTAGGTGAAGCGCGTGCCGGGTATCAGCGTATTGCTGCCGTCTTTTTCTATACGCAGGTTCAGCTTACGGCTGTTAAACCACGGGGTAATACCGCGGATGGCGGCAAAAACAGCTGTCTGGTCCCAGCTCATACGGCCAATGGTATCTTTGTCTTTGGCAAGGGCTATGGCAAAAGCATCTTTTACAGGGCTGTGCTGAATGCTTTTATCCTTTATCAGTGGAATACCGGTACGCACCTGCTCCCCTACCTCAAACGGGCTTAATGTTACCGGTGTTTCCCATTGCGCCAGTACCGTTTGTGCCGCAGGTGCGTCTATATACACATTATACTCCCTGCCGGTTGTTTTACCTACGGGCAGGCTGGTAGCCATTGATACCAGCTGCTTTACCTTTTGCTTTACCAGCTGCCGCCCGTTCAGCGCAGAATATGCATCTGCTTTGGAAGCTAACAAACCTGCCAGGTTCGTGAAAAAGCCAATGGTGATAATGGTAACCGAATGATCGGGCTGCTGCGCCAGTATACGGCGGTATAGCGCTACTGCCTCTTCGGCCTGCGCATTGCCTGTAAGGTTATGGGGATATTTGGCAATAATGGCCTGCGCCCATTGCTGCGGGCAGCTTTCGTTGGGTGCAGACTTCCGGGTAATGCCAACAGGTATGTGCGGTTTGTTAAAGTAGGTATTCAGCACACTGATGGTGGGCACCGTTGTTTCAAATGCATTGGATGATATTACGGCCAGTATGCGGGCCTCCCCTTTATCCGCAAAAGCATGTAAAAGCGTAAGCGCCCCAACATCATCATAATCGCCGGCTATATCGGTATCGAGTATAACGGGCAGCGGCTGCTGCTGCGCCTGTGTACGTATTATCATTGCCAGTAAAAAAGCAAACAGTAAATATGATTTTCGTGCCATAAATAAGCTGTAAATGCCTGAAGTTAGGCGATTATGGCCGAATTTCCACACTTCCCCTGCAACAATAGATACGCTGCCTGCATGCGCCGGAGTAAGGTCTTTTATGGCTTACAGTTTGTACCGGTTATAAAGACAATTCTTATTGTTTATCCATTAAAATGCGTGATTATGCGAGTTATTGAAACCAGCACACATGGCTACCTGGATTACCTGGTAGGCGTGCTATTGATTGTTGCCCCCTGGGCAATGGGTTTTGCCGCAGGCGGAGCTGAAACCTGGGTGCCTGTGATACTGGGTGCGGGCACTATCCTGTACAGCCTGTTCACAGATTATGAGCTTAGCCTTTCTCATTCCATACCCATGGGGGTGCACCTGTTGCTGGACCTGGCAGCCGGCATTCTGCTGGCCGTTTCGCCCTGGCTGTTTGGCTTTGCCGGACAGGTATGGGCGCCTCACCTGGTTATAGGGCTGTTTGAAATAGCCGTTTCGTTAACCACCAAGCGCGTACCGTATCACAACAGCAGGCTGCAACGCCGTACGACTGTTGTTCACTGATTCTTTTGAACAGGTGTTTTACTGCTGAAATATATGGGTTTGAGGGAATGTAGAATATTAAATGAAAAATGTAAAATGTAAAAGTGAATGCAGCGGTGGCGCTATTAAGCCGGTAAACACTGCACTCACTTTTACATTTTACATTTGGTATTTTACATTTTAGATTTTATTTGCCATTCAGCTTCTTAATCAGGTTCACTTCATCCTGGCGGTAAGGAGTGCCATCGGGGTTAAAAATGTCGTGGAACCATTCTATCGGCTGGCTGCCATCGGGCAGCGGCGTGTCCCAGGCATAAATGGTATTGGTTTTACCACTTACAAAGCCCCAGTTAATAGCGCCTACATTTTCCTTTTTAAGCATGGGCATGATGTTGGAAAAACGGCTGTTGCGCGTACGGGCCATGTACTCTGTACAAATCAGCGGACGGCCGCTGGCTTTTAACAGGTCTATTACACGCTGGTGCCATTGCGGCTCCTCATAATCATGATAGGTAACTATGTCGGAATGTGTTAGCTGAAAAGTATTCAGTTTTTCCAGGTCCCAGGCCCACAGGCCGGCGCTGATAGGCTGATCGGGGTTTACTTCCCGCGCCCACTGAAACACGCCGGTCAGCAATGCCAGGGAAGAGTCCCTTTTGCCGCTGTTACCAGGTTCGTTATAAAGGTCCCACAGCAGTATGCGCTTGTCGTGCGCAAAAGCGCCCAATACATCTTTCACATATTTTTCCAGCTGCGGAAAGTTGGCCGGGTCGCTGGAAGCAGGCTGCCCGGGGTCCTGCATCCAGCCGGAATTATGGATGCCGGGTTTTACTTCGGGCTGCTTACCCGGCTTGGGTGTTTTATTCCAAACATCGTCAAAGAAAACAAACATGGGCTGAATATGATGCTTGTCTGCAATAGCCAGGAACTGGTCTACGCGCTTTTTAAACCCTTCAGGGTCCTGCTGCCAGGCTACTGAATGCAGGAACACGCGCATGGTGTTAAAGCCAATGCCTTCTGCCCAGCCCAGCTCCTTATCAATGGTAGCGGGGTCAAAGGTATCGGCCTGCCACATTTCCAGCTGGTTAATGGCATTGGCAGGTATGTAGTTGGCGCCGCTCAGCCATTTATGCTGGCTGTACCACTCGTTTGCTTTTTCTACAGACCATTGCTGGCCCGGGGTTGCAGTTGTTGTTTGCTTTTTTTTCTGCGCCTGCACATTTACAGCAAAGCAAAGCGCAATTACAGGCAGTATAAAGTTTTTTATTCGCATGGTGATGTAATTTTTATTTTCAGTTTCAATAACGTGCTTACTTTACTACGGGAAAGGCCACCACTCTTACTTTGGTGCAGCCGTAGGGGATGAGGGTGATCTTTTCAACCTGGTCATTTACCTTGCCTTTGTAAATACCGGAACGTTCTGTTACGGGTGTGGGCGCTATGTCGTTGTAAAGCGTCCATCCCGGTATTTTTTTCGCTGCGGCAGTGATCTCAATGGGGGCATGCGCCAGGTTCCATACAAAATCACCGGTTACCGGCCGTACCTTTTTTACCTGCAGCTGCGCAGGGTCTTTTACCTGTGCTTCGAGCAGCCCGTAATTCCACGGCCCCTGCGGATATACGCTGTAATAATCTCCTTCCTTCTCATCCGTTGCCTTTACCCATTTTTCCTGCAGCTTCAGGGCATATACCAGCGGTCCTCTTTCTACTGCGCGGGAGTTATGGCCCCATTCAGAAGTGGTTATTTCCATGGGCAGCTGTAATGTCAGCTGGTCGCCTTTTTTCCAGCTGCGGTTGATAGTGATTACCTGTCCGCCTTTTTCACGGCGCAGCTCCTGCCCGTTCAGCGTTATCACAGCCTCTTTACACCATGACGGGATGCGCAGCTGCAGCGGAAAGCTCACGGGTTGCTGCGGCAGCAGCTCAAAGTTAATGGCTTCGTCAAACGGGTAGCCGGTGGTTTCCTTAATGGTAATGCCGGTGTTGGAAGCGCCTACGGTACAGGTAATGTCGTTGGGGCTGTATTCCAGCGCCGCCAGGCCTTTATCCGGCGTGCCGTACCAAAGGTGGGAGGCAAATTTTGTCCAGCCCTGGTGCATATTAGCCAGGCAGCAGGTATAGCCGCTGCGCATGCCAAATACATTATTCATTTCCCGGTCAAACGGTAACGAAAAGTTGAATACGCCCTTTGTTACCTGCACCTGGTTGGCTATCTGGAAATACTGCTTGTTATTATAATCATCGGTAGTTTGGGTAGGCAGCGCATTAAAGGCCATTTTTTCCAGCGCATCCATATACAGGGGATCGCCGGTAATGCCGACGATCTCTTCCAGGGAGAACATTGACTCTACAATGGCGCACAGCTCTGTGCCCTGTACGGGGTTATTGCCGTGCAGGTCTTCATCGGCAGAGAACATGCCGTAAGGCATGCCATGCAGGGTCATAATATCTGTAAAGCCCGTTTTCAGGTACTGCAGGTATTTTTTGTCGCCGGTACGCTGGTATTGGATGGCCGGGTCTTTAATGCTCATGCCTACGTTTACGCCGTGGCGGTGCATCCAGCTGTCGTTATTCTGGTGGGCCGCGGCGTTCATCACCCAATCCCGGCCGCCCAGCCATTTGCTCCACGGGAACGACTGGTCTTCAATCTGCGCGGCCAGGCGCAGCAGGCGTGCATCGCCGGTAATGCTGTACAGCCACTGCACTATCATGGCATTGTCTGCGCCGCGTGCAGCCGCCCAGTCTGTCCATTTGCCAATAGGCACTGCATCCAGCACCTGCATCTGGTACTCAAAATATTTAGTCATAAATTGAATAACCCGGGCATCACCGGTGGCCATATAATACTGCCGCAGCACTTTAAGCATTACCATTTTGGGCCACCAGTCCTCTCCCTGGCCGGCGTTATTGCTGCCAATGGTTACGCTGCTATCGTCCCTTTCCGCTTTGGTAACAGGGCCAAAGTAGCCGGAAGGGCGCTGGTGCTTCAGCACCCAGTTTACATATTTGCCTACCTTGTTTTTCAGCGCCTGGTCATCCAGCAGGTAAGCCAGCGGCAAGGCGCCATCCAGCCAGTAAGGCGTTTCCTCCCAGCCATCGCCTTTGCCGCCCAGCCAGCCGTTATCTTTTTTTATTTTGGCATACACTTCATCCAGGTGGCCTGTGGTGCCTTTACGCATAATCTGCAGCTGGTGCAGCAGCCAGCCTTTGGGATGAATGCTGCCCAGCGGCAGCGCAATATATCCGGGTTTGGTGAACGTGTTTTTGCTTTGTGCCTTTATGGCCGTGCTGCTGCAGGTTAACCCCATAACCATGCCTGACAGCAGCAGCGTTTTACGGATGCATTGATACATTACAACTTATTTAGAAAATGTAAAATGCAAAATATAAAATGTAAAAGGTAAAAGGAAGGGCGCTATATTACTTACCATAACGTTTACCTGCGCCCTCCTGTTTACATTTTCCCTTGTGCTTTGAACGGTGAAGTAACTGCTATTTGCGCACCGGAAGTTTTCATATCGTATCATTATTTTAACAAATCATCTCATTTTTTGTATATCCCGTTTGCTGTATAACTTTTACATTCAGTATTTTACATGCTTACTATGCTCAAGAAAATAGGACCGGATAAATGGACGCATTTCTACGTAGGCATCCTGATGGGCGCCATCCTGCAAAGCGTGGCCTGGCTGCTGCTGCCCGGCAGGCCGGTGCAGGTTACGCTGCTTACCTTTGCGGCTGTGGTTGCGGTAAGCTATGGGTTTGAGCTGTTTTCGCTGGTAACCGGCAGGGGACATCATGAGGTGCTGGATGCTGTTGCCGCGGTTATTGGCGGCATTATCGGCATGGGTATAAGCGGCGGGTTCATTTACCTGTTATAGCACCAGCTGGGCATGCAGCTTTTGCAGCGTGGCGGCAGGGTCGTCACAAAAACCGGTATGCACGCGGGAGGTTTGTAAAATGGTGCTGCGCGTGGCAGTGAGCCAGCGAAAACGCAGGGCAGTATCAAGCCGGCCAATAGGCCCGCCTTTATTGCCGCCGCAGCATATCTGCTCAAATGCCTGCAAATAATCCTTTACCTCCTGCACATCTATACCCGGCGCCAGCGCGCGCAGCTTCTCTTCATTTAATGTAAATACCGCCTGCAGGAACTTACGCTCCCTGCAATAAAGGATAACGCCCACGTTGATGAACTCCTCCCGCTCCACCCTGGGAACAATGCGGATAACAGCATATTCAAATAAGAGCTTCCCTTGCATGTTGTGCGGCTTTTACAAAAATTTCTGATGATGCGATGCGTGTTTCCAGGAACTGTATATACACTTCGCGGCGTTCCGCTGCATTACCTGCTTCCCGAGTATCGGCCAGCAGCCACTCATCGGGCACCAGCGATACAATGGCGCGGATGCGCTCTTCCGTTAGTATGGCGCGGCCGGCCTTGTCTGCCTGCTCCAGCCCCGTGGCCTGCGGCAGCAGCACATGATCCTTTACCTGCGCAAAGGGGCGCAGGGCATGCTCTTTCCAGTTAGACCAGGTATGGTGAAAATACAGGGAGGCGCCATGGTCTATTAACCACAGCTCGCGGCCCCACATAAGCATGTTGGTATTGCGCGCCGTGCGGTCTACATTCGTGAGCAGGCAGTCGAGCCACACGATCTGCGAAGCCAATGGGGCATCAATGGTGTAAACAGCAGGGTCGTATGTAATAGCGCCTTTCAGGTAGTGCAGGCCCAGGTTAAGGCCTACGCTGGCTTTCAGCAGGTCCTGTATCTCCTCATCCGGCTCGGTGCGGCCAAACGCGGTATCGAGATCGGCAAATACAATTTCCGGCACCTTTAACCCCAATGCGCGGGCAATTTCCCCGCCGATCAGCTCCGCTATCAGCGCCTTTACGCCCTGCCCTGCGCCCCGGAATTTAAGCACATACAGGAAATCGTCATCTGCTTCTGCAATGGCCGGCATAGAGCCGCCTTCACGTAAAGGCGTTACATACCGTACTACATTTACAGTGCGTATGGGTGATGTGTTATTGTTCATACTACTTGTGCGGCCGCGCTGTTTATGTTAAGGTGATCTGGCTTTCGGGAATGCCGATAACAAAGGTAGCCCCGTCGTTCAGCACACTGGTGGCCGTTATAAAGCCGTTGTGCTGCTCCATTATTTTTTTACAGATAGACAGGCCGATGCCTGATCCTTCTATTTCATGATAGCTGTGCAGGCGTTTGAAAGGAATAAAAATATCGTCCAGGTACTTGGTTTCAAAGCCAATACCATTGTCTTTTACATAAATGTTATAGTACAGCCCTTCCCGTTGATTATCCTGGAAAGCAGGCGCTACCCCGTGCCTGGCATAAATGTGCACCTCCGGCGTTACTCCCTTTTTGCTGAACTTAATGGCGTTGGCAATAAGGTTATGGAACACCTGCTGTATAAGCGTTGGGATCACGTAGGTGCTGGGCAGCTCGTCGATAGTAATGCGGGCCTGCGCCTGCTGTATCTTCAGCTCCAGCTCCCTCACCGCTTCGCGCAGCACAAAATTGAGGTCGGTGTGCACAAAGTCGCCTTTGCCTACAGAGTGCCGCGAAAAGCGCAGCAGGTCGTTGATCAGCTGCTGCATACGTTCCGTGGCATTGGTAATTTTCTGTACGTGCTTATCCAGCTCATTTATGGTGGGCTTTTTTTGCACAATCAGGTCGCTGAACATACGGATCTTGCGCAGCGGCTCCTGCAGATCGTGTGAGGCAATGTAGGCAAAGCGGTCCAGCTCCTCATTAGCGGCTTTCAGGCGCTGGTTGTTCTGCATCAGCTGCCGGTTCAGCTCCCGCACCTTTTGTTCGGAGGCTTCCCTTTCCTCAATTTCTTTTTGCAGGGAGGCGTTAATGCTCAGCAGCTTTTGCTCCTGCTCCCTGAGCGACTGCGTTTTGCGGTACAGCTCTACAAACACGCCTACCTTCATGCGCAGCACTTCCGGGTTCACAGGCTTATAAATAAAATCTACCGCGCCTACCTTATAGCCTTTGAAAATGGCTTCTTCTTCATGACTGTAAGCGGTAATAAAAATGATAGGAATATTCTTTAACCGGTCACGCTGGTAAATAAGCGACGCGGTTTCAAACCCGTTCATATCGGGCATTTGCACATCCATCAGTATCAAAGAAAAGTCGTACTCCTGCAGCAATATTTTTAATGCCGCCCGGCCCGACCCTGCTTTAACGGTAATATAGCTTTCCCGCTCCAGTATAGAGGAGATGGATAGCAAATTATCCGGCCGGTCATCTACTACTAATATTTTAATCGGATCATTTTCCTGCAACCCCATAGTTTTAATAAATGTAAAATGCTAAATGTAAAATATTAAATGTAAAAGTGTGGATAAGTGAATGTTGGATAAGCGCCCGTACTGCTTCCAGTTTAAAAACAATACCTTGTTTAATGGCACTGTCACTGACTTTTACATTTAATATTTTAAATCATCTGTACAGCCAGATGCGCATGAGCGATAACAGCTGGTCAATTTTCAGCGGTTTGGTAATATAATCGGAAGCGCCTGCTTCCAGGCACTTTTCGCGGTCGCCCTTCATGGCTTTTGCGGTAACCGCAATAATAGGCAATGCGCTGTTCTTATGCTCTCTTCTTATTTTCTGCATTGTTTCATATCCATCCATTTCCGGCATCATAATATCCATCAGCACAATATCTATATGGTTGTTCTCTGCCATAATATTAATGGCTTCCCTGCCGCTTTCCGCCGTGATGGTATTGATCTGGTACCGTTCAAAGGCGGTGGTAAGGGCAAACAGGTTACGTACATCATCATCCACCACCAGCACTGTTTTATGCAGCAGCACATCTTTGCGGGAGCGCAGCTCTTCTATCATTTTCCGCTTTTGCGGCTGCAGCGCCTGGTGGTTCAGGTGCAGCTGCATCACGGTTTCTTCCAGCAGCAGCTCCAGGCTGCTTACGCCTTTCAGCAATATTTTGTTGGCGTACTGCTTAATGCGGCTCTTTTCCTTAACGGAAAAGTCCTTGGCGGAGTAAACGATCACCGGTGTGGTGTTATACTTGTTCAGCGCATGCACATTGGTAATAAAATCCACCCCGTCAATATCCGGCAGCATGTAATCTGCAATAATACAATCGTAGGCGTTATTGTTGATATTTTCCAGCGCTGCCTTGCCGTTATCCGCCACTTCAATTTCTATCAGGTCTTCATTATCCAGCACACTGGCTATCTGGCTGGCCTCTGCCTGGTTATCTTCTACCACCAGCACGCGTTTTGACTTGCGGCTATCCTGCTCAATAATGCTATTGAACAATACTGTAAGCGCCTCTGTTTTCATGGGCTTCAGGTTAAAGCTGCGGGCGCCCCGGTGCATGGCCAGCAGGCGGTTTTCCTCACCTGATATAAGGTGAATGGGAATATGCCGCAGGTTCACGTCGTTCTTAAACAGGTCCAGCACGCGCCAGCCGCTGGCATCGGGCAGCTTCACATCCAGCGTTACTGCAATGGGATTGAACTTGTTGGTAAGATCAAACACTTCGCTGAAGGTAGTAGCCACCACTACTTTCAGGTCCATCTCATGCGCCTTTTCCAGCATGATCTTGGCAAAGCGCACATCATCTTCCACAATCAGGATCACCTTATCGCTTTCCGTGATGTGGGTGCGGTCGTCGCCGGTTTCATTAATGATCTCGTTCAGCCCTTCCAGGTCGCGGGTATCGCTCCGTACATCGCTCCGTATTGTAGGTACGGAATGCAGCACGTCGCTGTTATCTCCCCCTGGCAGCTTATACTCTCCGGGTTTCAGGCTGCTGGCTATTTCTTTTTCAATATCAGCAGGGTTATACTGCAAGGGCAGGAACAGGGTAAAGCTGCTGCCTCTGCCGGCCTCACTTTCCAGCTCAATAGAGCCGCCTAACAGGTCGGCCAGGCCGCGGCTGATGGACAGCCCCAGGCCCGTACCGCCGTATTTACGGCTGGTAGAGCCTTCTGCCTGCTGAAAGGCTTCAAAAATGATGTTCTGCTTATCCTTTGAAATACCAATGCCGGTATCTTTAATCTCAAACGCTACTACCCGGTCGGCATTATCCAGGCTGCTGTTGGCGGTTTTCCAGTTACGCTCTGCTTCGTATATGCGTAACCTTACCTCTCCTTTTTCCGTGAACTTAAAGGCATTGGACAACAGGTTCTTTAATATCTGGTTCAGCCGCTGCACGTCTGTTTCCAGGCTTTGCGGCAGCTTTTCATCCATTATAATGCTAAAGCGCAGGTTCTTGCTTTCGGATATATGCTTGAAGGTGGTTTCCACAAAGGCTACCACTTCCCCGAAACGTACATTGATAAAGTCGGTTGAAATATAGCCCGACTCGATCTTGGACAGGTCCAGGATGTCGTTGATCAGCTGAATAAGATCGTCCCCGCAGCTGTGAATGGTTTTGGCATAACGCACCTGCTTTTCGCTCAGGTTACCTTCATGGTTCTCATACAGCTGCTGCGCGAGTATGAGCAGGGAGTTCAGCGGCGTACGCAGCTCATGCGACATGTTGGCCAGGAACTCTGATTTATACTTGGAGGTAAGCTGCAGCTGCTCTGCTTTTTCTTCGAGTGAGCGGCGCGCCTCTTCCACCTCCATGTTCTTTTCCTCCACTTCCTCTTTCTGCTTCACCAGCAGGTGGGCTTTATCCTGCAGCTCTTCATTGGTTCTTCTCAGCTCATCGGCCAGCGACTGTGATTGCTCCAGCAGCGCTTCGGTACGGGAGTTGGCCTCAATGGTGTTTAACACAATGCCGATACTTTCCGTAAGCTGGCTTAAAAAGTCGAGGTGGGTTTGGTTAAAGGTATCAAAAGAGGCCAGCTCTATTACTGCTTTGATCTGCGTTTCAAACAACACCGGCAGCACTATCAGGTTCAACGGCGTAGCTTCGCCCAGGCCGGAGCTTATTTTAATATAGTCGCCCGGCACATTGGTAAGCAGTATCTGCCTTTTTTCCACGGCGCACTGCCCTACCAGGCCCTGTCCCAGCGAAAACTCGCGGCTCAGGCTTACCTCATCGCCGTAGGCATAGGCTGCAAACAGCTTGAGCTTGGGATTGGCCGACTCGTCTTCCAGGATGTAGAACATACCTTTTTGCGCCTGCACTACCTGCGCCAGCTCCGACAGGATGCGGCGGGTTACCGTGTTAAGGTCTTTCTGGCCCTGCAGCATCTGCGTAAATTTGGCCAGGTTGGATTTGAGCCAGTCCTGCTCCTGGTTACGCAGCGTGGTTTCCTTCAGGTTGGCGATCATCTGGTTAATGGTATCTTTCAGCTCTTCCACCTCACCTTTGGCCTCCACGCGGATCATTTGCGTAAGATCGCCTTTGGTTACGGCAGATGCTACCGCGGAGATAGCGCGCACCTGCGTGGTCAGGTTTTCCGCCAGCTGGTTCACGTTCTCCGTCAGGTTTTTCCATATGCCGGATGCGCCGGGCACGCTGGCCTGGCCGCCCAAACGCCCTTCCACGCCCACTTCGCGGGCCACGGTAGTTACCTGGTCGGCAAACACCGCCAGGGTATCGATCATTTCATTAATGGTTTCTGTAAGCTGCGCCACTTCACCGCGCGATACAATGGAGAGCTTTTGCTTCAGGTTACCGGTAGCCACGGAGGTTACCACCTTGGCAATACCGCGCACCTGGTTGGTAAGGTTAAAGGCCATCATGTTCACAGAGTCGGTAAGGTCTTTCCAGGTACCGCCCACGCCCTGCACCTCGGCCTGGCCGCCCAGTTTACCTTCTGTACCTACCTCACGCGCCACGCGCGTTACCTCAAAGGCAAAGGAGTTCAGCTGGTCCACCATGGTGTTGATGGTGTTTTTCAGGTCTAATATTTCACCTTTTACATCTATGGTCACTTTCTTTGACAGGTCGCCGGAGGCCACGGCTTTTGTTACCTCCGCAATATTGCGCACCTGGGAGGTAAGGTTACCCGTCATCTGGTTTACGGAGTCGGTAAGGTCTTTCCAGGTACCTGCCACACCGGGCACAAAGGCCTGGCCGCCCAGCTTACCGTCTGTACCCACCTCACGCGCCACACGCGTTACTTCCGACGCAAAGGAGCGCAGCTGCTCCACCATGGTGTTGATGGTGTTCTTCAGCTTCAGTATCTCTCCTTTTACATCCACCTCAATTTTGCGCGACAGGTCGCCGTTGGCCACGGCGGTGGTTACTTCCGCAATGTTACGCACCTGCGATGTAAGGTTGGAGGCCATGATGTTCACGGAGTCGGTAAGGTCTTTCCAAAGGCCTTTTACCCCCGGCACATCGGCCTGGCCGCCCAGCTTACCTTCGGAGCCTACCTCACGCGCCACGCGGAACACTTCCGAACCAAATGCGTTCAGCTGGTCCACCATGGTGTTAATGGTGTTCTTCAGCTCTAATATTTCACCTTTTACATCTACCGTGATCTTGCGCGACAGGTCGCCTTTGGCCACGGCGGTAGTTACTTCCGCGATATTACGCACCTGCGCGGTAAGGTTGGAGCCCATCTGGTTCACAGAGTCGGTAAGGTCTTTCCAGGTACCGCCTACGCCCTGCACTTTGGCCTGGCCGCCCAGCTTACCTTCCGTACCTACTTCAAGGGCTACACGCGTTACTTCCGATGCAAAGGAGTTCAGCTGGTCCACCATGGTATTGATGGTGTTCTTCAGCTCCAGTATTTCGCCGCGCACATCCACGGTAATTTTGCGGGAAAGGTCGCCCAGGGCCACGGCGGTAGTTACGTCTGCAATGTTGCGCACCTGGGCCGTAAGGTTGCCGGCCATCTGGTTTACAGAGTCGGTAAGGTCTTTCCATACACCGCCCACGCCTTTTACCGTGGCCTGGCCGCCCAGCTTACCTTCTGTACCCACCTCACGCGCCACGCGCGTTACTTCTGAGGAGAAGGAGTTCAGCTGGTCCACCATGGTGTTAATGGTATCTTTCAGCTCCAGGATCTCTCCCTTCACATCCACGGTGATTTTTTTGGACAGGTCGCCGCGCGCCACGGCGGTAGTTACATCTGCAATGTTGCGCACCTGGGCGGTAAGGTTATCGGCCATCTGGTTCACGGAGTCGGTAAGATCTTTCCACACGCCCGCCACGTCTTTTACCTTAGCCTGGCCGCCCAGCTTACCTTCGGAGCCCACTTCCAGGGCCACGCGCGTTACCTCACGGGAAAACAGGTTCAGCTGCTTTACCATCCCGTTCACTTCCGTGGCTATGCGTGCAAACTCGCCCTGCAGCTCATGGTCTTCTATCTGCAGCGTCATTTCCTGCGACAGGTCGCCTTTGGCCACGGAGCTGATCACGTGCGCTATTTCAATGGTGGGGTGCACCAGGTCGGATATTAATGTATTAAGGGAGCCTACGGCTTCGCTCCACGCGCCTTTGGCCGTGCGGGGCATAGATACGCGGTGGTTCAGCTTACCCATTTTGCCAATGGTGTTGCGGGCCAGCAGCAGCTCCTCTACCAGCGTTTCATTCAGCGTAATGATTTCGTTTACGGTATCACATATTTTTCCGCTCAGTCCTATGTTATCAACGGGCATGCGCACGCTGAAATTACCGCCCTTCACTTCGGAGAGCACCTGCAGCAGCAGGCGGTTATCCAGCTCATCCTGCAGCTGCTGTTGAACAATATTGGATTTTCCTGTTTTACTGTTGGCAGGCAATTTTTTTTTAGTTGCATCCTTGCCCTGCGGCACTACTGCGCCATTGGTTTTTTTCCTGGTATTCATTTTCGCGGCATTAGAGCAATTAAAGGAATGGCATGTAAGTTAACCCATCTTTCAATTTCAATACAACACCTGCATGTTAATTATCGGGACACACCTGTATAGCGGCTTCACACGGAAGAGGCCGCCAGTCCGGCGATACAATGTAACAGGTAACTCAAAATAAAGATAATGTAATATGTTTACAAAGGCTAATATTTTAAACTACTCCTACCCGGAAAGCTTTTAGCCCGCTGAGGCCCTGCAGCTCTTCCAGCTCCAGCTCTTCGAGGTTGTTTTGCAGCACCCCTGTTTCCTGCAAGTACTGCAGGTAGGGCAGGTAATCCTCTACATCTTTCCGGTTAAAATAAATGAGGGCAATCTTGTCTGTTTGCGTTAAACGTTCGTCGGTATTACGGATATGTACTTTATCGATCCTTTTCTTGATCATCTGGTACCGGATGTTGTAGGTGCCCTCCACATCAAACCTTCTTTCATCCGCGCGGAAGCTGATATCGATGGTGCGGTCATGGGCAAATATGAGCTGGGTAGTGCGCAGCGGCAACGGCATTTCCGGCAGCAGGGAGCGGGTAAGCTTTGTAATGGCGGCCATGGATGACAGCTGCCACAGGCGCAGGTTTTTAAGGTGGAAGTGGTCAAACTCCCGGTGCGGGGTAATGGACTGGCCTATGTAAATATCATATTCAATGCCATCGGTACGGAACTTTTCAAAGTAGCAGGGATAATCCTGCTGCAGCTTGTCCTTTTCTGTTTCAAAATAATTATTGATGGCGTTATTGATCATTTGCATGGATGTTTCCAGCGCGTGGCGATGCTGCTGTATGGCCCCATCTCCCCTATCCATCAGCTGCATGTATTTTTCAATATCTGCACGGGCAGCGGGCTCCTGCTGCGACAGGTGCTTCAGGTAAGGAAGGGTGCCTTCTGTTAAAAAGAAATTAAGGTTGGTTTCATCCGTGGCATTCCATTCCTCCTGCTGTAATACCTGTTTCCATTTACCGCAGCTGAACAGCGCTTCTTCCAACAGGGTAGACGAGTGCCGTTCCTGCGCCTTCTCCAGCATCCCCGACAGCAGGCGCAGGTGATTATCCAGGTCGGCGCGTACGGCCTTGTTCCTTTCCAGGGTGGAGTTGCGGATGTCAATGGCGCCGTACAGCGGGTACACATCCTTAAAAATTACATTTTCGGTGCGCGCAGGCAGCTGTTTCTTTTTCCGCTGCAGGTAATGCCAGGCGGCTTCATTAAACTTCCATTGCACCGCAGGCTGCAAAGAGGTAAATTTTTCCTTTACAATGGCTTCTATCTCCAGGTTAAATTCATCGATATACACCTGCAGCAGTTGCGCAATAGCGCCAATGGCAGGTTCCAGCAGGCCCAGTGTTTTTTCATCGAACTGGTCGTCGCCCCAGGTGTGCACGCCCAGCACGCCCACCGGCGTATGCTCATGAAAAACGGGCATCAGGGCAAGGGATCTTACCCCCAGCTTGCAGAAACGCTGCAGGAAACTATATTCTTTCTTATCTGCTTCCGTGAAAATATCCGGGGAGAAAAAAAAGCTGGGATTGGCTGCATAGGAGCTTGCCTGCTGCTTAAAATCTTCCGGCGAAAGGGTTTCCTCTCCCCATACGGAAAAGAGAATACCGGTGCCTGTTTTTTCAAAGCCATACACCGGCTCATCGTTTATATGCACGAAAGGAAACAGGTCGAACTCAATTTTATTATTGCGCACCAGTGTTTTCAGCGACTGTATAACGGTTTCATTACCGGAAACAGCATCGCCGGGGTTGCGGCTCAGGCGCACCTTCCGGATATTATCTACCGCCTTATACGGGGTAATATCCGTTACGGTTACCATACCAATGCCGCGGAAGGAAAACAGCTCCAGGGGCAGCATTTCCTGCATGATCTCATAGCTGGCGCCTTCGCTCAGGTGCATGTACAGGCGGTTACAGTCCAGCGAAGGCAGCTCGCCTTTGGCAGTAACCGCAATAAAATCGGTGTTCACGTTTACGCTGTAATATTCGAGCAGGCCCGTGTTAATGTTGGTGCCTGCATGGGATATTCCTTTTTTTACCGGCACCTCGAAGTTGTATAAACGTTTAAGGATAAACGAATATATCAGCTGCAGGCGCTCCCGCAGATGGTCTTCAGGCGTTTTGGTGCCTTCATAACCATCGGGCGCCGCCTTCTGGTTCAGCAGCTGGTACAGCTTATCCGTACCGTAAAAAAAGCAGGGCTGAAAAGGGAAGCTAAGCCCCCAGGCCAGTTCGTGCTGGTTGGCCAGCGGGGAGGTATTGCAGGCATATATATGTTCCAGGAGGGTTTCATACTGGTTAATATTTTGCAGCGTAAGGTCACTTACCCGGCAGCTTTCAAACTGCTGCAGCGCGCTTTTATAAAAGCCGGCCTTGATAGTAGGCTCGTTTTCTGTCCGCTTTTTCAGGCAGGTGATAAACGGGTCAAAGGAAAGGGCCGCATCAATCGGTAATGTGTAAGCCTGCTTGTCAGACGCATCCAGTATAAAATTCTTCATGTTGTTGTTGCCCCCCGGTACGGTACCGGTATTTAAAATGGACAGGTAAATTTAATGGTTTACCGTGAGCAATGTTAAGTCTTTGTTATGTTTTCCTCAACTATCATACCGGCCGGGCCATCCATTAAAAAAAAAGCTATGCCCGCCGGGCGGGCATAGCGCTGTAAAAATGTTTTTAACTGCGGTGCTATGGATGTACGCTGAGCTTTTGCAGCATTTCGGTAGAGAGCGGATCAGAAGACATTCCATAACCGGTTACCAGCACGCCCTTTTCAGTGCCGTCTGCAGATGCAATGGCATATACAGCGGCTTCATCGGCCGGGTCGGTGTTGCCTTCGTAACGGTATACATCTACAATTGTAAAATGATCCAGGTGCAGGCGGCTTTTTTCGCTCACCAGGTAGTTGCCCTCAATGTTAAAGTCAGTTGTATATCCTTGTTTGCGCAATGCTTCAATGGCATTTGCAACGGTATCATAATGTACTTCCATTTTACCCTGTTTTAAATGTTATCCGTAATCCTCTCCTAAGATAACAAAAAAACTACGGATGCACTACCACCAGCTTTTGCGTAACTACCTGCCCGCCCCGGTTAATGCGCAGGAAGTAAATGCCGCCCGGCAGCTCATTCACCGGCAGAGTGGCCTGCCCGCTTTCAATATTAATTACCCGGCGGCCAACCACTCCACCGGTAGCGGTTAAAATGGTGAGGTAGCCGGTACCTTTCCAGCCATTGCCGAATTTAAGAATAGCGGTATTGGCAGCAGGCTGCGGGTACACCTGCAGCAGCCTGCTCTGGCTGTTTACAAGTGTTTTGTACACACTGTCTGCAAACGGGTGCGCTGGTACGGTACGCAGGCTGCTGGCGGTATCGCTTATCACAATGTCGTCGAAATAGGTTTTAAAGTTCCCGGTATCTGCGCCATGGTCATAGGCGATCATAATGCGGTCAATGGTTTTGCCGTTCAGCCAGTTGCCAATGCTGCACACAATGCGCTGCCAGGTATTTACCGTGCCATGGCCTGCGCCCGGGTGCATGGAAACGCCGTTCTGGTCTGTAGCTCCAATATCACGCAGGTTGGTGCCGTCTGTCATAACAAGGTCTACTGTTACATAACGGGAAAGGTTATTGGTGGGAAAGGTCCAAAAGCTGAGTTTGGTATTGGCGTTTACCGGTATGTTCACATCAAAGGCGCGGAAGTAATAATACGATCCGCCGGCGGCAGCATTATCGGTACCGGCTACACGTATTGAGGACGGGCCGGTGTGGCTGGTTTCATTGCTTACTATACCACATATGGGCGCGCTTACGTTCCTGGGTATGGAGCTGGGGTCCGGGCTGTCGGTCCAGGTAAGCGTAGCATCATAGCCCGGCTCCATGCTGGTACGGAACCACAGCGGCGCAGTGGCGTATGGAATGGTTACATTGGCAGTAAGCGGTGCAGTGCCTTTCAGCACTTTGGTGGCCTGGCCGGCCAGGCGCATGTAAAAATCCGGGCCAATAAAAGTGCCGTCGGCGCTGGTGGTTAAAAAGTACTGGTTATTGGGTACGGCAAAATAACTGTCGGCCATTTTAGTAATGGCCGTGCCTTCGTCATACTCGTCAAACATGGCAATGTAGCTGGTGGTAAAGCCCAGGTTTTTAATATTGTACAGCTGCCGCCAGAAAAACTCGCCTTTGCTGCGCGGTATCTGGTTAGGCGTGCCCCCGTTCCAGTTACTCCATGCAAAACCGGGAAACAGCACGGGCTGATAGTCAATATTGTTAGCATTGCAGTAAGCCAGGTCCGGCGCTACCAGGTTAGCGGCAAAATTATCCGCACCGCTGGTATTTGAAAAACGCCCTACTGACCAGGGAGAAAGCATATCAAAGGCGTTGTACACCTGGCTGTAGCCGCTCCAGGAGTCATTATTGCCGGTACGCCAGTAAGTGGGCACACCGCCTATTACGTAGTAGCCCTTGCCTTTTAACCAGTTGATAATGGCCAGGCTGGCGGCTGGCGCGTTTACGCGGCTGTTAAAGCCAAAGCCCCAGATGCAGATCACCGGCTTACCATCCTGGTGCGCATAGTAGGGCGAGCTGGTTACCTGCAGGTCGTTCTCTATGTGCAGCCAGTCGTTTTTGAAATACGTGGTATCATCTGCGCTCATATCATACATGATATAAAAGATGCGCTGGTATTTTTCAGCTGCGCGGCGCATGCGTACTGCGGTGCTATCGCGCTGGCTTTTAAACACGCCGTCGCGGGTTTCGCCCAGAAAGCGCTGCAGGGCAACGCCGTCAATGCCATTTTGCTGCATCCATTTAAAATGCAGGTCAACGGTTTCATAAGGGTAAGATGAGAAAAGCTTTGCCGGCCGGCCATCGTTCAGGTTACCCAGGTTGGTCTGGAACAGCTGGCTGGCGGGATATTCCGTTACATCCGGGTAGGCCTCAAAAGTAATGGCGCCGGGCGCCGGGCTGCCGGTGTTGGAATTATACTGCCCGGCAGACCAGTGCCGCCAACGGGCTACCGGCGAGCCATCGCCGTAACAGTTAAACCATCCCTGGTAGCCGCAAATGGTTTTTCCGATAATTGCCTGGGCAGGCGTGGCTACCTGTGCCTGGGTAACAGAAGGGCCGCACAGGAGGGCCGGTACAAACAATACTTGTAACAGTTTTTTCATTACTGACATGGAATTTGGTACAACTGCAATGTACCTGCGCACCCTTAACAGAACGATTAATAATTCATTAATTGGAAGAATGCCCGTGAAAAATGCTGACTATTTCCGGGAAACATGCAGTGTGGGCTGCTAAAAGTTGTTAGCTTTCTGCTTTAAGCTTTTTGCTTTTCCCGTGTGCTTTCCCGGAGGTACGGCAAATGGGCTGCACCCGCCTGTTTGGAACACCACTATAGCAGCGGGTTATCGTATCAACACTTGTTTACTATTGGGCTTTATCAAGCGTGTCGCGCCGGGCAAAGGCCCATTTGCCGCACCTCCGGAACCGCGGAGTAGTGCAGTGCTGCTTTTAGCCCCAGGTATATCCTAAAAAAGTAGACCTCCACCTTTCACCTTTACCTTTTGCTTTTTGCTTTTTGCTTTTTGCCTTTTGCTTTTTGCTTTCTGCTTTCTGCTTTCTGCTTTCTGCTAACTATGCCGCGTAATAAAGCTGATGCGGCCATTGGTTTCCATATATGCCTTTTCCACAATGGCTAAGGACTCCTGCTGTGTTTCCAGCCGCAGGCTTTGCAGCAGGTCTTCTCTGCTCAGGGAGGCCGTTTTCATGTTTTCCCAGATAATAGCGCCTGACTCGTACAGCACCAGGCTTTTGCCTTTAAGCACATTATCGGCCAGGTGGCTTTTTACCGCTGTCCACCCCAATATGCGGTGAATGGCGATCATAACAACGGCAGCTGCCACGGTAGACCAGTACGGGGATGCGCCTACCACACCACGGGCCAGTACAGCGCCCATCATAATCACAACAATGGAGTCAAAGGCTGATTTTTTCCCAAAAATGCGCATACCTCCCACGCGGATCAGGATCAGCGTAATAAAGAACGTTACCAGGGCGCGGGACGACATTTGCAAAACGGTTAGGTGCTCCCCCCTGCCCCAAACAGTATCAAGTATGTCCATGATTTGTTTGTTTATTGCTTATAAAAGCCGCTACCTCAAAAATCAAACCGGTTGTGAAAATTATTACTCAACTGTTTCTCCCCGGCGCTATAGGTACGGCCTTTATAGCGGTACACAGCCAATACCCGCAGGCTGGCATGATTTTATTAAAAGCTGTGTAATGGCCCGTTCCAACAAAACCATATATGCAGCGCTGGCAGCTAACCTGCTGATAGCTATTGTTAAATTCATTTCAGGATTTGCCACCCGCAGCTCTGCCATGCTATCAGAAGCCGTGCATTCGCTGGTAGATACGGCTAACCAGCTGCTGTTGCTGCTGGGCATACGCCGCAGCAAAAGGTCGCCGGATGCCAGCCGCCCCTTTGGCTATGGCAAGGAGCTTTACTTCTGGTCGTTCATTGTTTCTATTCTTATTTTCGGCGTGGGCGGCAGCGTATCTATTTACCAGGGCATTGTGCATTTGCGTAACCCGCCACCCCTGGAAGACCCTACCTGGAACTATGTTGTGCTGGCCTTTTCACTGTTGTTTGACGGAGGCTCGCTGGTAATAGCCGCCAAAGAATTTAACAAGGTACGCGGCGACAGCTCATGGTGGCCGGCCATCCGCCGCAGTAAAGACCCATCGAGCTTTGTGGTGCTGTTTGAAGACAGCGCTGCCGTAATAGGCCTGCTGGTGGTAGGCCTGTTCGTGTACCTGGGGCATTTGTTCAATAATCCATACCTGGATGGTGTTGCGTCGCTGCTGGTAGGCGTGCTGCTTACCATTGTATCTGTGCTGCTGGCGCGGGAAAGCCGCAGCCTGCTAATGGGTGAAGGGATCGGCCCTGCCACGCAAAAACACATTATCCAGCTGGTAGAGCAGGACCCTGCCGCAGAGCGCGTACAGCACATTTTTTCTACGTACCAGTCGCCCGAAGAAGTAATGCTGATGGTAATGCTGTCTTTTAAACCCGACCTGGACACCGATGATATTTACGATGCCATTGAACGCATCCGCAACACCATTAAGAAAGCCTACCCGCTGGTGCATTACATTATAATTCAACCCGAAGAAGCAGCGGTGAAAAAATAATTGTATAATCGCACGCAATGCGCTAATTTTTCCGCATAAAAAAGTACAAAACGCCGGCCTACTGATGCCTGATCATGCTAAAAAAAATACTGCCGATGCCGGCTCTCACACCACTATACTTTCCAGGTTAAGGAACCGCCTGTTTGATACCAGCCGGCGTAACCGCCTGCTGTATTACAAGCCAGGCAGCCGTTTTGTGAACCTTACTGCGGGCAGCATACCGCTGACTTTAAAGCCTGCCTATATTTCCCCCGCTGCTTTATTCACCTGGCAGCATATATCCAAGGCAGTAAAAGGCCAGCAGGCGCTGGTGCTGAACACGCACCTGCATTTAAAGGAACATCCTTACCTGCCGGCGCAGCTGAATGCATTACGGCAGCAGGCCACCAATGATGAACGCGAATACGGCTTTAACCAGCTGCGGCTGGTGGTGGCATTTTTACATTGGGAAAATTTGCAGGCAGCTGCAGGCATCCGCATTCAAAGCCCGCTGCTGCTGCTGCCTGTAAAGCTGAAACGCAGCAAAGGCGCGCCGGAAGAAAAGTTCACACTGGAAATAACAGACAGCACCGCCATAGTAAATCCTGTGCTGGCGCAGCACCTGCAAGAGCTATACGGCATCACCCTGCCGGAAAGCGTTGCTTTTGACAAGGCCGGCATGCAGGATTTTTACGAAGCGGTAAAAGCACAATTAACAGGCGCAGGGCAGCAGGTGCATTTACATTTTAAAGAACAGCCGGATGTAGCGCAGCTGTACTATACCGCGCAGCAAACTGTTAACACCTACCTGAAACGTTTACGGCAGCTGCCCGCAGGTGCTGCATTACACGAAACTACCGCCCCGCCGCCGGTTGCCGCACCCGGTCCCCTGCACTGGGAGCTGGACATCTGCAACCTGGTGCTGGGCAATTTCAATTATAAAAAAATGAGCCTGGTACGCGATTATAACCAGGCTTTGGCACAGGATATTACACACCCGGTATTCACCACATTGTTCAGCGACCGGCCCAAAGCGCCGCCACCCCCGCCGGTAGTGCACGCGCCTGCTGAATGGTATCATGTGATCAGCGCCGATCCTACACAAACAAATGCTATTTTACAGAGCCGCACCGGGCAAAGCTATATTATACAGGGCCCGCCAGGCACAGGCAAAAGCCAAACGATCACCAACCTGGTAGCAGATTACCTGGCCCGGGGTAAAAGCGTGCTGTTTGTTTGTGAAAAAAGGGCTGCGCTGGATGTGGTATATCACCGCCTGCAGCAAAATAACCTGGCAGAGCTTTGCTGCTATATTCACGACAGCCAGGCGGATAAAAAAGCGTTCATACAGGAGCTGAAAAGCGTGTACGGCGAGTTCCTGCGCTCCCGTATGGACTTTACCCACTTAACACTGCGGCGGCAAATAGCTACGGAGCATTTACAACGGCAGCTGCAGGTATTACAGGCTTATCATATACAACAGCAAAGTATATACGAAGATGCAGGCATTACCACCCGGGAGCTGATAGCCCGCCTTATTGACCTGCAACCGCATATACCTTCCCCCGACAGCACGCAGCAGGCCGCCATACCCGGCTACAGCCAGTGGCTGCAGTTTGGCGACACCCTGCAAACGCTGGCACATACGCTGGAGCAGCAGGGCGCTGCCCCCGCGCTGGCGCTGCACCCCTTCCGCAACCTGGGCAACGGTGCCATACAATCAGACCAGGCTTTTACTTTGGTGCACAACATGGCAGCCCACGCACAAAGCGCCATTGACCAAATTGTGCGGATCATTACCACTAACCAGCTGCCGTATGAGCACACGGAAAAGCTGGCCAATATCATTGGCCTGGTAAAAACCGCCGCTGTGCTGGCGCCGCTGGCAGAGCGCAGCAACCTGCACCTGGTAGATCCTACGCATAAAGATGCCAAACGGTTTGAAAAAGCTTACCGCCGGTACCGCAAACTGCAAAAGGCCTACAAACAGGCGGCAAAGATCAACAGCAAATGGCTGCACAAATTCAGCCCGCAGGAAACGCAATATGGGTTAGCCATTGCCGGCAGGTACGAACAATCGTTTTTCCGGTTCTTCAGCAGCTCGTGGAAACGGCTGAAAAAGCAGCTGCTAAAGGCCTACGATTTTTCCGGCTACCAGCTGCCGCCTGCTTACGGTGTTGTTTTACAACAGCTGCAGGACGAATATGCAGCACTGGAAAAAATGCAGGAACACTTACATCACACACAGCAAAAATACCGGGTTGACAACCTGCAAACCATACACATAGGCATTGAAACATTACGCCGTAAGCTGGGCGACGCAAAGGTGGATTACCTGCTGCAGCACCCTGCCGCCAACGAGCTGGTGCTGCAGCTGAATGCATTGAACAATACCCTGCAACAGCTGGAGCTGCAGCTGCGCCAGTGTTTATACAGGTACGGACAAAAATCCCTGCTGCAGGTGAATGAGGAGCTTACTGCTATTAGCCGGCATGCCGGCGCCCTGCAAAAGCTGCTGCCCGCCCTGCAGGCATTTGCCGCGCTGCCGCTGCCTTTGCAGGAAGTGATACGGCACATTCCTCTTACGCCGGCGCAGGCCGAAGCCGCCATGGCGCAGGCTTCGCTGCAGCTTATCCTGGACCGGCACCCCGGCTTTGCAGCCACCACACAACACACCCTGCAGCAGGCGGTAACGGAAATTGATCAAACCTACCAGCTGCTGTTACAGCTGAACAGCGATTACATCCGGGCTAAAAGACGGCAGCAGTTCCTGCAGCATTATGCCATTAGCCATACTGCCGCCACACAGCTTACCCCGGCACAAAAGGCATTCAAAAAACAATATGCGGAAGGCCGCCGCGTACTGGAGCATGAAATGAGTAAAACCATGCGTTTCCGCAGCATACGGGAAATAGCTTCGGCAGAAAGCGGCCTGGTGCTGAAAGATATTAAGCCCGTATGGCTCATGAGCCCTTTAAGCGTAAGCGACAGCCTGCCGCCGGACCATACATTGTTTGATGTAGTGATATTTGATGAGGCCAGCCAGATACCAGTAGAAGAAGGCATTCCCGCCCTGTTTCGCGCACCGCAGGCCATCATTGCAGGCGACGACAAGCAAATGCCGCCGGCACAGTTTTTCCGGCAACAGGCAGCCACTGATACAGCAGATGCCCCTGACGATCATTTAACAGCGGCGGAAAGCCTGCTGCTGCTGGGTGCGGGCAAGCTGCCGGACGCCATGCTAAGCTGGCATTACCGCAGCCGGTATGAGTCGCTCATCAGCTTTTCCAACCATGCCTTCTATGGCGCTGCGCTGCTTACCATACCGGATCGTACCACACCTGTACGGCAAACGCCCCTGCAGCATGTGCAGCAGCCGGAAGAAGGCGCTGCCAATGCGCAGCTGTTACTGCAGCCCAGCATAACCTGGCACTACTTACCTAATGGCATATACGAAAACCGGCGTAATGACCAGGAGGCGAACTATGTAGCCCATCTTGTAAAACAGCTGCTGCTGGATAATGTGCAGGATAGCATAGGCATAGTAGCATTCAGCCAGGAGCAGCAGGCTGCCATCATAGCTGCGCTCAACACACTGGCTGCTGCCGACCGGGAGTTTGAAGCGCTGCTGGAAAATGCGGGCAACCGCGAAGAGGCGGGGCAGTTCACCGGCCTGTTTGTAAAGAACCTGGAAAATGTGCAGGGCGATGAAAGGGACATTATCATCATCAGCGTATGCTACGGCCACGACCGGCAACACGATATGCGTATGCACTTTGGCCCCATTAACCGCCCCGGCGGCGAAAAGCGCCTGAATGTAATATTCAGCCGGGCGCGCAGGCACATGGCAGTGGTAAGCAGCATACGGCACCAGCACATTACCAATGAGCATAATGACGGCGCACGCTATTTCAAACGCTTTTTACAGTATGCCGAAATGGTGAGCAGCGGCAATACAGCACAGGCCCGGCAGGTGCTGGACGATGTGGCGCCGCCCGGCAAACAGGCCTCTTATACAGCGGATAACAGCAACACCGTAACACAGCAGATAAAAGCAGCGCTGGAAGCAGCGGGGCTTGTTGCAGATACAGGAGTGGGACAAAGCAGCTTCAAATGTTCGCTGGCTGTTAAACGGCAGGCCGCCGATACACAGTACTGCCTGGGCATTTTAGTAGACGATGCCGTGCATTACCGCAACCCGGATGTAATGGAGCAATATTACCAGCGACCTGCCATTTTACAGGCATTCGGCTGGCAAACCGTGAACGTGTATGCAAAAGACTGGCTGGAGGACCGGGAGCGGGTGATGGAGCTGATATGGCAGAAGTTAAGCGGAAACCACCGGGAAAACAAACATTGAAATTTTAGTATAAAAATTATTCCGGCTGTTTTTCGTTTAATGATAAATACCCCACTTTATTGTATACTAAAAAGAAGAACCGATGGAAATCACATACCTTTTACTGGCGCTTGTTATACTGCTGTTAGTAGTAATACTGGTGCTGGTGAACAAAGCCGCCGGCAATGCGCAGCAAAACACCCTGCAATATAAAACCGACCAGGTGCTGGACAGCCTGCACCGGCTGGAAGCCATTATAAAGCAGGAAATGACGGCTAACCGTACAGAAGCCACTGAAGCGGCCAGGGCCGCCCGTACTGAAATGACGGACACGCTGCGCCTTTTTGGCGGACAGCTTTCCACTGCCATGAAAACCACCAGCGACCTGCAAAAGAACCAGCTTGAAACCTTTTCCACCAACCTGCACATGCTTACACGCAGCATGGAAGATAAGCTGCATCACCTTACCAGCTCATTGGATAAAAAGATCACAGACCTGCAATCCGGCAATGAAAAAAAACTGGATGAGATGCGGGCCACGGTAGATGAAAAGCTGCAGAAAACACTGGAAACACGCCTGGGCGAGTCGTTCCGTTTAGTGAGCGAACGGCTGGAAGCCGTACATAAAGGGCTGGGCGACATGCAGCAGCTGGCCACCGGCGTAGGCGACCTGAAGCGGGTGCTTACCAATGTAAAAACCAGGGGCATACTGGGTGAATACCAGCTGGAAAATATGCTGGAGCAATTGCTGACACCAGATCAATACGGCAAAAACGTAAAAACCAAAGCCGGCTCCAATGCGCTGGTGGAGTTTGCAGTAAAGCTGCCGGGCAAAGATGAAAAAGAACAAACGCTTTGGCTGCCTATTGACTCCAAATTTCCAAAAGAGGATTTTGAATTACTAACTGAAGCTTATGACCAGGCCATACCGGAGGTAATAGAGGAGTGCCGCAAAAACTTTATCAGGGGCATAAAAAAATGCGCCGGCGATATTTTTAACAAATACGTTGACCCGCCCAACACCACCGACTTCGCCATCCTGTTCCTGCCGTTTGAAAGCCTGTATGCAGAGGTGCTTCGCTCACCGGGATTGTTTGAAAGCATACAGCGGGAGTCGCGCATTATTATTACCGGCCCCACTACCCTGTCGGCGCTGCTCAACAGCCTGCAAATGGGTTTCCGTACACTAGCCATTGAAAAACGTTCAAGCGAAGTATGGCAGCTGCTGGGCGCTGTAAAAACAGAGTTCGGCAACTTCGGAACTATACTGGACAAAACACAGAAAAAATTACAGGAAGCCAGCAACGTGATAGATGAAGCAAACCGCCGCACCCGCACCATTGAACGCAAGCTGCGCAACGTACAGGAGCTGCCCCCGGAGCAGGTAAATTTATTACTCGGCGATGCAGCCACCCCATCTGTTGCAAACGATGATGAAAAGTAATATCTTGTTATAATTGAAAACCCAAATCCTCCACTGTTATGAAAATATCTTTTTTGTTTGCCGCGGGCTTATGCCTGCTGGCAAGCGCCTGCAGTAAAAACAGCTTAACCAATACACCTGCTGAAAACACCACCTTAACTGCCGCGTCCGGGGCTACTGCTCTGGGCGCGCCGTCGGACCCTACCCGCGCAGAGCTGAGAGTCATTATTGAAAATGTAACCGGCGCCGATGCGCATATTTATAATGCCAAAGACAATGTGGGCCATACCATGGATTGCGCAAAGATCATTGCCAACCCCGCTGGCGGGTTTATTGCCGTATATCACACCTACGTGAACGGTGAAGCAAAAGTAAACCTGGCCTCTTCTGCCGACGTGCTGCACTGGACCTGGATTCGCGAGCTGGCCGGCAGCAATACCGGCAGCGCCTCACAGCCCACTATTGCCGTTGCGGCCGACGGCGGTTTTGTAATGGCCTGGGAACAAGAGCCCAACAACCACCTGAAATTCGTGTACTTCCGCAACTGGACCGACCTGCAGAACGGCGCTGTTGCGAAAAGCTTTGAAGCGCCGCGAACACTATCATCCTGTGCAGAAGGTACACCCAACCTGTATTATGCCAGCAGCACGCGCCTGGATGTAGGCCATCATTACTACTCCAACTGCGACGTAGACCGGCAGGCGCGCGGCACGCTCACCAACTTTAACAGCTGGACCACCAGCAGGCAACCCAACTTTGATAATGCGCTTTTATACTGGGGCGTAAAAGGCAACATCGGCGACCGGGATGCTGCGGTGTACAAAGGCTATAATTTTGGCGTAATAGAAGGCCAGGGCACTAAAGGCGATTTCGGCACCTGGCGCACCTATTTATATGACTACCAAACGGGCAATGCCGACCAGCTGCATATTGTAACTGATCATGGCAGCCTGGCCTTTGCCAACCCTACTATCACCAACACCGTGATTGACGGGCGTAACGCCATACTGGTAACGTTGTTTGTGCCCAGTGAGAACAGCGGCAGCAGTGAAGCCGGAGAGCTGATTTATTATAAGAAGTATTGAGAAAAGCGGAAAGCAAAAAGCAGAAGGCTTTCCTGCATTGGCTGTAATAGTTACTATCCGGGCTGGCATCAATAAATATAAGCCGGAATACCATCCCGCAAAGCGCTATGCGCTGTTTGGCAACCCTATACAGGCTGATAAGTGTGCACAACAATTCCGCCGGGAAAATCCTTTACAGCTACCAGTTTCAGGTCGAGCGGCTTTGCGGGCGGGGCGAAGATCGGCAGCCCGGCGCCTAACACTGCCGGATGAACCGCCAGGTGGTATTCATCGATAAGGCCCGTTCCTATCAGGCTGCGCATAAACCCCGCACCGCCCAGTGCAACAATGGGCTTCCCCGGCGCCTGTTTGAGCTGCTTAATAGTTTCGGCAAGATCGCCGTCGAAGACCTGCGCCTCAGCCCAGGAGGCAGCTGCGGGCAACGAAGAAGCGCCGCGCAATCCCTTAAACCCTTTTTGGGTAAATACGGCCTTGGGAATTTCGTTCATTGGTGCGGCAAAAGGCCCCGTTGCAGTTGGCCAGTAAGGCGCCATCTCCTCAAACGACTTCCTGCCCATAATAAGCAGGCCGGCATCCAGAATTTGCCCAACGCTCCAGGCTCTTGAAGCTTCATCCGAGCTTTTGAAGACCCAATCTTTCTCCCCATTGGGACCGGCGACAAAACCGTCGACCGAGATCGACATCTTCATAATTAGCTTACGCATAGTCAAAGAATTTGTTCACCAAAAATAAGCCAACCCCATGTAGCGGCGCAGGGGTGATAACGACAAAGATGGGGGTGGTTTTGCACTCGCCGGATTATTCAGGAGGAGTGTTAAATGCCGGCAAATTTTATGAAAGGCTACATCCTGACTTATATAATTAAGCTTATAAATATAAGCCTTACGATTTTTACTTTCTGCTTTCTGCTTTCTGCTTTTTACTTTTTGCTTTTTACCTTTTGCTTTTTACTTTTTGCTTCCTGCTTTCTGCTCATTGCAATGTACAAACCCGAATGCCCTCCGCTCTGACCAGTAAAACGTGCCGCCGAAGGTTACAAAGCCTACATGTCCGCCGTGGCGGGGTGTTTCCAGGTAAAAGCAGGCATTTTTCTCCGCTGCTTCATAGGGAAAGCTGCCCTTGCCCAGGAAAGGATCATCCAGGGCATTAATGAGCAAAGTAGGAACACGGATGTTTTCCAGGAAAGGTTTGGAGCTGCAGCGGGCCCAGTAGGTGAGCGCATCCGGAAACCCGTGGATAGGCGCCGTATAAAGATCATCAAACTGGCGGAAGCTTTTAATAAGATGGTAATTGTCCAGGTTGATCATTCCCGGGAAACGCCGCGCTTTCTGCTGCAGCTTGCAGCCCAGCTCGCGGATAAAGCGCCGCATGTAAACAGCGTTATGTTTCTTCTCCAGCTCCACGGAGCTGTCCTGCAGGTCGCAGGGCACCGAAATAGCCACTGCGGCGCGTATAGCGGGATGAATATTGCCGCCCTGCTCTCCCAGGTATTTAAGGGTAACGTTGCCGCCCAGTGAAAAGCCAACGATGTAAATGGACGTGTAGGTGTTGGTGCTGATAAGATGGTTGATCACCTGCGCCAGGTCGCCGGTTTCACCACTGTGATAAAAGCGCAGCAGCAGGTTGGGTTCGCCGCTGCAGCCGCGGAAGTTCATCGAAACCGTATCGTACCCACCCTGGTTAAAAATGTGCACCATGCCTTTTACATACTGCCGGCTGGCATTGCCCTCCAGTCCGTGCAGGATCAGCACGATTTTTTTACTGCCAATTCGGCTGAAATCCAGGTCCAGGAAATCCTGGTCAGTGGTGGTCAGGCGTACCCGGTCATAATGCACGCGCGGCAGCTTGCGGAACAAAGCAGGGTAGATCGTCTGTAAATGACGGTGCCGTAAAAAGAAAGGTGGTTTATAAGTAGATTGCTGAATAACCGGCATATGCACCGCAAGATACTGCGGATGCGGGAAAATCAGACCTTAAACCGGTCAATTACCCCTTTGAGCTCGCGGGCATTCATTACACCGCTCTGGCGCCATTTCACCTCCCCATTACGGAACACCATCAGCGTAGGCACACTTTGTACCTGGTAAGCGGCGGCCAGCTTGGGGTTGCGGTCTACATCCATTTTCAGGATCACTACATCATCCCCGGTCATATTCTTCAGCTCCTTTAAAATAGGAGGCATCATTTTACAGGGGCCGCACCATTCGGCGGAAAAATCCACCAGCACGGGCTTGCTCCCGTTTATCAGCTCTCCGAATGAAGGTTGCGCGTTTTTTGTTTCCATGGTTGTTTTTTCCGTTTGTGCATCAAAAATAGGGCCTGCCGGGGATAACGACGACAGCCTGGCAGCCTGCTGCTGCCGGTGAGGGCCAAAAACTTAACATTGCCGGGATTATATAATTGTTAACTTTATGTTACTACACATTAATTATAATTTATAAACCATTTTTTTTAAATGTCAACAGTTAAAAAGGACCATCCTTCCGGTAAGGATACCCGTAAAGCCATTGAACAGCAGTTTGAAACGCTGCTTAGTAACTGGAAGGAACAGTTAGGGGAAAAGAAATTCAGGAACCGGGTAAAAAAAGCGGCCAAGGTATTCAGCAAAGGCCTGCCGCTGGTTAAGAAAGAAGCACCTGTTAATAAGAAAGCAGCTAAAAAGAACGCGGCCGGTAAAAAAGCAGCTGACAAAAAAGCGGCTACCGGTAAAAAGGCGGCTGCAGCCAAACCTGCGCAGGAACAATAACCTGCAATCACGCCTGTTATTGCTGCTTAGTGCCTGCAACCCAGGTGCTGACACAGTAACAGGCGAACACTTTTAACCCTCTCTTTTCCTCCCCCTGCCTGGTTTAAAGCTACCCATCCGATAAATTCCGAAGCGTGCAGGTTTAACCGGTTGTACGGCGTTGTTATGCAATAGCATTCTCTCTTGCGTGCTCCATAATTTTCCGCAGGTTCATAATGGCATACCTTACGCGGCCCAGGGCGGTGTTAATACCTATGTTCACCACCTGCGCTATTTCCTTATAGCTAAGGTCTGCATAGTAACGCAGTATAAGCGCTTCGCGTTGTGTTGCCGGCAGCATATCCAGCATGCCGTGCAGCTCCTGCTGCCACTCCCGGGCTATAAGGCGCTGCTCCTCGCTTTGCTCTGTACCCGAAAAATGCGCTGCTGCCCCGTCCCCGTAACCCAGCACTACCGGCAGCGATACATGTACTTTCCGGAAATGGTTAATGCAGCAGTTATGGGCAATGCGAACGGCCCAGGCAATAAAACGATGATGCTCCGTATAATGCCCGGCATTTAAAGCATTCACGATCCTGATAAATGTTTCCTGGAAAATGTCTTCTGCCAGGGTACGGTCTTTTACCAGCAGTACAATGGTGGTAAAAATGCGGTCCTTATGCCGGTACACCAGCCGGGTAAAAGCGGTGCTGTCGCCGGATAAATAGCGCTGTATTAATTCTTCGTCGGTAAGGTCACAATGTCTGTTCATATGCACTGTATAGAAGGTTCCCAAAAATTAAGGTTAAAATCAGGCTACCCTGAAAAGGGCAGCCCTTCTCCTATAATCTAATCTGTGATGGAGTTATTAGTAGATCAGTCTTTAATCTTTTAAATGCAGGTAGGCTTTTACCTCCTGGTAATTATTCCAGTCAATGCTGGCCGCCTTGCGCGCAGCGGTACCGCCCGGAATAATGATATAGCGCGCCTGCTGCGCTTTCACGCCGGCATCGTCTGTATAGGTCGACAGGTTGGCGTTGCTGAGCAATCCAATGGCCTGCTCAACAAAACGTACATTAATGATGTAACCACCGTCAAAATAAGGCAGGGGCACTACCAGCGGATCATCAGCAGCACCCAGGTTCATGAACACTTTTATTTCGCCGCCGGCCAGCACTTCCTGCGACAGCTGCGGCGCATCCAAAGCAGCTACCCAGGTAAGCGAGTCAGCATCTGTATCAAAGGTCACATCCATCCAGCCGGAGTAGATCACATTGGCTGTGCCGCTGTCGCCCTTGGGACCCTGCGGGCCGGCAGGGCCTTGCGGACCAGCAGGACCATCCTTACCGGCAGGGCCCGGATCCCCGTCTTTAGAGCAGGATGCTGCCGCTAATACAATAGACAATGCAAATGCATAAGTAATAAGCCATGAGGCCTTGAAAAAACGTTTCATAAGAACTCTTGTTTGTTGTTTGTATTGGATTGGTTGAAAAATGAATAATTATGTTGTTATGGTTACCAGATGTTGCGCGGGCACAGGTCGCCGTAGCGGTTGCCAATGAGTATGCCTACCAGTATCTCATGCGAGCCATGGCTCACCGTGTTTAAGGAGGAGCTGGTATAATCATAGGAATACCCGATGTTGAACGTAGCGCTGATGTTAACGCCCAGCATGGCGGCTACGCCATCGTTGTAGCGGTAAGATGCGCCGGCCCATATACGGTCGCGGTACTGCACCTTTGCGTTCACATCAAAGCTTACCGGCGCCGCGGTAATGTACTTTACCATTACAGAGGGCAGCAGAGTTACATCGTCCGAAAGCCACATGCGATAACCGGTGGTAAGGAACAGGTGCGGTATCAGCTTGCCCCGGTATACGGAGTCGCCTACTACCTTACCGTCATCAAACCCCAGGTTCATGGGAATAATGTTCTGCGCCGACAAGCCGATGAAATAGTCTGCGGAATACAACCACAGACCGGCGGCCACTTCGGGTTTCCACTTGTTAAGCAGCGAGCTACCGGCAATTACCGGGTCGTTAGGATTCTGTAATTCAAGCTTTGCAGCGTCCAGCGTAATGGACTGCATGCCCAGTGAAATGCCTGCGCTTAAGCTGGTGCGGGGCGCAAGACCTATATGATGCGCATAGGTGCCGCTAAATGAAAAACGGTTCAACGGACCGGTACGGTCGTTCAGTAACGTAAAGCCCATGCCTGCATGTGAAGGCGGCGCTTCATAATCGGCCCAGTAGGCCTTGCCACGGGGGTTTACGCCTTCTGTTTCAAAACCTGTGGGCGATGCCTGCGGATAATCGTTCTTGCGCAGCGGCCCGTGCACCGTGAGGTAGGTAGTTACCGGCGATCCGTTTAAACCTGTCCACTGATGCCGGTGGCTGGCCTTCACATCCCAATAGTTCTCTATGCCTGCCACGGCCGGGTTAATAATAAACGGATTCATGATGTACTGCGTGTAATGCGGTTGTTGCTGCGCATGCACGCAATGCATTCCCATACAGATTATTAAAGCAACCGCCATGCATTTTTTAAAAAGTAACTGCATAACATTTTTTTTAAACGAAGTAGCGCTTACCTCCTACTTCATATTTGATCACTTCAGTATCTTAAACTCTGTTCTACGGTTCTGCTGACGGCCTTCAGGGTTATCCTTACCATCCGGCGTAGTATTCGGCGCAATGGGCCTTGTTTCGCCATAGCCTTTGTATTCCAGGCGGTCTTTATCTATGCCTTTGCTGATCAGGTATTCCACTACGTTCTTCGCCCTTTCTTCAGACAGGCGGTTATTGAACCCGTCTGTACCCTTGCTGTCGGTATGCGCGCTGATTTCAATACGCATGCCCGGATGCTGGTTTAACATATCAACCAGCACATCCAGCGCGGGGTAAGATTCCGTTTTCAGTGTGGCTACATTAAAATCGTAATACACATTCTGAAGGATGGTGGGTGTTTCAACCGGCGGCGGCGGTGGTACTTCTTTTACTACCGGCGGCACAGCCGTTATGGTGTCGGGTATATGCCTGCTCAGGGCAAACAGCTCCAGGCAGCATGCGGCATCGCGGTCAGAGCCAATCCATACGTTTTCCAGTATATTCTTTCCCGTGCCTTTGCTGGTAAAGTAGATGTCGTCTTTCACGGAGTTCACGGGATAGCCGAAGTTCACAGGCGGTTCCCAGCTATCCAAACTGCCTTTGCTGTAAAAGAAATCGTAACCGCCCATGCCAACACCGCCATCGCTGGAAAACACCAGCGTGCCGCTGGGCGCGTGGAAGTAAGGCGCCTGTTCGTTGGCGTTGCTGTTAATGGTGCTGCCCAGGTTACGGCTGTTCAATGGTTTGCCGTCTGCATCCAGGTCGGCATACCAGATATCAAAGCCGCCGTAGCCGCCTTTGCGGTCACTGGCATATAGCAGGTGCGTACCATCAGGCATTACAAAAGGTTGCTGTGCGCTGTAGCCTGCCGCATTCACCTGCTCGTCCAGCTTTACAGGCTCACCCCAGGTATCGCCATATTTTTTACTGCGGTAAATAGCTGCTGTTTTTTTCCCATCCTCTACTTTCCAGCGGGTAAGGAACAGGGTGTTACCATCCGGTGAAATGCTGACAACGCCCTGGTGCTCATCCCGCGGCTGCGGCACTTCAAAACGGGTAATGTTACCGGCGCGGCCTTCCGTAACCGTAGCCTGGTACACACGGTTCAGGTGCACATGGTTTTTATCTGTAGCGCTGTCGGGCCGGGTGGAGGTGAATATTAAAGTACCGTTGTTCATCCACACCGGCGCATAGCTGGCGCCGGTGGCATTAAGGCCGGTAACGCCTTTACGCACAACATAATCCGCCAGGTCGCCGCGGTGCAGCTGCTCCTGTATAAAGCGCAGGTTGCGCACCTCCCTTTCTGCGGCCTGGGTATAATCATCTTTAGCTTCGTGTATACCCAGGAAATAGGTGAACGCTTTTTCCGCTGCTTCATATTTTTCCAGCGCGCGCAATGCAGTGGCATAATAGTAAGCCGCCAGCGGGAACTGTGCTTTATCAAATTCCAGCGCCTCTTCATAATAAGGCGCGGCCTTTACATAGTAGTGCAGCTTGCGATAGCTCTCCGCCAGGTTGTAAATGGCCTGCTGCCCGCTGCTTACAGGGGCTCCCTTTTTTTTACGGAGGGTGCCGGTAGTGTAAGGGTTGTATGCCGCGGGGCGCACAATGCTTTTGCGGGACGCCAGGTATTTTTCATAATACTGCGCCGCAGAATTGTAATCGGCTTTTTTATAATAAAAGTCGCCTGCTTTCAGGTAGTCGTAGGTGAACTGCGCCTGTGCCGCCATGCCCATTAACACAATTGCTGCAACTAAGAATGTTCTTTTCATGGGTGTTGATCTTTTGAATGATTATAATCTCGGACAAACAAATTCCACTTCCTGCGCCTTGTATTTCTTACGGCCAATGAAGGTGAGCGATACTTCAAAGCTATTGGCGCCCCTTGCCATTTTGCCCAGGTCAGAGTTGTTGATGTCGTAGCTGGCGCCCAGGGTCATGGTTTTATATATGAACCCGGCGTATACGGAGATGGCGTCTTTTACGCGGTAGTTGGCACCCAGCAGGAAATCGGTATTCATGGCGGCATTCATTTGCGCATATGCGCCAAACATTTTTTCTGTTGCGGTACCCTGCCGCATGTACATGGCATTGGGCGTAAGGGTAAGCACATCGGACAGCGCCAGCCTTATACCCGCATGGCCAATGAAACGCATGGGGAAACGGGCATCGCCTTTACCGCTGAACTCATCTTTCGGGCGGGTGAGGTGCGCTACTGAAAAACCGCCAAAGAGGTTATATTTTTTCCCGGGCTCGGCATCGTAGTACAACACGCCCGCGCCGGCGTCAAACGACATAGCGGATGTTTTATTGAATACATCGGCAGAAGTATTACCGGGATTGTAGCCGGTAATGGGGTTCCACTGGTCACCAAAGGTGAGCTTGGAGGGATCGAACTTACGCTGAATAAAACCCAGCTGCATGCCAAAGGCCAGCTGGTGCGTTTGCATGGCGCCAAACTTAACGCCGGTGTAAGCTACGTTGGCATAGGCCGTGGTGTAGTTGTAGCCCCCATCGCCGGCTGACTGGTTCAGGATGCTGGCGCCGAAGTTGAAGTTCTTGTTTGTAGTAATATCCGCCGCAGCGCCAAAGGTTGAGAAGGGGCTGCTGATGTTACCCCATTGCGTGCGGTAAATGGCCGACAGGCGGTAGTCGCCGTCGAATGCGCCGGTTAAGGCAGGGTTTAACCAGGAGGGGTACACGTAGTATTGTGAAAAGTGCGGGTCAATCTGCGCCTGTGTACCCAGGGCGGAGAGTGTTGCTATGACCAGCATGCACAGGGTTCTGGTAAGAAGTTTCATACGTACAATTTTTATTTATCTCAAAATGGTTACGTTGCCGGTGAGCGGTGGAAAACCGTTCTGCAGCTTTATTACATAATAGTAGGTTGCCAGCGGCAGGGCCCTGCCGTTCCAGGTGCCGTTCCACTCCACATGGTAGCCGTTGGAAGTGTAAATACGCTGTCCGTAACGGTTGTACACGTCTACTGTTGCGCCGGGATAATCGGCCAGGTTGGTAATCACCCAGGTATCGTTAATACCATCGCCGTTGGGAGAAAATGCATTGGGCACCTTCACCGGCTTGAGCACTTTTACGGTCAGCTCGTCGGCGGCAGCGCAGTTACCCTGCCCTACTGCTGTAAGCGTGTAGGTTTCATCGTGCATGGCCTGCAGGTAGGGACGCAGCACCGTGGGATCCGGGAAGTCGCCGGCAGGCGTCCAGCGGAAAGTAAGGACCGTAGAGTCGTTCACCGTCGGGTTAAACTGCAGCATAGTGCCTTGCGGTACAACAAA
>NZ_DASTRI010000131.1:0-5596 GCF_035761305.1 Chitinophaga sp. | reverse complement strand
AATAATTAATAATTAAGAATGAAGAATTAATAATAGGGGGCAGCTTTTAGTATCAGTGGGTACTGGCGGGGAGCTGAATTAATAATTAAGAATGAACAATTAATAATAGGGGCAGTGGGCTTTTAGTATCAGTGGGTACTGGCGGGGAACTGAATTAATAATGAAGAATGAAGAATTAATAATAGAGGGCAGTGGGCTTCATGTATAAGTGGGTGCGGCGGGGAGCAGAATTAATAATTAAGAATGAAGAATTAATAATAGGGGCAGTGGGTTTTGCGTATAAGTGATGGCTGATGATGCGATGAGTTTTTGTATTGGCCGGTACCTGGTAGCATAATACATTTGCGGTTGCACACCTATGACTGATAACGCACCGCCTGTTAATTATTCATTATTAATTATTCATTATTAATTACTCGGTGGTTCGGTTACTGCGCCACCAGCGGAAAGCCAACACGCCAATAATCAGCAGTGGCATCAACGCCAGGTAAAGGATGCCGCTGTTCAGTCCCTTGGCCGGACCCTCGCCCAGTTGCTGTGCAGTTTTAGTACAAAGGGAACACTGCGCCATTAACGGAGCGCTGTACAATAATACCAGTAAAAATATGCCTAACTGCTTCATGTGTGTCCTTTATAGTGGTGCAGTTACAAAGTTACACCCAATTAATAATACGGAGAGATCATTACATACACAACTACCCCGGTTATGGCTACATAAAACCAGATGGGCCAGGTAATGCGGGCTATTTTTTTGTGCCTGGCAAAATCAGATTGCAGCCCGCGCAGCACGGTGAACAACACCAGCGGCACGATTACTATCGCCAGCAAAATATGGGTAAGCAACACAAAATAATATACATACCTGCTGCTGCCTGCGGCTGCTTTTTCCAGCGCATCCACCATTCCGTCATGATTAATATCGCCATAATGTGTACTGGGTACAAAAAAATGATAGGTAACGTACGATACCAGGAAAACAGTACTCAGCGCTACGGCTGTGAGGTTGGTTACCTTATGCGCCTGTACCTGCCCGTGCCTGATAAAGTACAGGCTGGCCAGCAGCAGTATGGCAGTGGCAGAGTTCAGGATGGCATGGAACAAGGGTAACACATGCACGTTAAACCCGGCTTCCATATGCGTACGGGGCAGGTAAAACAAAACAGCCACTACCACCGGTATGGCTATGGAAATAATGGCTATGGGCAGGTTGAGATTTTTGTTTTTGATACTCATACGCTTTCAATTATTCACTGCCGGAAAGCAGCCGCTTCCAGAAAGGCGGGCGGTTCCGGTCCTTCTCCAAATGTAGCACTGCAATATCGTTGGCACACTGGCGGATGGCATTACTGTCTAGCCCGTTATAGTAGCCGCGGATATAGCCGTTTTTATCTATCAGCACCAGCTTTTCTGTATGAATAAAATCATCCGGACCACCATCCCCTTCTGTTACTGATACAAAAAAATCGTGGCGGGCCAGGTCATAGATCTCCTTTTTGCTGCCGGTAAGCAGCCACCAGTTATCCGGGTTGATACCATGTTTGTTGGCATACCAGCGCAGGCGTTCAGAAGAGTCGCGCTCCGGGTCAACAGAAAAAGAAATCAGCTGCAGCAGGGTATCGTTTTTAACATACGCCTCCTGGATGGTTTTCAGGTTTTTGGTAAGGGTGGGGCAAATGCTGGTGCAGGAAGTAAAAAAGAAATCAACCAGCTTTACTTTGCCGGGCAGGTCGCTCAGGCGCACCTGCTGCCCCAGCTGGTTGGTAAGGGTAAAATTACGCACAGTGTGAAACACCGTATCATAATGCGGTTTACCGTTCTTCATTACAGTATCTACCCCTTCAGGAATGTAAAAACGTGGTACAGGTACCACGTTTCTACCGTAATGATCTACTATCAGGTACCCCACAAGCGGTAACAGCACCGCTAACATTAACCCTATGACTGCCCTGCTGGAAATAGCTTTATAAATTAATTACGTTATTGTCTTTTAATGATGTCCTTCTTCAGCGTGTACTGCGGGCAGCTCCTGGTGAGGCTTACCGGGCGACAAATCTTTACGCATGTTCCTCCAGGAGTCACCGTCTGCCAGGAACGCAATAATGAACCACACGAACAGCATTAACGGTATCAGGATGGTCAGGATCAGGTTCTTGATCTCATGACGCAGGTGCATAAACTCTGCTACAATGAAGAAAGCTTTTACAATTGTAAGCCCTATAAAAATAGAGTTCAGTATAATACGGTTAGGAAAATCTGTTTCCAGGTAAAGGAAAGCCAGGCTAACCTCTACGATTGTTACACATAGTAAGATCCAGAACGTTTTCCAGATGGTTCTGGTGGTTGCATCCCCATGCTCATTTTGCTCATGCCCTACTATAGTATGTGTATGTTCCATTATCAAATAATTTTTTTAGATACTAAATTCAAATAACAACTACGCGTTTTTACTGATTACAGCAGGTAAAAACAAGTGAACACAAATACCCAAACCAGGTCTACAAAGTGCCAGTACAAACCTACCTTCTCAACCATTTCATAATGACCTCTGTTCTCGTAAGTGCCTTTCAGCACATTGGCCAGAATAATAATGTTCAGCACTACCCCGGAAGTTACGTGCAGGCCGTGGAAACCGGTAATAGTAAAAAAGAAGTTGGTAAAGTTGGTAGATGCAACAGTACCGTCTACATTCAGGAAGGGATTACGGCCCCACCATGCGCCTTCGTGGAACAGGTGTGTCCATTCCCATGCCTGGCAGGAAAGGAAGGCAATACCACCAACAATTGTCCACGTAAGCCATTTGGCCACATCCTTCTGGTTCTTGTGATGGCCGGCATGTACAGCTAACACCATAGTCACAGAGCTCATGATCAGGATAAAGGTCATTAAGCTCACAAACACCAGTGGCATGTGCGCTTCACCCATGAGCGGGAATGCGCGGAATACCGAGTTAGGATCAGGCCAGGAGGTGCTCATAAAGCGGATAGTACCGTATGAGATCAGTAATGCGCCAAAGGTAAAAGTATCCGACATCAGGAAATACCACATCATCAACTTTCCGTAGCTCACATTAAAGGGAGAATATCCTCCGCCCCACCATTTTTTCTTCGCTGTAACTGCTGTATCCATTTTTAAATTTAATTCGTTGTTATAAGTCTTTTGAATTTTCTTAAAGTTTTACCTGGCAATCGTTAAAAATACCAGGAGGTAGATCCACAATGCATCTACAAAATGCCAGTAAAGCGAAGCTACCTCAATAGGAACCGGGCTATATACCCGCACCCTTGTACGGAAGGCCCTTACAAACATAATGAGCAATGCTACCACACCACCCAGCACGTGCAACATGTGCATGCCTACAATCACGTAAATGAAGGAGGCCGATACCGGGCCGCTCAACGGCAGTCCGCGCTGGCTGAGCTGTGCAAAGCCAACGCACTGGCATGCCGCAAATATTACCCCCAGCACGGCAGTAAGGGTTATGAGCTGCTTATAGCGCTGCATATTCCTTTGCTTGAATTGCCTAACAGCCAGCTGTATTGTACCGCTGCTGATAAGTATCACCGCGGTAGAGAGCCAGAAGATGTGAGGTAACTCAAAGACCTCCCAGTTTGCCTGCGCACGTTTTACAACATAGGCGCTGGTAAACCCTATGAACATCATGGTTATGCTGCCCATAGCTATCCACAGGGAATATTTGTGCGGATGTATTTTCTTTCTTTGTACACTCATTGCCTGCATCACCTCTTTTCATTTATATTTTATCAGCCAGCAATGCCAGCTGTACAATCGTCAGATAAATATAAGACCCGAACATCAGCTTACGGGCAGCCGGCACGTCACATTTCCGGTACAGCGTAATGGCGCGGTACAGGTAAAAAATGCCGGCCAGTATGCAAATGATAGCGGATATGCCGCCGCTGATCTTTAACAGGTAAGGCGCTACGCCCGCCGGTATCAGCAGCAGGGCATAGGTGGCTGACTGCAGCGCTGTTAACTTATTAGGTCCGCCTGCAGCCGGCAGCAGCTTAAAACCTGCCTTTGCATAGTCCTGGTGCGCTATCCAGGCAATAGCCCAGAAGTGCGGGAACTGCCACAGGAACTGGATCGCAAACAGCGACCAGCCGCCTTCGCTCAGCTCATTGGCGCCGGCCGCCCAACCGATTAACGGGGGCAACGCACCGGGAATAGCTCCTACCAGCACAGCCAGCGAGTTCCATTTTTTCCAGGGCGTGTATACAAACCCGTATATTACCAGGGAGCTAAGGCTTAATATGGCGCTCAGCCAGTTAAAGCTATAGGCCATTATGGCGGTGCCGGCCAGGCCGGTTATTACCGCTACCACCACCGCTTCTGTTTCAGAAAGCCGGCCAGCCGGTAACGGGCGGTTAGCGGTACGCGCCATCAGCTTATCCGTGTTCTTCTCCCATATCTGGTTAATGGTATTGGCAGAACCGGAAACCAGCAGCCCTCCTGCAAATAATAAAAGAACTTTTACCAGGTTAAACTCCACTCCCGGCACCAGCAGGTAGCCTACCACACAGGAAAACACTACCATGAAAGTAAGGTTAAACTTCATGAGCTGAAAGTAATCCCTCACTTTACTGGCTACTGCATACGATGACGACAACTTTATGGAGTTTTCTTGCAACACTATACTTGCTTTTAGCTTTGGCCTCCCGCTGTTGGCTGCTAACAACCAACAGCGGAAAGCTGACTGCTTTTATTAATGCGCCGACTCGTCGGGTCCCAATGGCACGGTCTGCGGAATAAAATCTTTTCCATCCTTGCTGTAATCATACGCCCAACGGTGTACTTCCGGAATTTCGCCAGGCCAGTTGCCGTGCCCCGGATGAATGGGGGTGGTCCATTCCAGCGTAGTGGCATCCCACGGGTTGGTGGTTGTTAACCTGCGGCCCTTGAAAATGCTGTAGAAGAAGTTGAACACAAACAGCAGCTGTGTGGCAAATACCACTATTACTACAACGCTGATAAATTTATTCAGCTCTGCAAACTGTTTGAAAGATTCCCAGTTGGAGTAATCATAATACCTTCTGGGCATACCAGCCATCCCTTCATAGTGCATGGGCCAGAAAATACAGTATGCGCCAATAAGTGTGATCCAGAAGTGAATGTAACCGAGCGTACCATTCATGTAGCGGCCATACAGCTTCGGGAACCAGTGGTAAAGGCCTGCAAACATGCCAAAGAAGGCAGATACCCCCATCACAATATGGAAGTGGGCAATTACAAAGTAGGTATCATGCAGGTGAATGTCAATAGAAGAGTTACCTAACCATATACCGGTTAAACCACCGGAGATAAAGGTGCTCACAAAACCGATGGAGAACAGCGAAGCGGGTGTAAACCGGATGCTGCCCCTCCAGATGGTGGTAAGCCAGTTAAATACCTTGATGGCCGATGGCACCGCAATTAACAACGTTAACAGTACAAAGAACGCACCCAGGAACGGGTTCATGCCTGTTACAAACATGTGGTGCGCCCATACCAGGAAGGCCAGTATGCAAATGGCAAACAGGGAGCCCACCATTGCCAGGTAACCGAAGATGGGCTTACGGGAGTTCACCGCCAGCACCTC
>NZ_DASTRI010000130.1:0-6025 GCF_035761305.1 Chitinophaga sp. | reverse complement strand
CATTTTACATTAGCAAGATATTTAAATTGTTTTGAATATTCTCACTCCGTTTAGTCATTTTTGTTAGAGAAAACAGGGGGCGGCACGTTAGTCATTGTACTTCAAAGCATAGGCGCGCAAAAAAAAAATTAAAAATTTTATTAACAGATTAATGTGTAAAAATACAATGGTGTACCGGCCAGGAGCCTTGCCAGCAGATGAAAGCGGCCGGAACCGGAAAATAATATAGCTGCAACTTTACGAAAGTGATTGAAAGCGACTGCACTAGCAAAAAATAAGATCATAAAAGCAGTAGCGCCCGGTTTAATGTTACGTACGTAAATGTTTTTTTGATAATGCGCAGTTTAAACCTATTTGCCTGAACGCCACATCCCTGTTGTTTTAGCTGAGGATCAACAATTTTATATTGCGTAATTATGCAAACAGGAGAGCGGGATTATATCCTTTTATATTGCAGCTTAACCGGTTACGTTTATGCTTAAAGTTACTGTCCGTTTAACAAATCATTAACAACTTATTAAGAATTCAAACCTGAAAAAAGGTTAACTTAAGAATACATTAATCCTGGCTATTTTAGCTAACCCTGTTGACCATTAAGACCATAAAGACAAAAGACCATAAAGACACAATTCCATTGCATGTTGAAGATGTAATTGCTTGTTTGATAAACTGATGTGCCATGTCCTTACATTTAGTACTATGTAACCCGGTTTTTGCCTGCAAAAGACGAGCTGTAATTTGTACACCTTGCTACTACTATAATACCCCGTATAGTGGTTACAGTTAATATTTGTTGCACTGAAAATTGTTTTGTGAACATATGTCTTTCATCTGCAATCTGGATTAATATGAACCATAATAGCATGATACAAACTTATATTATCCGCGTTATCAGAAACCTTCGTTTGTTACGCCGCCAGCGTGAATATTCACAGGAGTATATGGCATTTATGCTGAACATTTCCCAGAATGCTTACAGCCGTTTGGAAAGTGGTAAAACGCCAATGACCATTAACCGTTTGTTTCAGATATGTGACCTGCTGGAAGTACACCCCGTAGAGTTGTTAACGTTAGAATCAATACCTGATGCGTTGAGCAATAGCAGCAGATAATAACAGGCCGCAAAAGAAGCCGCCGCCTGAGAGCAGCGGCATAATAACAGTATGCAAACACGCAAAACTGCTGCCAGCCGCGTCTTTCGGACGATGTGCACAGGCGCTGAAAAAGGAAGACCGGGAAACCCCGGCCTTCGTGGTGAGTCATAGGATGGTTACAACAAGATGGTTGTTGGTTAATACATGCCCGAACATTTAATAATAATGTTTGTACCATAACCGGCCCCGCCATTGGCAGTAAAATATGTTGAACAGGGATGAGCTTTGCTGTAAGGTATATCACGCAGCACGCGTGTAAAGGAATGCAGGACAGACAATGGGTTGTAGTAGGTGTACATAACAATAATTTAAACCACACAATAAATCTTCAAAAACGTGGATCAGCATGTTTGATCTTCATTAAAATTGACATTTATTTTTTACTTTTCCTAAACACACAGTGGTTAAAATATGCTTAGAGGGTTTAAAAAGTAAATGCAAAAAAAGTCCTGTCGCAGCAAGCCGCAACAGGACATTATCATTATCGGAAAAGATATTAATTCAAAGATGGATCAATGGGAAAGTTGGCCATGATGGCAAAATTGTTACCCAGGTTTTTCAGCGATTGCTGCCAGATATTCTGCTCTTTTTCATCAAAAATAAGGGCAGCGTCGCTTTCAGATAATATCCACGACTTTTCATTGAACTCATTTTCCAGCTGCCCGCTGCTCCAGCCGCTGTAGCCAATAAAGAATTTGATCTTGCCGGCATCCAGCCTGCCCTCATTCAGCAGTGTTACCACGCTTTCAAAACGGCCGCCCCAGTAAATACCGGGAATAATTTCAAAGCCGCCATCTATCAGCTCGGGTTGCTGGTGTACAAAGTGAATAGTGTCCATTTGCACAGGGCCTCCGAAAAACACCGGTATGTTATGCACCAGCACTTCAGGCACCAGCTCATCCAGCGTTTGATCAAAAAGCTTATTGATCACAAAGCCAAAGCTTCCTTTTTCCTGATGCTCACAAAGCAGCACCACAGTACGCGCAAAGTTCGGATCTTTCAGAAAGGGATCAGCTATGAGTAATATACCAGGAGCAAGGGACACCATACGCAACAGTTTTGATCACTAAAATAAATTTAACCAATTTTGACTGTAAATGAAACAGCTGTAATAAAAAAAGGAGGCTAGAAAGCCTCCTTACCATTTTATCAACCAAAATCTAAATCGCTTATGGAACGAAATCCACGTCGATGTATGTAGAAAGTTTAATTGCTCTAATTTGTTCTCTGGTACCTCTAACACAAATTTAGTACCAGTTTACATAGCAAAGGTAAGCAAAGATGAAATAAAAAACGCAGCAGGCCGCAGTTAAAATTACGTTAAAGTGATAGTGTTTTGTTAAAATTAAGCTGGTGAACGGGTTACGTGGTCTAATTTTGTATTATCGTTGCTATAGCAATAATTGTTTTTGATATAATTTAAAACACTTAATATTATCTTAGAAAGTTTACAAATCAGAAATCTGCATATTTAAGTTTTTACAAAATACATGCTACCGTTAAAAAAGACATTTCCAATAATAGTTGTTCTCATCACTTTATCCTTACTGGGCATCATTGTTATACAGGTCAGTTGGATACGTAATGCCGCTATTCTGCGTAAAGAACAGGTAGAGCAGCGCTACATGAACGCCCTGATTACCGTGCGGGATGAAATGGTGCGCAGGCAGGCGCCGCCCATCCGTTTTAAAATGGGAGGCACCACGCTTAGCAAAGGAGCCGACAACAGCATAACCCTGGAGAAATATGAGCTGGGTAATATAACCGTAGACGTGAGTGACCGCTTTACTACCGATGAGGTGCAGCAGCTGGTAGACAGCACCATGCGCAAGCAAAAGCTGGATCCCAGCGTTGATTTTGCCATTATTGGCCGAAGCACGCTCAATGATAAGGTGATCGTAAAGCTGCAGTCGCCCCACTTTTCCGATCATATGGACCTGGCTAATAAAGATACCACGCAATATTCCATACAAACCGTTCCGCTGGTAAGCAGCCTGGATTTACTGGACGACCGTACCGAACTATTGTATATAATTTTCCCCAACAACAACCTTGCTTTGCTGCGCTGGCTGGGTTGGGTAATTGCGGGGTGCGTGCTTTTTACCCTCATTATTGTTACTGCATTTGCCCTTACCATCCGCACCCTGCTGAACCAGAAGAAGTTATCGGAGATAAAATCGGATTTCATCAATAACATGACGCATGAGCTGAAAACCCCGCTGGCCACCATATCCCTGGCTATTGACGCCATTGGCAACCATAAGGTGATGGAGAACAGGGAGAAAATACAATACTTCTCCGGCATCATTAAGGAGGAGAATAAGCGCATGAACAAGCAAGTGGAAAGTATTCTACAATCTGCCCTGCTGGAGAAGAACGAGATTGGCCTGAACCTGCAGGTGCTGGATGTGCATGAGATAATACAGCATACGGTGGATAACCTGCAGCTGCAGCTGGCCTCCAGGAACGGCCGGGTAGAGCTTAGGCTGGATGCTATTAACCCTATTATTAAAGCAGATGATGTGCACTTCTCCAATGTGATCTTTAACCTGCTGGATAATGCCATTAAGTATTCCCGGCAGAATCTTGAAGTAATGATCAGCACCTATAATACCCGCAAAAGCATCGTGATTACCATTTCGGATAATGGTATTGGCATGAGCCGCGATACCATTTCACGTATCTTTGAAAAATTTTACCGCGCCCACACCGGTAATGTGCATAATGTAAAAGGGTTTGGCCTGGGCCTGAGCTATGTTAAAGCAATTGTGGATGCGCATAAAGGAAAAATAAAGGTAGACAGCGCTTTGGGCAAGGGCAGTAAATTTACACTGGAATTTCCGCAGGAATAAAAGCAGCAGGCAAAAAACATAAAGCATAAAGCTGATCAAATTTGTTCAAAAACCGGGTGGAAACCGCTGCCTTCATTCGTAATTGGTAATTAAATAATTCGTAATTGACTGTGATATGGCATTAACAGAAAAGGAATTGCAACGTTTCAGCCAACCCATAGCCGTACCCGGTATGGGAGTGGCTATGCAGGAAAAGCTGAAAGCATCCCGGATATTGGTCATAGGGGCCGGTGGCCTGGGGTGCCCGGTAATACAGTATCTCAGCGCCAGCGGCGTTGGCGTAATAGGCATTGCGGATTATGGTGTAATAACAGAAGAGGATATGCACCGCCAGCCTGTTTTCCAGATGCAGGACCTGCGTAAGCATAAAGCCAAAATGGCCTCCAGCCGCTTATGGGCCAGCAACCCGTTTACCAAACATTACCCTTTGCTGGTGCAGGTAAAGCCTGAAAACGTGGAGCAGCTGATCACGGAAATGGACCTGGTAATTGATTGCTCACAGCATTTGCCCACTCACCTGGTGGTAAATGATGCCTGCGTGCTGCACAAAAAGCCTTTTGTGATGGGAGAGGTGCATAACTGGGTGGCCTGGTGGGCTGGGTATAATATGCCGCAGCTGGATGGCGCTTTATCTGCCTCTTACCGCTGCAGCGCCGAGCTTACGGAAACCTACCGCAATTTTGACACAGGTGCGATGAGCGCTACCCATGGGGCTACCGGCCTGCTGATGGTGAATGAAATACTGAAGTACCTGGTAGCAGTGCCGGATGGCCTGGTAAATAAGCTGTACAGCATGGATTACCTGCACAACAAGCTACAGGTGCATACCCTGGCACCGGATGCCGCTGTTATTGCGCAAACCAAGGCAGCCGGCATTTTAACGGCCGAAGCATATGGCCTGGAGATAGTACCGGATGTGGAGGATTAATGCCTGAGATCCTGCATTATTTTTCAACAGCAAGCGTACACCCTTTGGCGCTCACCTTCAGCTGGTGCTTTACACCCAGGCGCAGCGCATAGTTCTCTACCTGGTGGCCGGAAGGGAAGTTGTAGCACACCGGGTATTTATATTCCTTTACAATGTTCCTGATGATCTCAAACTCGTTCTGCCCAAAGGGGGTGGCTGTTTCCCTACCGTCTACAAAAGCGCCTACTACCAGGCCGGCCAGTTTATGCAGCCAGCCGGCGCGTTTCAGGTTGTACATCATCCGGTCCACATTATAGCGGTATTCGCTAATGTCTTCTAGTAGCAGTATTTTTCCGTGGGTGTCAATCTGCGACTTGGTGCCTGACAAATTGGCCAGCAATGACAGGTTGCCGCCTACCAGCACGCCACTGGCCTCACCGGGGCGGTTCAGCTCATGCGGGGCGGCTGCATACTTGTAAGCTTTGCCGCGCAGCGCCTGGCGCAGGCTGTCTACATACTCATTGTCTGCTGTACCTGCCGTAATACCGCTGCACATCAGGGAATGCAGGGTGGCAATGCCGTAGCGCTGCTGTATATGTGCATGCAGGGTGGTAATATCGCTATAGCCGCACAGCCATTTGGGATGCTTGCGGAAACGGGTAAAATCCAGGTTGTCGAGCAGGCAGATCATCCCATATCCGCCGCGGCCGAATACAATGGCTTTTATCTCCGGGTCGTCCAGCATATCCTGCAGCTCTTCCAGCCGCAGCTCGTCCGGCGCGGAGAAATTGTGAAAGCTGGTGCCCACTGTTATGCCCAAATGCACCCGGTAGCCCCAGGAGCTGATGATACCGGCGGCGTATTCTGCAGCAGCCAGCTCCATCTTGCTGCTGCTGCAGGTAATGCCTATAAGGTCGCCTTTTTTGAGGTAAGGTGGAATTTTCATCATTCTAATGTGCTTTATTTACCTTTGCGAACTGGTTCATTGGTTCAATTTAAATGGTATGTCCAAAATAAACCAATAAACCAGAAAACTAACAAACCCGCAAACATTTAAGTATTGTTTAAACCGATATGGCAAAATTTAATAGATATTTAATAACAGCGGCGTT
>NZ_DASTRI010000129.1:0-12024 GCF_035761305.1 Chitinophaga sp. | reverse complement strand
AACAGAAGCCAACAACAATAGGCAGCTATTAGAACGAAAAGTAAAAAACGGCCGCTAACCCCTCAGCACACCACTACCACCTCCATACCCAGCAAAGCACCCAGCTTTTGCAGCTTGCCCGCTATATGGCCTACGCCAATAGCACAATGATGTGCAGGACCTTCCTTACACCAGTTGTTTACAAAGGTTTTAATATCCAGTGAAAACTGGTAGCGGCTGTTGGTATTACCGATCTGCAGTATAGGCCCTGGAACAGAAGCGCCTTCCGCCACCAGCAGCTTTAATTTGCCATGGCCGGTTTCTACTACGGATAGCAGCGTTACAGGGCCATGCTTTACCTTCATTTCCACAGAGAGGCCTTTGCCGGGCTTACCATGGTAAACGCCCAATGGCTTCAGCAGGGGCTTGCCCTCTGCAATAGCCAGGTGGCCGGGACCATCATGCCCCATCAGCACAATATCATCGTTAAAATCAAGGCCGTAAAATTCCGTAAATGAGCCGCCCGCGCCAAAAAGGTCCATGATCTTCATGGCCTGCACGTTTTTTACTTCGTACTCGCCGGCCACCGGGATATTGGCGGCAGTAAGCATGGAATTGCCGGTGATCACGGAGGAGATCAGGTCTTCATACTCACTGCCGGGTGTGCCTTCATAATAGTAGCATAAGGATCCCAGCTGGTAGTGCTCCACCATTTTATCGAGCGCTACTGCAGTTACTGCAGCCCGTTCTATTTCATGATCGGGGCATTCGTCCAGCACATCGAAAGCTTCGTATATCTGTGCCCGTTTGGCCGCTGTTTCCGCGGGCTGTACCTGCCTGTGGAAGTCAGCCAGGTGGCACATTTCCAGGTGTTGTATATGGCCGCCAAAGGTGGCTGCCTGTAAGGTAAGGTCGGAGTAAATATCCAGCATGCCGTTGTAGTAGTGTCCCAGCACGCCCATGCGGTTCTGCTGCAAGGCGCGGGCTACGCGGGCGGCGGCTACCCATTCGCCGATCTCCTGCCAGGCTGCAGCATCGTCCAGCGTACCGGTTACCTGGTAAAACTGCACGCCGCTGCGGTTAAATACATTGGCTATTTCCGGCACTGCGCACGCCTGGCAGTTGGCCAGCCATTCGCCGGTCATAAGGCCACGGTCGCCCAGGCTGTTGAACCAGGCATAATCAATGGCTTTTACCGGCTGCAGGTTCAGGATCACCACAGGCACTTTGACTTTTTGCACCACAGGCAATACCGTGGCGGATAAGGCATAGGTAGATACGTACAGGAATATTACTGCTACATCTTCCTGCTTAAAGATGCCGGCGGCAGCGCGCGCTTTTTCAACCGTATCTACCAAACCCGTGTCCACTACCTGTATGCCGGTCTGCTGCAGCTGCTGCGCAATGGTTTGCTGGTAACCTTCCAGCCGCTCCTTTAAACCTTTGAACTGACCCCAGTAAGTTTCCAACCCAATCCCGAATAAACCAACTTTCATATATGCTAATACGTTTTATACAAGATGACAGATATGCTTATTTTTCACAGATGCTGTAGTCCGACAGCAGCCCGTAATCATATACATCATAATCACTACCCGGCGGGTAGCTTTTTACGCCGCGCCACATCCAGGGCGATACAATGCCGGGGGCAGGCTTGTTGTGGTGCGGCCCCAGCGTGTTCTTTAAGCTGCCTGTTACAATTACCGTTACTGTATTGCCGCCGCTTTTTACATAGGGTGTAATGTCCAGCGCATATGGCGGAATGTCAATAATACCGGCTTCATGCCCGTTCACTTTTACCGCGGCTACGGTGCCTTTCCAGCTGTTCAGCTGCACCTGGTAGCTTTTGCCTTTAACGGCTTTGAACTGTTTGCTGTAAGCTACCTCCTGCCCGTATAGCGGCATGCCCTGCTGTTTCCAGCTGCCAAGGCGCATAGCTGCCGGCGCCTGCAGCGCAAAGCCATGCGGTTGTGGCACCAGGCCAAAGCTGCCTAAAATATATACCGGCTCTATTTCGGCATAAATGCGCATAGGCATGGCCGTTATTTCAAGCGTGTTGCTGCCGGGCTGCACGTCATTGCCAATATTGTACACGGCAAAAGACCGGTCCAGCCACCACTTGCCGGGCAGCGGGGTAAGCGCATGGCCGTTGAGCTTTACCTGCCATATATCAGGCCGTTCTACCACCGCCTGCAGTGTTTGCCGGTCAATACCGGCTCCCAGGGTAAAGTGATAACGTGCCGTCAGCCTGCTGGCTGAAGGGAAAGTATCGCGGTCTACAATGTTGCGTTTATATTGTACGGATGTGTTCCAGGGATTGCCGTTGGTAAAGCCGAAATATTTAAAGGCACGGTCGGCAGCGTTGTACACGTGCTGGTTCCTGAAAATGCTGTCGCCCAGCTGTACATCACAAAAATCAATAGTGAGCACATTAGGCTGCAAGCGCCTAACAGCCGCCGGCGCTGTTTTCAGCGGCGTGCCGGTTTGTAATGGCGTATATACCTTACCGGTACCTACCGGCTTGTCTGTTACAAAAAACAGCTGGCTGCCGGCGGGTGGCAGGCGGTATTCCAGCGTAAGCTCATGGCCGTTTACTACCGCGGGGTAATCCCATACCTGGCCGGTAGCAGGGTCCAGCAGCTGCGCATGGCTGCCTTGTAGCTTTACCTTACCGGCAGCGGTTTCCTGCATGCTGGCGTTGCTCAGGAACAGCAGCTGCCCATCGTCCAGCACACGGCGGTGATGATACAGCTTACCCTGCGCAGTGTCAAGCCCCGGGAAGGAAATGGCGGTATTGGGCGGCAGCTGCAGGTGCTGCTGCAATGTAAGGTGCGCCTGCTGCAGCCACGTATTCAGCTGCGGATCTTCAGCCCCGTTTACCCGCTGCGGTACGTGCAGCAGTATTACTTTGCCGCCGGCAGCCGTGTACTGCTGCAGCAGCTGCAGTGTAAAGCCGTCCAGGTTATCCATGCCGGGCGGTATAATAACGGTGCTGTATGCACGCTTACCTATCACCAGCCTGCCATTTGCCACGCTGCCATGATCTTTCATAATATTTTCCGAAGCAAGGTCATACTCTACCTGCTGTTTTTCCAGGCTGGTAATAAACTGCTGGAACTGGTGCGCTATTTCACTGAAACGATTGTTGGTTTTTAAAGGGCTTACATACATCCATGCGCTGGTAGTGGGCTCCAGCACCAATATATCGTTCTGCTGCTGTCCCCTTGAAAGGGCCAGCGACAGGCGGGCGAAGTAGCGGTTAAGCGTACCATAGTGCGGCCACCAGGGATTGTGATAGGAGAAAGACTGCGGGTAATCATATTTACGGGCGCCGTTTATGGTCATATCCGCCAGGTGCTGGTTCAGCGTATTTACGCCCAGCACAAAGGCCCAGTCGCCCAGGCGCTTCATATCCATAAAGGTAAGCTCCCAGCCGCCGCCGCCGTAAGTTTCACAAAGGGTTCTTTGCTTGCCCAGCTGGTTGGCTACGCTGGCCAGCTCTTTTACCGAGCGGATGTTGCCAAACTGCGCGTTCGGACTTTTTTCATCAAACTGGTTAAACAACAGGTCAATGGCCGGGCGCTGGTGCCAGGCATACATGGCCATATTATCGCCGCCGTGGTTGGGATCGGGCCAGGCATGCTCCCAGTAGTGGCCTGTCCACTCCAGGCCCTTTTTATCCGTGTATGCGTGAAAGGGTTTGGACCAGCCGTCAATAAACATCTGCAGCAAGGTCTGGCGGTAGTTATGCCGTACCTTTTGCCAGTCGCCGGTTTCTTCGTACAGGCATGGCAGGTAGTTCTCCAGGGAGTAGCCCCAGGTTTTGCGGAAGCGGCTGAACAGCTCCGGCGACCAGCGTACGTTGCCCTGGCCCTGCGTTTCAATATTAGGCTCGTCAGAGAAGATGCCTTTCAGCGTTTTCCCGAACTCATTGCCGGCAATGCGCTCATACCCCTTCATGGTAAGCGCAATAAATTTTTCCGTAACGCCTTTTACCATCAGGTCTACATAAGAAAAGCCGCCGTACCAGTCGGACCGGCCATAGTATTCCTTGCGGAAAAGGTAGTAATCGCCGGTTTTACCCCGCTCCGCATCCAGGTGATGCGTAATATCCTCATACCTGCCGTTCACGCCTTTCAGGCAGTAAAAGAATTTGCCTACAGTATCGGGCAGTTGTGACACCTTTACCATATGCAGCATCTGGCCCTGGTTCCAGGAGGCGGGCATTTGCGCCGGTACATGACCGCCTGCAAACCCGCTGGGGTAAGAGTTTTCATCGTATATCCATATCTCCAGCCCAAGCTGCCTGCATTTTTTAAGCGCATACTGCCAGTTCTCAAACCAATCGTCGGAAAGGTATTCCGTTACCAGCCCGGGACGGGGATGTACAAATACGCCGCCGAAACCTTTGGCTTTAAAATCTACCAGCATGCTGTCAATAATAGCATGGGTAACTTTTGTGTTCCATACCCAAAGCGGTGCGCTGCCGTACTGCGCATCCGGCTGCGGGAACTGCTGCCGCAGGTACGTGTAATCATTTTGTGCATAGGCTGCTCTGCCGGCAAGCAATACCAGCAAGGCAGCGCTCATATAACGGACGAATTTTCTCATGACATGGAATTTAGCGGGCCGCGTACGGCCATTGTTCTTCACCTATTGCAGGTTGGTGGTAAATGTGTAATTGCCCGAACCTTTTACCTGCGGTGTGCTGCTGCCGGGTAATACTATCCGGGCTTTTGTATTGGCAGGTATATTTACTTCCAGCGTAAACTGTTTGCCCTTTTTATGCCAGGCTACCTGCACAGGACCGTGTGGTGTGTTAAAGTCTGCCTTTACCCAGTCCATACCGGTAACCGGTATGGGTGCTATTTCAAGCATTGAAAAGCCCTGGCTGTCTTTTGCCTGGCGTATGCCGGCCAGGCCGTTGTAAAACCATTCCATCAGGTGCCCAAGCATCATATGGTTGTTGGACACATAGCGCAATGCCGGCCATGACTCTGTAAGCGCTGTAGCGCCATGTTTCAGCTGAAAAGCGTAACCCGGCACATCGTCACGTTTGTTCATATCGTACAGCAGCTGCGATGCGCCGCCGTTACTTAACACGCTTACCAGGTAATGGTACCCGATGTCGCCGGCCGTGAGTGCGTAATTGCCTTTGCGTATGCTGTCCTGCAGGTTGCGGAACACCTGCTGCCGGTAACGCGGCGCTACAAGGCCGGTGTACAGCGGCATGGCATAGGCAGTTTGGCTGCCGGTGGAATAAACGCCGGTGGCAGGATTAAAGAACCTTTCATTGAATGCATGCTTAATACTATCCGCCAGCTTGCGGTAGCGGCTTACATCGGCCTGTTTACCCAGCACCGCTGCTATGTTTGACAGGGCGTCTGCATCCTGGTAATAGATGGCTGTTGCCGTTAGCGCCATGGGCGTAAGCTGCGCAAAGCCGGGGCGCCCCGGGCCCATATCAAACCAGTCGCCCAGGCCGTAATCAATTATCTGGCCCTTCGCGCGGCTGTGCAGGTACTGCAGGTAGCGCTGCATCATGCTGTAGGCCCTTTCCAGCACCTGCTTATCGCCATACCAGGTGTACAGGAACCAGGGTATCTGTATGCTGGCGCTACCCCATTCCGGCGAGTCGCGGAAGCCACCGTCAAACACCACGTATTCCGGCGCAATGTCCGGCACCAGGCCGTTGGGCAGCTGCGCTTCCATCATATCATTCACTGTTTTATTATACAGCTGCAGTATGTCAAAGTTGTACCCTACGCTGCTGCGCAGCAGGTAGGTTTGCTCCAGCCAGCCCAGCTTTTCACGGTGCGGACAATCTGTTGCCACGCTGGAGAGATTACTTTTTATGGCCCAGTTAATCAATGTAAAAATGCGGTTGAACAAAGTGTCCGAACATTCAAAATGCCCGGCTACCGGGGCGCTGTTACGTGTATGCAATAAGGTTATATCCTGCAGCTGCGCCGAATCGCTTTCCCGGTACGCGTTTGCAGGTACGGCGCCTTCTACCATGGCATAACGCAGCCCGTAATAGGTGAACCGGGGCGTCCACTCTTCGGTGCCCTCCCCTTTAAGGGTGTAAGTATAATAGTAGGGCGATCCGCTGGCTTTCTGGTAAGGCAGGTGTGCATCGTCCAGCAGCTCGGCGGGGGTAATGCGCACAACAGCGCCTTTCCTGCCTTTTACCTTTATGCGGATAATGCCGGAGGCATTCTGCCCAAAGTCCACCACGTATTTGCCAGGCTGCGGCGTATAAGTGCGCTGTACCGTAAAGCTGTCCATTACCTGCAGGGGGTACGCACGCTGCGCGCGCATTTCACCACCGGGGCTTTTTACCTGTAACGCATGCTTCCAGCCGCCGGCATTAAAACCGGGGCTGCACCAACCCTCCTGCTCCAGCGTGGCGTCGTAGCTTTCGCCGCCGTAAATGCTGGTGAAGGTTACCGGCGATGGCGCGGCGCTCCAGCTGTTATCTGTTACCACTTCTGCGCTGCTGCCATCTGTATAACGGATCAGCAGCTTTGCCCGCAGCATGGGATAGCCTTGTGCAATAACCATTTTGCGGTAACGCTCACGGTTAATGTTAAAGAAGCCGTTGCCTACAATGGCGCCTATTGCATTCTCATCCTGGTTCAGCTGCTGTGTTACATCGAATGTATTATACAGGCATACTTTGTTATAGTTGGTCCAGCCGGGCTGCAGGAAATTGTTGCCTACTTTTTTCCCGTTCAGGTACAGCTCATATTGTCCCAGGCCGCTTACAAACACCAGGGCCTGCCGCACCGGCTTTGCTACCCTGAAGGCTTTGCGCAAATAGGGCACTACAGGGCGCTGCAGCCCTTTGCTGCCCAGCTTATTGCCGCTGCCATGCACGCCGGGATAGATTCTACTGCTGTCGGGCATTTGCGCATACCCTATCCACTGTGCATTGTTCCAGTCCTTTGCGTGCATAATGCCGGTGGTGAATGTACTGGCGGCAGTGGCAGGACCGCCTTTGTTAGTCCATACTTCCACCTTCCAGTAACAGGTAGCAGCGCTTTGCAGCGGCTTACCGTTATAGGGGATAAAGGTGCTTTGGGCAGATGGTATTTTGCCGGAGTCCCACAGGTCGGGGGCGCCGTTCAGCAGGGCTTCGGAGGAAGCTACCAGCAGGCGGTAATGTGTTTGCTCCACATCCCGGCCTACTGATTCCAGCTGCCAGCCAAATACCGGGTGTGCATCATCTATACCCAGCGGCGCCTGTTTTGTTCCGCAGGTCAATTGCCTTACGTTTACTACCGGCAGGGATTGTGCATGCACCTGCAGCTGCGCCAGCAGGCAAAGCAGCATACATGCACGGGAAAAAAGCTGTTGTATCATAGTTTCAATTCTGTTGTCTGCATTAATACCCATCGTTCTGCACCAGCTGATTATTCAGCTGCAGCTCAGAGTACGGGATGGGATATACGAGCCGTTGCTGCGTTACCGTATAAGAATTGGCGGCCAGGTAGCTATACTGCGGTTTAAGCTTATTGCCGTGGGCCGTCATTACCGGAATGGCTTTGCCGGTACGTACCAGGTCGTTCCAGCGGTGGTTCTCAAAGGCCAGCTCCACGCGCCTTTCATGCATAATCACATCGCGCAGGGCTGCCTGCGCAGTAGTGGTGGCAGCGGGCAGGCCAGCACGTGCGCGTACCTGGTTCAGGTAAGGCAGCGCTTCCGCGCTTTTGTTTTCTTCGTTCAGGCTTTCCGCCAGCAGCAGCAACACATCGGCATAACGGTATAGCGGCCAGTTATCGTCTGTGTTGCTTTCACGGGTGTGCGCATGCAGGTACTTACGTATAAAAAGATGGTACACCTTACCTGCGGGCGGCTGATAGTTCACAACGCTTTTTACAGATTCCGCCTTAAACTCACCATCGGTATCTATCACTCCTTCCGCCACCGCAATGGATGCATCTTTGCGTTTATCGCCCGGCTCATAGGCGTCCAGCATGTCCTGCGTGGGCACATTCCAGCCGCCGGTAAGCAGTGTGTTGGCGGTTACGCCGGTAATGGGCTTGGCATCTTTTGTTTTAGGCATAAACCAGTAAATGAACTGGCTTTGCTGCCCCTGGTCGCCCATCTGGAACTGTGCTTCCAACACCGACTCTGTGCTGTTCTTATTCTGCAGTGAATATACGCTGGCATAATCAGGCAGCAAAGCATATCCCATTTGCGTTACATCTTTCAGCAGCGGTGTGGCGCTGGCATACTGCTTTAAAGTGATATACACCTCCGCCAGCAGGGTTTTGGCAGCTCCCAGCGTAGCGCGGCCGGTTTGCGGAAACTGTGCCGGCGGGGCCAGCTTGCTGACGGCGTCTTTTGCATCGGCAATAATGGCGTCATAGGTTTCCTGTACCGTGGCGCGGGGCAAAAAAGCATCCTGCTGCCGCGTTACTTCCTTTAAATATAAGGGAACACCGCCAAAATAACGTACCAGGTTAAAGTAATAATAAGCGCGCAGGAATTTGGCCTCCCCGCTGATCTGGTCTTTTACACCGGCATCCAGGTCAGCGTTTTCCAAACGGCCTATCACCGTATTACAACGGGAGATACCGGTATAGGCATCAAAATAAAACTGGTTGGTCCACTGGTTTTGCGCGTCATCCAGGAAGTTGTCAATAGCTTCCCTGCGCAGAATGTGAATGCCGCGATCCTTCGGATAAAAATCATAATGGGTATTATCTGTACGCATTTCGCCCATCAGGTAACCGCTTTGGGCGCAAAGGCTGCGCAGCGGTTGGTAGGCGCCGGAAAGCGCCTGCTGGAACTGGGCTTCTGTTTTAAAGAAGTCATTGGCATTGGGCTTATCTTCCGGGTTCAGCTCCAGGAAATCCTGGTTACAGGCCAGCAGGCTTGTTGATAGTATGGCTATATAAAGCAGTAAGTTTTTCATGTTGTTGAGCATTAACAGTTCAGAAATTCACATTCACGCCTAAAGACCATGTTCTGGGTACAGGGTAAGCGGTATTATCCACGCCCTGGCGCAGGCCATCGAGCCCGTTGGCGCTTACTTCGGGATTCATGCCGCGGTATTTGGTAAGCACCAGCGCCTGCTGCACACTGCCGTATACCCGTATGTCTTTGAGATACCGCAAGTTGCGGAAAGGCAGTGTGTACCCCAGTGTAATGTTCTTGATGGTGGCATAGGTGCCGTCAAACACCCAGCTGTCGTTTGTAAAGCGGTACAGCGCGGTGGTACCGTCTTTGGTGCGCGGCACCAGGCCGTTACCGGGATCGTCTTCGGAGCGCCAGTGATCCGCCATGGCCCTGCGCACGTTAAATACCGCATCCAGGTTCTGCGTCATTTCATAGGAAGCATCCAGGATTTTGCCGCCAACAGCGCCGGAGATCACAATGTTCAGGTCAAAATTCCTGTAGCGGAAATCGTTGCTTAAACCAAACAGGAACTTAGGCGTGGGATCGCCGATAAAAGTGCGGTCGTTAATGTCCACCACCTTATCGCCATTCACATCTTTCATGCGTACGGTGCCTACATCTGAGCTGGCATGCTTAGGCTGGCTGTTAAACTCCTGCTGGTTCATGTACACGCCATCAAACACATAACCGAAGAACTGCCCCATGGGGCGGCCTACAACCGTGCGCCAGTAGTCGGCCTGCTCCGCGTTACCGCCAATGGGCGTGTTGTTGGTGCCCAGCTGCATCACACGGTTACGGTTAATCGTAATATTAAAGTCGGTGTTCCATTTTAACGCGCCGGTAAGGTTCCTGGAGCTGATGCCTATTTCATGGCCCCAGAACTTAAACTTGCCTACATTGAACTGGATGGATGAAAAGCCGGAGGCGCGCGGCAGCTCAACGGGATATAGCATTCCATCTGTTACCTTGTGGTAGTAGTCGTAGGTAAGGTACACGCGGTCTTTCAGCAAACCAATGTCCAGGCCTACATCAACCTGCCTGGTGGTTTCCCAGCCCAGTTCAGGGTTGCCCAGGGTGGTAATGGATTTACCGGGCGACAGTGTTCCGCCAAAAACATAGTTGGTAACATCCATACCGGAAATAGCGGTATAGTTACCAATGTTATTATTACCGGTTAAGCCATAGCTGGCGCGTACTTTCAGGAAGCTCACCACGGGCAGCGCTTTCACGAAGTTCTCTTCGCTGAGCACCCACCCCGCAGACACAGAGGGGAACCAGCCCCATTTACGGTCTTTCCCAAAACGGGAAGATCCATCCCGGCGTACAGCGCCGGACAGCAGGTATTTATCTTTATACGAATAATTCAAACGGCCTATCATAGACAGTAAAGACCAGGACACCGTGTTGCTGGAAGCGGCTGTTTTGGTAGCCGCATTACTCAGCCAGGGAATATCATCATCGGGAAAATCCGTACCGTTAATAAAGCTGCTCTCCTCCTTGTACTTCTGGGCGGTATAGCCGGCCAGGGCCTCAATGTTATGTGCGCCTACGGTGGTATTATAGGTAAGCGTGTTTTCGTTTAGCCACGAGTTATAGTTCACGGTGCCGTAGGTGCCGGTGGCTTTTTGCGGGGGCGCTACAAATACGGCGCCTACTGCGGTGGAGGGCACAAAGTTGTTATGCGTTTCCCCGGAAACATCTACATCCACATGCGTGCGGAAGCGCAGCCCGCGCAGCAGCTCCAGCTCAGCATAGGCATTGCCCAGCAGGCGGTTGGTGCGGAAGTTGTCCAGCTTTTCCTGCAGCACGCGGTACCAGTTGGGATTAGGAAACATGCCGGTAGAGGTGGCGGTGAGAGGCAGCGTACCATCGGGGTTAATGGCGGGCTTCAGCGGCGTGGTCATTACAGCCGCCTGTATGATTTGCCAGTAACCGTCGGTATTCACGCGGGTATTATGTTCCAGCATTTGGGTAGGGGCAATGTTAAAGCCCAGCTTCAGCCGGTCGTTGGGCCTGAACTCGTTATTGGCGCGGAACGAGTACCTTTTATAACCGGTATTGTACAATACCCCTTCCTGGTTAAAATAAGTGCCTACAATGCTGCTGGAAAACTTTTCCGTGCCGGAAGATACTGATATGGTATAGTTCTGCACCGGCGCGTTGCGGATAAGGGTATTGAACCAGTTGGTGCCTTCGCCGTACTGCTCGGGGTGCTGAAATTCTTCCGGCACTTCGGCCAGGCCGGTGGCAGGGTCGGTCCAGTTCTCATACTTTATCTTATCCTCATAATACGCTTTTTTAAACTGGGCAAATTCCCGGGCGTTCATTACATCGGGGCGGCCGTGCTGCGGCACCTGCTGCACGCCGTAATAGGCATTCAGCTGCACTTTGGTTTCGCCGGGTTTGGCGTGCTTGGTAGTAACCAGCACTACGCCGTTGGCAGCGCGCGACCCGTAAAGGGAGGTGGCGGAAGCATCTTTCAGCACCGAAAAGCTTTCTATTTCATCCGGGTTTATGTTATTGATGCCGCCTACAATAGGCTGGCCATCCACCACAAACAGCGGCCCGTTACCGGCGTTGAGCGATGCAGAACCGCGTATGCGGAAGCTCATGCCCTGCCCCGGGCGGCCGGTTGACTGGTTGATCTGCACCCCGGGTACCTTTCCCTGCAGTTTCTGCGCAAACTGGCCTACAGGCATATCGGCCATTTCTGCGGCATTCAGGGTGCTGATAGCGCCGGTAATGTTGCGCTGCTTTTGGGTACCGTAGCTTACCACAACAATCTCGTTCAGGTTTTTGCTGCTTTTAGCCAGGTTAATAGTGTAGCTGCTAACGCCGGCTGTTACGGGCTGCTCCTGCGTATCATACCCAACATAGGTAATTACCAGGGTGCTGCCGGCAGGCGCCTGCAGCGTAAAGCGGCCATTATCGCCGGTTGTGGTGCCGTGGCTGGTGCCTTTAACGGCAATGGTTACGCCCAGCAGCGGCGTATGGTCCTGGGCATCCAGCACCTGGCCGGTGATTGGCTGTGCGGCAGGCTGCTGCCACGCTGCAAACGGACCGGCGGCGTGCGCTTTAACATAAAAGGGCTGTAACAGCAATGCCAGGAGGCCCCCGGCGGTACTTAACTGCCGCAGG
>NZ_DASTRI010000128.1:0-2641 GCF_035761305.1 Chitinophaga sp. | reverse complement strand
GGTAGCCGTAGCCACGAGCGTGGTAGGCGCAGTGGGCTTGGTGGGCAGCGCGGATGTTTTTCCGCTGGCTGCAGCTGTAAGCGCGCTGCTGCCTGCAACGTTAATGGCCTTTACCTTATAATAGTACGTGGTGCTGGCATTCAGCAACGTATCTGTATAAGAAGTTGCATCAGGCCCTGTAGTGGTAATGATATTGTAGGTACCGTTAGAGCTGGTGCTGCGGTACACTTCAAAGCCTGTTTCATTGGAGCTGTTATCTTTCCAGTTCACCTTCAGCTTGTTGTAGGAAACAACCGTAACAGACTGGTTGCTGGGCGCTGTTGGCGCACTACCCAGGGTAATGGTGTCGGTAAAGAAAGCAGCCGGTATTTCCTGGCGGGTGCTGCCTACGCCGCCGGCGGTATTTTTCCAGTACAGCTTCATGGCTGCGCTGCCGCCGCCCTGGAAGTAGGTAACCACAATAGCATGCGGGCCTTTGCTAAGCGTAACGGTGCCCTGCTTGTATTGTGCCGCATGACCGCCGTCGTTATCCACCAGGGGAGTAGCGCTATAGCTATAGGCGGCCTGGTTTATATACATGCGGCTGCCATCGTCGGAATAGGTTTCAAACGTATAGCTGCCGGTTGCAGGTATATTAATAAGGCCTTCCCATACGAAGCCGTAGTTGGTGGTGGCTGTTTTGGGAGAAACATCCACAAAGGCTACCGTGCCGGTTTTAACTGGTGTAAGCGTGCTGAAGTTGGGCAGCTTGCTCCAGGCGGAAGTAGAAGTATAATATTTATAATTCAGGCCTGACCGGATAGCTGCCGCGCTTACCTGGTTGCTGGATGGCGACTGGTTACCGGTAATGTCCCTGGCCCTTACCACAATAGTATATAACTGCCGTTCCTTTAAGCCATAGGCTATAAAGCTGGTGGTGGAAGCGTCTACCGTGTACGTTTTTTTACCATTAATGTAAATGTCGTATTTATCAACACCTACATCGTCGGTGGCAGCGGTCCAGGAAATGCTGATAGAACTGGTGGTAGAGCCGGTTACTACAACGTTGCGCGGCGCGGTGGGCGGTGTTTGGTCCACCATGGTTACGCCGCTGGCTTCTGCGCTCAGCGGAGCCGCAGCATTATCATTTACCGCGCGTATTACATAATAGTAGCGGGTATTGGGCAGAAGACCGTTATCCGTAAAGGTCAGCACATCTGCCCCTACCTTGCCTACCAGGGTGTACGGTCCACCGGCCGCATTGGCACGGTATACCTCAAACAATGTTTCGTTATATAATGGAGAAGGCTTATCGCTCCAGTTCAATTTCAAAGATGTTTTGGACAATGGCGTTATCAGCAGGCCATTGGCAGCATCTGGCCCATTGGGGCCAGATGCCTTTATTACAGGGAAGGGGTCCGAGAAGCTGCTGGAACAACCATACAGCTCTGTTACCCTTGCTATGTAGCTGCCTGTTTCATGTGCAGTAAAAGTAGCATCACGACCCAGCGTATCTGTACCACCGCTCTTCATCCATACATAAGATGCATAGCCGTCGGGCAGCTGCAGCGTTACACTGTCCTTGCCTTCCGGTGTGGGCAGTACATTACTTTGCAGGCCGGGCATTTGTATGGCCGGTGTTACGGTGGGTGTTTTGATTTTTACTACTACAGGGGTATGTGACCAGTCGGACCAGGTGTTGCCATCGCGCACGCGGGCAGCATATGTACCGAACTGCGTTACCTGTAAGGTATTACTGGTAGCGCCGGGTATGGTTACGCCGTCTTTTGACCATTCATAAGCGGTAAAACCGGGCGTAAGCCCCAGCGTTGTATTTACCGTTTCCCCGGGGCAAAACTCATATTTACCGAATAGCGGCCAGGGGTTGGATTTATAAGCCCTTGACATGAAGGGGAAATAATCCGATTCAGCCCAGGCAGTGTTCCACACACTATGCCCCATGTTTGCGTATATCGTAAGCTTATAGTTGGCGCCCACTGCATTGGCACCGGCTTCAATGGCGCGCGCTGCAGCGGGGTTGGGGTTAGGATCTATACCGCCCTGGAACTCCCACAGGGGCATATACTTCCAGGTGTTCACATAGTTTAAATAGCTTTCCGTGGCTGCGCTGATGGGCGTGGCCGCTGCTACCAGCTTGGGATAGCGGAACAGGAAATCCCAGGTAGCCATACCACCCCCGGAAAGTCCTTCAATCATTATACGCCAGCGGTCTACATGGATCTGCTGGACAAAGAAGTTGTTAATAAGCTCATTAATGTAATCATACTGGGCATTGCCCCAATACCCGCTGATATTTTGCGGGTACAGCAAAAAGCCGTCAAAGGAGCCGTTATCTACCTTGTTCATGTGCGTTTGACCGCCATGGTACAGCTGATACTCATTATCATAAAGGGAGCCTTTTTCGCCAATGCCATGAAAGAATATGATCATGGGATACTTTTTGGAAGTATCGGCGGGGTTAAAGTTCTTGGGGAATTTCAGCCGGAACTGCATGCCCTTATAAATGTAGCATTTATAGGAGTCGGTATTCCAGCTTAAGCGTTTGGTACGTACCCATTTGCCGATAGCGCCCCATGCAGGCTGCGTGGGCGGGCTGGCTGAATTGTAGGTTACGACGGGATCGTTCGGATCCAGTACGCCT
>NZ_DASTRI010000127.1:0-11905 GCF_035761305.1 Chitinophaga sp. | reverse complement strand
GACGGCACCTATACCTACACGCCTGCAGCTGGTTATACCGGTCCTGACAGCTTTACGGTTAATATTAGTGATGGCAACGGCGGTACCACTGCCATAACCGTGAATGTTGCAGTAGGCATGGCCAACAACCCGGCCATCACCCTGGTAAAAACAGGCGTGGTGCGTGCAGACAGTATCAGCATTACCTACACCTTCACGATTACCAACACCGGTAATGTTACCCTGCATAATGTAACCGTAACAGACCTGATGCTTGGATTGAATAAAACATATACCGGCAACTTTCTGCCCGGCGCTGTGATCACAGAAACGGCCGTTTACACACTTACCCAGGCCGACCGTGATAAAGGCAGCGTTTCCAACTCGGCCTCCGTGAGCGCCCAAACACCGGTAAATACCACTATTACCGACGTTTCCGGTACTGGTGACGGCAATGATGCACCCACTGTAACAACCGTATCGCACTCGCCGGTAGCGGTAAACGATGATGCATCTACCAGGGTAAACACCCCGGTGACCATACCCATACTGGATAACGATGATGCCGGTCATGCTGCATTTGATAAAGGTTCCGTAGTTATTATCACCCAGCCGCTGCACGGTCATGTAATAGTGCACACGGAAGACGGTTCCGTAACCTATACCCCTGAAGTGAGCTACCGCGGTGAGGACAGCTTCACTTACCAGGTGCAGGATGTGGACGGGTACATCACCAACGTGGCTACTGTAAAACTGGGTATGTCGTTCTCTGATCTTAAAGTGCCCACGTTGTTCACGCCTAACGGCGATGGTAAAAACGATGCTTTTGAAATACGTGGCCTGAACCAGTACGTAGAAAATGAGCTGGTGATCATTAACCGCTGGGGGAACGAAGTATACCGCCAGAAAGGTTACCAGAACAACTGGTATGGCAATGGCCTGAACGAAGGCACCTACTATTACCTGTTGCGTGTTAAGAAAACCAGTGGCTCGGGATGGGAAGTGCTGAAAGGTTATACTACCCTGATCCGCTCATTCAAACATTAATATTCTTATAAACAGCTGATATGAAAAAAGGTATCATATTCACCGGTTTGCTGCTGCTGCTAGGAAAGCTCACTTTTGCCCAGCAGGATGCACAGTACAGCCAGTATATGTTTAACGGGATATATATTAACCCTGCCTATGCCGGCTATAAAGAAGTGTTGAACGTGCATGCTTTTTACAGGGCCCAGTGGACCGGTATTGAAGGAGCGCCCCGCAGCTTTTCTGTGGCGGTAGATGCGATTGCCAATGAAGGGAACGTGGGGCTGGCTTTACAGCTCTCCAGTGATAAGCTGGGCGCGCAAAGCACACAGGGCGCGTATGCCAGCTATGCATACCGCATACGCCTGAATGCAAATGGCAGCTCGCGCCTGGCCTTTGGCCTTAGCGGCGGATTGGTGCAGCTGGGCATTAATGGCGCGCTGCTAAGCTCCAATGATCCCGAGCTGGATATGCCCGCCGGCACCCAAAGCACGCTGGTGCCGGATGCGCGTGCAGGCGTGTTCTTTTCAAATGACCGCCTTTATGCAGGTTTTTCAGTTGACAACCTGATAGCGCCCCACATGAATAAATCGCATTACATCTATATACCGCAGCCCAAGCCGCACTACTATCTTACCGCGGGTATGCTGCTGCCTGTAAGTGAAGCCATCCAGTTTAAACCTTCTTTCTTATTGAGGGATGACAGGGGCGGCCCTACCAGTATTGACCTGAATGCTTTTTTACTGTTTAAGGATAAGATATGGGTAGGCGGTTCTTACCGTACGGGTTTAAAATTGTATGATAAAGATTATCTGCAGAAAGTGCTGATGAAGCGTAACGCCGCGGTTGCGGCCATTGAAATATTCCCTGTTAATAATCTCCGTGTGGGGTATGCCTATGATTTCTCTGTAGGGCCGCTGGAAAGCTATAGCCATGGCTCCCATGAAATATCAATAGGCTATTCATTTTCAAAACCGGATGTGCGTATGGCTACGCCACGCGTATTTTAAATGATTGCATGAAACCGTTTTTTCAAATGAGGACATACCTCACCGGGCTATTGCTGCTGCTGGCCGCAGGGGCACAGGCCCAGTACATATTAAAGGAAGCCGACCACCAGTACGCGCTTTATAATTATAGCAAGGCTATCACCTTGTATGAGCAGGCATACAGTAAAAAGCCTACGCTGCATGCCGCGGAACGGCTGGCCAGCTGCTACCGCCTTACCAACAACTACAACCAGGCGCAGAAATGGTATGCCGTTACCACCGGCATGGAGGGCAGCAGGCCGGAAAACCTGCTGTACTATGCGCGCACATTGCAGAACAATGGCCGGTATACAGAAGCAAAAGAACAGTTCCGCAAATATATTGATACCGATACCGCCGGCATGCTTACGGATAATCAAAAGCATAGCTGGCTGGCCTCCTGCGACTCCGCTGCTAAATGGATGAATACCAGCAGCATTATTACCGTGGAAAATATGGAGGACCTGAATACGCCGTATGCCGATTGGGCGGCAGTGCCTTACCAGGGCGGCGTGGTGTTTACCTCGGACCGGATGGCCGCCCGGCCGCAAAAGGAGGATAAACCGTTTCTGCGTTTTGATGCTGCCAACCGTCCCGATAAAGACGTATATGGCTGGACAGGCAGCCAATACCTGCGCCTGTACTATAAAAACGGGGAGGATAGTGTGACCGCTTTCCCGTTTAATGCCGGCACCCAATACCATGTAGGCGCTGCTTCCTTTACGGAAGATGAAAGGCAGGTGTTCTTTACGCTCACCGAAATACCACGCAGCGCAATAAAGGGCGGCGGCGCAGTAAAAACAATTAACGTAGAAATATACAGCAGCCGGAAAGATGGCCGGGGACAATGGATGCCGCCCGTGCCTTTTATGTATAATAACGTAAACGCCTATTCTGTGGGCGATCCTTTTATTACCCCTACCGGCGATACGTTGTACTTTGTTTCCAATATGCCGGGAGGCAGCGGCGGTACAGATCTTTACCGCTGTTTACGCACGGGGAACGGCTGGACCAAACCACAGAACCTTACCTGGTTAAACACCCCCGGAAATGAACGCTGCCCTGTTATAGACCGCAAAGGGCACCTGTTCTTTTCCAGCGATGGCCGCATTGGCCTGGGTGGTTTGGATATTTACCGCGGGCCGATTACCGGTGTGGGCGCCATTGTTAACATGCAGGCGCCGGTGAACTCTCCCCAGGACGACTTTTCCTTTACGCTGGATGGATTTGGCAACATGCTGTACATGTCGTCAAACCGGCCGGGCGGAAAAGGAGGGGACGATATTTACCGCGTGTACCCCAAGCTGCCGCCTGTAATGCCTGCGGGTACGCCGGAAGATGAACCCGATACAACGCTTACACAGCTGGTGCATACTCCGGGAACAATAGTGCCGGTTAATGAACAACCGGCAGATACTGCGAAAGCAATAGAACCTGCAGGCAAACAACCGGCGGGGCCGCCTAAGCTGCCGGCGCTGCAGCCTGCTGTTCTGCTGTCCTTTGCCGTAGAAGGCACTGTGTATAGTAAAGAAACCAAAAAACCGCTGGAAAATGCGGAAGTAACCTTGTTTACAGCAAAGAGCGACATTGCAACCGTGCAAACCAATGAAGCCGGCCATTACCGCTTTGACCTTGATACCGCTACCGTTTATATGCTGCACGGCCAAAAGGAAAACTATATGTGGGACGAGAGAAAAGCCAGCACCAAAGGGTTAACATCATCCGCCACCCTTCACCAGGATCTGTACCTGCCCATACTGCCGGTAACACCGCGGCTGCAGGTGCTGAACGTGTACTTTGATTTTGATAAGGCCAACCTGAGGCCGGAAGGGGCCGATGAGCTGAATAACCTCATAAAGCTGCTGCAGGACCATCCCCGCATGAAAATTGAGCTGCGTACGCATACAGACAGCCGTGGTGATGATGCCTACAACATGAAGCTGTCGCAGAAGCGCTCAGAGGCTGTTGTAAATTACCTGATCAGCAAAGGCATTGATAAGCATAGGCTGGTGGCTAAAGGATATGGCGAAACCAGGCTGCTGAACGACTGTAAAAACGGGGTTGAATGCAGTGAGGAAGAACACCAGGTAAACCGGAGAACAGAGTTCAAAATACTTAAAGACTGATAGTAGCACCGTTTTTTGTTCAGACCTGTCAGGCAGCAAAGTCCCGCAGGCCTTTTTTCCATTCGTGTTTACGAATTACAAAAGCTCCCTCCGGGGAGCTTTTTATATTTCAGCGTAAGCGGTAGGTAACGGTGGCCAATTACGAATTGGAATGCAGCGGAAGGAGAGCCGGCAGGCAATGGTTATTGCTTTTCAGCGCTGCGCGGTAGCTGCCCGGCGTAAGCTGTTCCTGTTTCCGGAACTGCCTTATAAAATAAGGTATATTGTTAAACCCGCTCTGGTACGCTGTTTCAGCAATGCTCATCCCCGGATCATGCAGCAGCTGTTTGGCCAGGTTTATACGTTCCCTTACAATATAATCGGCAGGGGAAAGTCCCAGGTAGCTTTTAAATGCCTTAAAGAAATTGGTGCGGCTCATGCATGCTATGCGGCTTAGCTGCGCTATGCTGATCTTTTCTGAAAGATGTTGTTTAATAAACTGCAGCACCTGTGCAAAACGGCCAAAGCTGGCAATGTATGCATTTCCCTGCTGTGTTTGGGAAAGATGCTGCTGCTGTGCAATTAATACCAGCAGCTCTTTAAGGGAAAGATCAACCCGCAGCTCATGCATGGGCGTATGCTCCTGGCTCAGGCGCACGATCTTATTGATAGTGGCGGTTATTTCGGGGTTGTACAGGAAAAAGCAGCTGTCCATAGGTAAGGCCCAGTGGTGGCTGCTTTCGGGTGTGTGGTACTGTGCGTCCAGCTGGTCCAGGTGTTTTTGCACAAAGCTTTCCTCCATAATCAGCGCTGTGCACTGGGTAGGCGAGCAAACACCGGCATCAGGATAATCAACCAGCATAGGCCGCTGCGCAGGTACTACCAGCGACTCGCCGGGCAGGTAAACAAAAGGAGCGGCGCGCTCCATGCGGATTACCTTTTTACCCCGCATCATGCACATGATCGTAAGGTGGTTAAACTGCAGCGGTACGGCTGCGGCCTGCCGGGTAGTTTCAAAAAGATGCAGCTCGCAATGCGCATAGCTGTACACGCGGCGTTGCGCTGCGGCAGGCGGCATATGGGGAATAGGCTGCACCATGCTTCAATTTAGAACTTTTCAGGCACTCCCGGCCCATATTTGTACGATAGTGTTATCGAAAATGTATTAAAGTGTTATGTAAAGGAAAAGGAATACAGGAAGTTTGGATAGAAAGTTCCGCGTTTTCTTCACCTTTAAAATTATCTGAATTTATGAACAACAACCGGGGTGTCGTGTACATCAAACCTGGCGTAGTGGAAGTACAGTCTATTGATTTTCCAAAGCTGGCGCTGGGTAACCGCAAATGTGAGCATGGTGTTATCCTGCAGATCGTTTCCACCAATATCTGCGGCAGCGATCAACACATGGTCAGGGGCCGCACTACTGCGCCGGCAGGCCTGGTGCTGGGGCATGAGATCACCGGGCTGGTAATAGAGGCCGGCCGCGATGTGGAGTTTATTAAACCCGGCGACCTGGTATCTGTGCCATTTAACATTGCCTGCGGGCGTTGCCGCAATTGTAAGGCCGGGCAAACCGGTATTTGCCTGAACGTAAACCCCGCACGCCCCGGCGCTGCATATGGTTATGTGGATATGGGCGGCTGGGTAGGCGGCCAGGCCGAATATGTAATGGTGCCGTATGCCGACTTTAACCTGCTGAAGTTCCCGGATAAAGACCAGGCGATGGCTAAGATCCGCGACCTTACCCTGCTGTCTGATATTTTTCCTACAGGCTACCACGGCGCTGTTACCGCAGGCGTAGGCCCGGGTTCCACGGTATATGTTGCCGGCGCCGGCCCGGTAGGCCTGGCGTGTGCCGCCTCCTGCCATTTGCTGGGCGCTGCCGTGGTAATAGTAGGCGATATGATACCCGAGCGTTTGAACCAGGCAAAAAGCTTTGGCTGTGAAACCGTAGACCTGCGCAGCGATACGCCTTTGCCGGACCAGATTGCCGCTATCCTCGGCGTGCCGGAGGTAGATGCTGCAGTGGATTGTGTAGGCTTTGAGGCAAAAGGCCACGGGCATCATTGCTGTGCAGAGCATCCTGCCACGGTATTAAATGCTGCGATGCAAATTACGCGCGCTGGCGGCGCTATTGGTATTCCGGGATTGTATGTAACAGACGATCCGGGCGCAAAGGAAGATGCCGCCAGAACAGGCAACCTGAGCCTGCGGCTGGGGCTGGGCTGGGCCAAGTCGCTTTCTTTTACTACCGGCCAGTGCCCGGTGATGAAGTATCACCGGCAATTAATGAATGCGATTTTGTATGATAAGATAAAAATTGCCAAAGCCGTGAATGTGGAAGTAATAACGTTGGACGATGCGCCCCGCGGCTACAATGATTTTGATAAAGGCGCTGCCAAAAAATTCGTGCTGGACCCCAACGGCCTGGTAGGCGCCAACTGACCCTCACCGGGCCGGCCGGTTGCCTGTTCTTAATACAAACGGCCGGGCGCCTGCGGGCAGGCCTGCATTCAATAATCCCATCAGGCGCGTAAGATGCCTTGTTTGCACGGTGGTAGAGTGGTGGGAGTTACCCATGATAGTGTCTGTACGGTTGGCCATTACAGCGGCGTCGCTGGTAAGGTCCGGTACAGGCTGTGCGGTGCCCGTCATGCCTTCCATGCTGGAAAGCGACCGGTCCTGCGCGCTCATGCCAGGGAAAGCGGCCGCTATTTCTGCATTGCTGCCCGGCAGCTGGTATTCGTCCGATGCGCCGATGATATGCCCGAACTCATGGGCTACCGTGCCGTTGCCTACATTCAGGAACCAGCAGGTTTGCTCTGAACGGCCGGGCACCAGTGTTGCATTGCAGCGTAAGGTGTTGTTGGTCATTACACGAATGGTTACAGCATCAGGATCGGGCTCTGAAAGGAACAAAGGCACAAATACTACATTATAGGTTTGCGTGCCGTTGCTGATATGGAAATGCCCGTTCCATACATTGGTGATGGCATCCATCCAGCGGGTATAAACAGCGGCATTGGCGCCCATGAAGTAAAAAGGTCCGCAGCCCGGTGCTGTTGTGGCAGGGCAGGCTGCTGTATCATTCCCGTCTACAAACCGCATACGCACAATAATCCGCCATTCTGTGCCTGAAATATAGCTGTTGGCGGAAATCTGCCCGGTAAAGTGCTGCAATGCATAGTTGCCGCCGCCTGCCGGCCGCTCGTAATGCGCTTCTTCATAGCTGCCGGTATGCCGCTGGCTGATGTTGGCGTCATCGCGGTGGTCGATCAGGCGCAGCAGCTCAGGCTGCAGCGGGTGGCTGCTGAACGCTGTTACCACTACCTCACGCAGCATGTTAAAGTACATATCGCGGTCATAGGTGGCGGGGTGCAGCAGTACAACAATGCTCAGCACATCAGCCAGCAGGCGCGCATTGTGGCTGGCTACTGCCAGCGACAGGCGCAGGTGCGGCTCCGGCAGGTGGTTGTTAAACTGCACAATGGTGTACACTGCCCATAAGCTGCTGCCGCGGAAGTAGCGGCGTATGGTGCCCCAGAAAACAGTATCGTGCACCAGCAGGTCCGCCTCTTCTGCGGTAAGTCCGTGCAGGCGGTTAATAAAGCTGGTGCCATCGGCGTGGGCCCCGGTTAACGGTTCCAGCACGCGCTCGCGCACTACCCGTGTTCTTTCGAGCCTTGCCTGGTTTTCCTGGCTTACAATGTCTTCGATCATCCGCATAAACGCATCGTGCGGTGTGGTGGGCGGGCGCGGTGGCGGTACTTCCTGCCGCTGAATAAAAGGCTGGCGCTGTGTAAATGCGGGCATCGGCTTCCGCTGCGCTTTTTCTTCGGCTTCGCAATGCGCGCATTTACGCTGTATAAAAGCCGGTTGGGGCATACGCATTACGCGGCCTGCCATATCATCTGCCTCCTGCTCCAGCGGATCATCTGCCGCGCCAACATTAAGCCGGCACTGTATGGGCAGCGGCCGTGCTTCCAGCGGCTCGGGCGCTGTTTCTGGCGCCGCCGTGGGAGCTGCGGCCGGTGTTGCCTGCGCAGGTGATAATATGGAGGCATGTGTTGACATATCATGTAATTATTACGGACAGGCATTGCGCATGGCGGGGCACGGATCGTCCTGGTTGGGCGGGCATAGGCTGCTGCCGCCTGCCGCAATTTCCAATATGGTGCCCCACGGATCTGCAATCAGCTTGTTCCTGAAACAATTAAAGGCGTCGCCGGTATGCAGGTCAAAGTGCATACGGGTGGTAATGCACGGCACTGTAAGCGCATCCAGCCCTGCGCGGATGTCGGCCCCGGGTGCAAAGGCATTCCTGATGAGCGCTTTTATATTGGCGGGCAGCGATGGCAGGTCACTTGCACGCCATGCATACGCGGGGTTGGTAGTGGAGCTGGTATCTTCCGAAGGGAATAATGCCGGCGCCCTGAAATTGGCCGGGTCGGCCAGCTGCCGTCCACGGGTGAAATCGCCCGATGCGCCGGCGCTGTAAGCCTGCCTGCCTTCCTGGAAGCTAAGTGTAATAGCCTCCCTGAGCATTTGCTGCGTTTGTTGCTGTGCAGTGGTGGCGGCAGCGCCCGCGGAGGGGAACAGGAAGCCATCGCCCACGGCCCGCCAGTGGAAAGGCGATCCCGCGGTGGAACCTGCAGGCCCCCGGCTGCTCACTACATCCAGTCCTGCATTATCTGCATCATGCAATACTTTTGAAATAAGATCGCCAATGGAGAAAGATGTTAAGGTGGTGCCGCCCATGCTGCGCACTACCGGCGCTATCTCGTCGGTTAGCCCATCCACTGTCATAATATAGCCGATGTTATCCCTTTCATTGATATGGCTGGCCATATAACAGGCAATCATCCGTATCATGTTGTTTACGAAATTGGGGTACATGCCGTTCCAATGCCGCTGTATTTCGCCGCGCCGCGTGCGCACATGCCCCGCGGAAAATGCATCGGTTAAAAAGTGCTGGGCAAATCCTTCCCGCGCCTCCCAGGTCCAGCGCCTTACCACCAGCGGGTTCAAACCTTCGGCAAAAGCATCTATCATGGCGTTGGCATGTATGGCTATGTAACGTTCACGGTTACTGTTGCCTGGTGAGCTGCCGGTGGAGAAGTGTGTTTCATTGCGCGCAGCCAGGCGGTTATAGCGCTCTTCCACCGCATCAATGGCGGCCTGCGATACCCTGGGCCGGGTGCGGGTAGGGTTTACCTTCCACAATACATAGTCTATCTGCTCGCGCCCATACGTACCCCAGCTTTCCGCCAGCTGGGCTATTTCCTCAATACTTTCAAAATAGTCGCCGGCCATGGCAATCATTTCACCAAAAGAAACGCGCCCGTATGAGGTAATAAGCGCCTGGTCGCTTACGGCGCTGTCGCCTATACGGCGGTGCTCATCCGATCCAAACCTGCGGATGGTGGCAGCGCCCTGCTGCTGTATGGTATGCGTAAGCTCATGCGCCAGCAGGTGACGGCCGGTATCGGTTTCCGGCGAGAATTTGCCATCGTTGAAATAAATATCGTTGCCTACCGTAAAGGCCTGCGCCTGCAGCGTGGTGGACAACTCCGATGCATAGGAGCCGGTATGAATGCGCACACCGGAGAAATCGGCCCCAAAGCGGCTTTCCATAAAGCTTTGGGTAGCGGCAGGCAGTGCTTGCCCGCTGCCTTGCGTGGCTCTTACCTGGTTGGTAACGGCCTGGCTGGCGGGTGTATTGCCGCTGCCGGCTGCTTTCTTCTGGATAAAAGAGGCCAGTGGTTTGCGCCGCGCTTTTTCTTCGGCTTCGCAATGCGCGCATTTACGCTGTATAAAAGCCGGTTGGGGCATACGCATTACTCGGCCGGCCATATCATCCGCCTCCTGCTCCAGCGGATCATCTACCGCGCCAACAGTGAGTGAGCGCTGGATAGGCAGCCATTGCAGCGGTTCCATGTCATATGCCGGCTGCGGTTCGCTCACCATGGCTGTAACAGGTGTTGCAGCTGCAGGGGCACTGGGATTTGGGGTTGACTGACGGATGTGTGCAGACATTGTTTTATCGTTCTTCTGTTACCAGCTTCCACTGCGCATGTTGTATAATATGTTGTGTGCCTCTCATGGACTGCGTCCATTTGCCGGCGGCATTTTTGCCGCTGTCCTGCGAGCGGTCAACCACATACAGGTCGCCGGTTACTTCCACTGTTTTATTATACACACTATCGGGCCAGCTGGACAGCTCATGAATGTAATAGCTGCCTTCTTCTGTTTTTACAACGGCGCCTGCCTTTGCATTTAATGCAGTACCGGTTACCTTAATCGGGTTATCCTGGTTCATTTGCTGTTTGTTTTTGGATGGAATGCATGAATAGATCACAAGCAGTGCAACGTATAATCTATACATAAGTTAAAGTGTTTTAACCACTACGCAAAAGATCTGCTTATCAAAGTCCAGCAGCGGTTTTGAGTAGTAGTCCAGTGAGCTTTCATATGCGCGCATATCGCCCATATGCGGCAGTGGCCCGGGATCATGCGCATGATTGGCGTGCCACCACATTCCTGAATCTACATCATAATAACCGAAATCAAAATTAATATAGTCTGATCCGAAGGCGTCGTCCGGCCGCCAGGCATCGCCGCTGGCAAGGCGGCTGTCATAATCCGTCATATCTATTTTACCGATGGGATCGGGCGCATAAGGCTTGCCGCCTGACCAGAAGCGCATGGAGAAGATAACGGCTTTCTTTTTCTTGCTGTCGCCGGCTGCTTTAATAGCTTCATTTTTAGCGCGGGCAAATTTGAGCGATTGTTCAAACGTCTGGAAACAGTTGTCCAGGTTATCCAGCGGGTCTTTGCCGGTGTTAACGCTGCTGATGCCTACGCAGCCCCTTTCCAGCTCTGTTTTTTCGGGAGCGGTAATGGGCCGGCCTTTTTCTGCTTCCCACCGTTTCACATAATCATCCAGGGAAATTTCCTTGTGCTTCATGCCGGTGGGGTCATGCGGTATGATCAGGTCCGGTAAAAATATCTTTTGTCCAACGGAAATTTTGTTGATGTTCTTAATATCCGGGTTGTTCTTCTGAATGGTGGCGGCGGTGGTGCCAAAGCGGGTTGCAATGGAGTTGAGCGTATCGCCGGGAGCTACGGTGTATATGCCTACCAGCGGATCGAACTGGCCGGCTGCTGATTTGGAGGTGCCGGGATCTTTTATAGGCGCGCGTTGCAGCATGGCGCCGCTGCCCTGCTGCAGCACATGTGTAAGCTCGTGCGCCAGCAGGTGTTTGCCTTCGGTTGTTTCCGGCGCATATTTACCGCTGTTAAAGTAAATATCCGAGCCCACGGTAAACGCCTGCGCATTCAATGTGTCCGAAAGCTGCGCCGCATCATTCCCCTGGTGTATTCTTACACCTGAAAAATCAGCGCCAAAGCGGTTTTCCATAAACCCAAGGGTAGAGGAGGTCATTTTTTCGCCGCTGCCTCTTGAGCTGTTGATCTGCTCAGAAACAGCATCGCCGGCAGGGGCGCCGCCTTCCGCTTCCTTCTTCTGTATAAAAGAGGCGAGTGGTTTGCGCTGCACATCTTCTTCTGCCGCACAGGCAGCGCATTTTCTTTGCGCGGTTTGCGGGTCGGCAGCCTGCGTTACCTTATTGGCCAGCGCATCTGCTTCGGCCTCCAGGGGCGAATTTTCGTCACCTACTGTTAACGGCGTATGTGCAGCGGCTGCGGGTACTGCCGCTGCCTTGCCTTCATTAAAACCGGGCTTGCTGGTGAACATAATTTTGTATT
>NZ_DASTRI010000126.1:0-35118 GCF_035761305.1 Chitinophaga sp. | reverse complement strand
CCCAGGAAAGGGCATACCCGGTGCCAATGGAGTAGTCGCACAGCCAGGGCTTTTCAACAATATGATCCGGGTTGCTGTTCTCATGGTCCAGCATGCCAATGCCGTCGGGAATGTCGTTGCCTTTGTAGGTCATGGTCACTTGCTGGTGGCGCTGTTCCGCTGTATTAAAGTAATGCGCCAGGTAACGCTGTATATAAATGGGCGGTATTTTTTCCAGCCAGGAGTCGTGGTATATAATATCAGGATGGTATTTATCTACAATTTCTTCGCATTTGCCTTCCCACATTTTCAGCCACTCCTCATGCGGCATGGGCGTGCCGTATAATTTGGCGTATTTGGGATCGGCGGCAGCCCACCCGGGTTTGGGAGTTACGTAGCCGTAGTTCAGCTCATGGTGCAGCGAAACAAAGAATTTCATGCCTCTTTTGCGGATGGCTTTTTCCAGCTCGCCCACCACATCGCGGTGCGGGCCCATTTTTTTTGCGTTAAAGGGCGTAAGCTTGCTGTCCCACATGGCAAAACCATCGTGGTGCTCTGCAACCGGGCCGGCAAAACGCGCGCCGCTTTTTACAAACAGGTCGGCCCAGGCATCCGGATCAAAGTGTTCCCCTTTGAACATGGGAATAAAGTCGTGGTAACCAAATTTGCTAAGCGGGCCATATAGCGCTACATGCCGCTGATAGGTACCCAGCTTGGAGTAACCGGAATCTGCATGCATGTGGGAGTAATAGTGCTCGTTGTTGTAGGCAGGCACGGAGTACACGCCCCAGTGGCAGTAAATACCGAATTTGGCGTCGCGTATCCATTCCGGCACTTCTTCGTGTTGCTGCAGGGAGGTCCAGTCAGGCGTGTAGTGAATATTTTGCGCAAAGGAAACAAAAAAAGAAAAACCTGCCAGCAACGTGGAAAGCACCATCAGCCGGCACAGGAACATAACATGCTTCATAACCTGGTTATCAATTACGGTAAAGTGGAACAGCAGTCTGTAATTATTATGAGAAAAACCAGGACAAAAGATAATTCGTAATTCACCAAAGGTACTCTATTTCCCATATCTATACTATACTATGGTAGTCTTTTTTAGCTAAAATGCCTACGCCAACGTTACCGGCAACGATTGCGTAAAAAAAATGCAGGGATGTGCCTGTTTTCAATGAATATTTCTGTAGCTTGACCCCCGAGAACATTGCTCCTGCTATGCAGGGCGTTAATTCAGGGGGAACAGCAGCCTTCGATTGTTATGAGGAAAATCGTTTTAAAAAATTCCGTTAGTTATGAAAAGTATGCTTCTTTTTTTGTGGACTATCTTTTAATTGTCTTTTAGACACCACATCCTTAGTCCTATTCTATCAAACTTATTCGTCCTATTCTTTAAATCATTAAAAAATGATTAGTCATCTACTTTTTGGTAAGCGATTTACCACGGGGGGAATTGTATTACTGATACTACTGTACTTATGTACCAGCACCACCACCACGTATGCACAAACTGATGCAAAATCTATTACTGTTAGAGGAAAAGTATTATCCGAAGACGGGGAGGAAGTACCTGGTGTAACCATTCGTTTAAAAGGCCAGACAAAAGGCACGGTTACTGACAATGATGGTAACTATGTCATAGAGGTGCCGGATGGCAATGCTGTGCTGGTTTTTACCTATACCGGCCAGGCCCCCATTGAAGAGCGGGTAAATAACCGTTCTGCAGTAAATGTAACCATGAAAAGAGGGGTTACTGATCTTTCAGAAACAGTAGTAGTAGGTTACGGTTCCCAGAAAAAGATACACTTAACCGGCGCAGTAGCCACAGTGAACGTAAAAGATATTCAGGACCTGCCACTGGGCAACCTGTCAGCCACACTCGCTGGTAAGCTGCCTGGTGTTGACGTAGGCGGCGGTACTGCACGTCCAGGTTCTCCTGCTACCATTACTATCCGCAACCCGGTTATTTATTCAAAAGACGGCGGTACCCTCCGGCCTTTATATGTGATTGATGATGTGATCCGCACAGAAGATGATTTCAACGTGCTGGACCCTTCTGAAATTGAAAGTATTTCCATATTAAAGGATGCTGCTGCAGCGGTTTACGGTGCACGTTCCTCACAGGGCGCTGTTGTAATACGCACCAAAAGAGGTCATGCCGGCAAGCTGCAGATCAACTACAATTCATCCGTAGGCTTTAGCCAGGCTGTAAAGCTGCCCAATATGATGACGGGCTACGACCTGGCCACCTATCTGAATGATATGAACACCACCGGTGGCAAACCTGCTACTGACCCGGTTATTTATACACCGGATGAGCTGGCGTATTTTAAAGAGCATAATTACGACTGGCTGCGCCAGGCCTGGAAAAGCTCCCTTACCACCCGCCACACCTTTAACATCAGCGGCGGTACGGAAAAAGCTACCTTCTTTGCAGGCGCCACCTATTTTTACCAGAACGGTAACCTGGATAAGATCAAGAACGACCGCTGGACATTCCGCGCCAGTGCTGATGTGAAGCTGGCCCGGGGTTTAAAAACATCGCTTTCTGTCAGCGGCGACCTGTCCAACACTAAAATGTTCCTGCTGAAACAGGGTGGTGAAAATCCTGATAACGACCTGAAAGGCCTGATCTACACACCGCAGTTTAACCCGCCTTATGTGGACGGGCTGCCTGTGCTGCTCAGCACCGCCAATAAGATCGATGCCTTCCACTTTTTTGCCGTACAGGCGCTGGATAATTATAACCAGTCGCGCGATAACAGCCTAAACGTAGTAGCTAACATAGAATACCAGCCAACTTTTATCAAAGGCTTAACCGCTAAGGTGCAGTATGCCAAAATAATGGATAACACTTTTCCCAAACAGTTTGGTACGTACTATAACCTGTACTCTTTTACCAACCTGGGAGAGCATAAGCATATCATAGGCGGCGACATGATAAAGGCTACCCGCATGAAGAACGGCGCCCGTGTGTATTTCAAACCTTCCTTTGGCGACCGTTACCAGCTGGATGGTTACCTGAACTATGCCCGTAAATTCGGTAAGCACGACATTTCCATACTGGCCGTGGCAGAACAATCAGAATACAGGTATGATGATGTGCAGGCTTATACGGAAGATCCTACTGAAAGCGCGCCGGATATTTCCCGCTTTGCTTTTGGCGCCATGAACGTATGGGAAACTGCCAACGAAACCGGCAACCTTTCCTACATAGGCCGTGTGAATTATGGCTTTGCAGATAAATACCTGCTGGAATTTGCTTTCCGTTACGATGCGTCCACCAACTTTGCGCCGGATTACCGCTGGGGCTTTTTCCCCTCTGTGTCCGCAGGCTGGGTAATATCTGAAGAAGGCTTTTTCCGCCGTAATGTACATGCGCTGGATTTCCTGAAGCTGCGTGCTTCTGTTGGCCACCTGGGTGGAGATGCCACCAAACCCTGGGGCTACCTGCAGCGCTATACGCCCAGCCAAACCAGCGGTGCGGTATTCGGCGGCAACAGTTCCAAAAATGTAGGCACCAAGCCCGAAAATATGCCTAACCCTGCTGCACGTTGGGACGATGACCTGAAGTTTAACGCCGGTATAGACGCCAAGGCACTGAATAATCGTTTATCTGCCACTGTAGACGCGTTCTACGATCACCGTTATAACATGCTTACTTCGCTGACAGCAGCGGTGCCCCTCACAGTAGGCTCTCCTATATCTGCCGAGAACTACAATACTATTAATGCTTACGGGTATGAAATATCTCTGGGCTGGAACGACCGTATTGGAAAAGACATTAACTACTATGTGAATGGTTTCCTGAGCTGGAGCGATGCCAAGGCTGTAAAGGTAGATGTGGATAAAGGTATCATTGGCACCTGGGAAGATCCCAACGGCCATTCCCTGGACATGGGCGTGAAAGGTTATGAATACCTGGGCATGTTCAGAACGCAGGAAGATGTAGACAACTTCCTGGCCAAGAACCCGGACTATACTATTATGGGTAATAAGCCCGCTCCCGGTATGCTGTACTACAAAGACATCCGCGGTGCAAAAGACCCGGTAACCAACCAGTATGCCGGTCCCGATGGAAAGATAGATGAGAACGACCAGACCTTTATCAGCAACAAAGCCAGCAACCACTATGGTTTTGGCCTGTCAGTAGGCGGCGGCTATAAAGGTTTCCGTTTGGATGTGGTAATGTCCGGCTCATTCGGCGGCCAGGACGTAATAGAAAGCGGCGCAACCAAGCAGGCTACTTCCACCTCTAACCGCCCTGCTTTCTGGTCCGACCACTGGACACCGGAAAACACAAATGCTGCTTACCCGGACCCTTATTACGATGATACGTATGATCTGACATCTGCTTTCTGGTTCAGGAATTCTTTTAATTTCCGCGTGCGCACCCTGAACCTGTCTTACACCTTCCCGCGCCCGCTCACCAGGCAAATGGGCCTGGAATCATTAAGGGTGTACCTGACAGCTACCAATCCGTTCAATTTCTATAATCCGTATGATTACAAAGACAATACGCTGGGATCATTTGACACATATCCCAACCTGAAAACTTTTGCGTTTGGTATTAATGTAGGTCTGTAATCAGTAAGTAAAAACAACAACAATGCGTACACGAATTCACTTATTTATATTTTCAGTGCTGCTGTTATCCGCAGCAGGTTGTAGTAAGGTGCTGGATAAAAGGGACCTGGGATCCCTGCAGGGCGACCTGGTGTTTAACGACTCTGTGCTGGCGCGTACCTACCTTGATTATATATACGATCAGAACCTGCCCAACTGGGGTGGCACCTGGGGCACCAGCGCTAACCTGTCTGAAGAATCTTACGGCGAAAGCAAGTATTTTCAGGGTTCGCTGCAGATCAATGATGTAAATGACTTTGGCACCAAGCTGGATGCTAAAAGCAGCTATGGTAAGATACGCGCCATTAACCTGTTCATACAGCAGGTTGACGGGGGCACTTTAACAGATACCTGGAAAACAGTGCTGAAAGGACAGGCCCTGTTCTTCCGCGCATGGCGCTACTTTGAGCTGGTAAAGCTGTACGGCGGCGTGCCTATTATACTGGAGCCGCAGAGCGCTGTGGGCGATGAAGCCAAACAGGAAGATTATGTGCCGCGCAACAAAACGTCTGAATGTATAGCGCAGATCGTAAAAGACCTGGATGCAGCTGCATCCATGCTGCCGGCCAGGTGGTCAACCACCGCCGATTGGGGCCGTGTTACCAGCGCTGCTGCTGCTGCTCTGAAAGCAAGGGCATTGTTATACTGGGCCAGCCCGGAATTTAATCCTTCTGACCTGGCAGACCGTTGGCAAAGCGCTTATACTGCTGCCAAAGCAGCCAGGGACCTGCTTTCTTCCAACGGTTACGGCCTTAATTCCTCTTTCCAGAACATGTGGTTCTCCGAAGTAAATAATCCGGAGGCTGTATTTGTAACCTGCTATAACAATCTTTCAGGTGATCAGACAAAGAAGAACAACGGGTATGATAACAGCACCCGTCCGGCTATTAACGGTACCGGCGGCGGATCCAACCAGCCTTCAAAAGAGCTGGTAGATGCTTTTCCCATGAAAGACGGGAAAAAGATCACCGATGCAACCAGCGCTTACACCTACGATCCGCAAACCTTTTATAAGAACCGCGATCCCCGTTTCGACTACACCATTGCCTACAACGGCGTTACCTGGCCTTTGAACGGCGTAAATGATTACAAGCTGTGGACATACTTTGTAGGCAACACTACTATTGAAAGCGGTAAAGCATCCAACACCGGTTTTTACTGCCGTAAAGCCATTGACCCGGCGCCAACCACCGGCAATGTGCAATACTCCGGCACCGACTGGATGGAGATCCGCTACGCAGAGGTGTTGCTGACGCTCGCAGAAACTGCCACCGGCGTAAATAACCTTTCAGAAGCATACGACCAGCTGAAAGCTATCCGCAAACGCGCGGGTATTGATGCCGGTGCTGACGACATGTATGGTTTAAAACCCAACATGACACGTGCAGAAATGTTCAGCGCCATACTGGACGAAAGGCTGTACGAGTTTGCCTTTGAAGGCAAGCGTTTCTGGGACTTGCGCCGCTGGAAATTATTTGAAACAGTGTTGAACGGTAAAAGACGTACCGGTGTTATTATTAAATTGAACACCGATGCTATCAGCGCCGACGACTTTAAAGCCCAGCGCGACAAAATGGACCTCGATGCGGCTTACACCAACTACTTCACCATTACCCCCAAGGAAATGGATACCAAGTACGCCATTGGCTGGAAGCCAGAATATTATTTCTTCCCCATACCTAAATCAGCCACTGACAACAACCCGATGCTGATTCAGAATATAGGATGGGGTGGTACCTTTGATCCCGTACAATAACCAGCGGTCAGCTGAGCCGCTAATAACAGGTAGATGATATGAAGCGATTACAGTATTTATTTTTAGGAGGATGCCTGCTGGTGACAGCGCCGGTACTGGCGCAGCATGCAGCAGGTAAAGACACGGCCTACATCCGGGTAGTAACCCAGCGGGCCGATAAGATTGTGGCATCCATGAACATGAGCGATGCAGCAGTGTCAACACAGGTGCGGGATATTATTGCACAGCAATACCAGGACCTGAACCAGGTAGACAAGGAGCGGGACGAACAGAAAAAGGCAGCCAAAGAGCAGCTGAAAGGTGATAAGGCTGCCCTGGATGCACGCCTGCAGGCTATTGAAGACGGGGCTAACAAAAAGGTGGCGGCGCTGCACCAGCAATACCTGGCAAAGCTGTCGGCAAAGCTCACTCCCGCGCAGGTAGACCAGGTAAAGGATGGCATGACCTACGGCGTATTGCCGCTCACTTACGGCGTGTATATGGATATGATGCCCAACCTTAGCCAGCAGCAAAAGGCGCAGATGATGGCCTGGCTGGTGGAAGCCCGCGAGCATGCTATGGACGCCGGTTCTTCTGAAAAGAAACATGCCTGGTTCGGGAAATATAAAGGACGGATCAACAACTACCTTTCCGCCGCCGGTTATAATATGAAACAGGTGGAAGCCGACTGGAAGAAGAGAAAAGGAATGTAAGCGTGAGGCAGGCGAAAGTTGGCGATAAGAAGTAATGGAAAATGAATGAATAGTGTGTAAAGACAGTATGATGAATAAAGAAGTGCAGAGCAGATAAGAAATATCAAATAGAAGCAGGATGTAGGGGACAACAGCTGTAGCAAAGTAGCAACACTGTGGTTTCTTACATCCTATTCTTATTTCCTGTTTACCGCACTATACCATCCTGCTTTGTTTAAACAAAGAATGAATGAACTGGAAACTGAATAATATTTGTGGTGTACTGGCATTGTGCCTCACCACAGCTGCTTATGCACAAAAAAAACCTAAACCTATACCGCCCGTAGCGCTCAGCAATGGCCACCTGGTGTATACAGCTGATAAGCAGGGCAACCGTGTACCTGATTTTTCCTATTGCGGTTATATGGCCAGCGAACAACCCATTCCGGATGTACCGGTACGTGTAGTGGTTCCCGTTACTAAAGGCGACGCTACCCTGCCTGTACAGGCGGCATTGGATTATGTGGCTGGCTTACCCGCGGATAAGCAGGGTATACGCGGCGCTGTGCTGCTGCAGAAAGGCCGGTACGAAATTGCCGGCAGCCTGCATATACGCGCGGGCGGCGTGGTGCTGAGAGGCGGCGGCGCAGGAGAAAATGGCACCGTGCTGGTAGGCGCCGGCACCAGCCGGCAAACGCTTATCCGCATTTACGGCAGGCGCGATAGTACGAATAGCGCGCCGGTAAATATTACAGATGCATATGTGCCGGTAAATGCCAGCACCATTCACGTAGCTGCTGCGCAGCATTTTAAAGCAGGTGATAAAGTAGTAATACATCGTCCAAGCACCCGGGCCTGGATAGAGGTGCTGGGCACGGATCATTTTGGCGGCGGCATTACCGACCTGGCCTGGAAACCGGGTGAACGGGATGCTTACTGGGACCGTACGGTTACTGCGGTAAATGGCAACGCCATTACACTGGATGTGCCGCTTACCACTGCGCTGGACACTACTTATGGCGGCGGCACCGTGGCTACCTACACCTGGCCGGGCCGTATAGCGCAGGTAGGCGTGGAAAACCTGCGTTGTGAATCGGCATATGATATACGCAATCCAAAAGATGAAGCCCACCGCTGGATGGCCATTACCCTGGAAAATGTGTGCGACGCCTGGGTGCGCCAGGTGAACTTCGCACATTTTGCAGGGTCGGCTGTACTGGCGCTGGAAACCAGCAAACGTATTACCGTGGAGGATTGTAAATCGCTGCAGCCCGTGTCGGAAATCGGCGGGCAGCGCCGCTACAGTTTCTGGACTACCGGGCAGCAAACCCTGTTCCAGCGCTGTTATGCCGAGCATGGCTACCATGATTTTGCCGTTGGTTTTTGTGCGCCCGGACCCAATGCATTTGTGCAATGCATGTCGTACCGGCCTTACAGCTTTAGCGGCGCTATCGACAGCTGGGCATCCGGGGTGTTGTTTGATGTAGTGAATGTAGATGGTGACGCCCTGCGCTATGGTAACCGCTGGCAGGACGGCCAGGGCGCCGGCTGGAGCGCTGCCAACAGCGTGTTCTGGCAATGCAGCGCCGCACGGGTTGACTGTTACCGCCCGCCAACCGCCAATAACTGGGCATTTGGCACCTGGGCGCAGTTTGCCGGAGATGGCTACTGGGGAGAATCCAACGAGCACGTAACGCCCCGCAGCCTGTACTATGCACAGCTGGCCGACCGTTTGGGGAAAGATGTAAAAGACCAGGCGCAGCTGATGCCTATGGAGTCAGAAGCCTCCAGCAGTCCTACCGTAGCGCAGGCAGCGGCATTGATAGCTGCTTCCACCCAACCCCTGCCGCGGCTTACCAACTGGATAGATGATGCAGCTACGCGTAATCCCATTCCAACCAAAGCAACAGGCGTAAAAACAATTAACGATATAGGTTATACGAAACCGGCAGCTCCCGGGCTGGCGCCATCCATGCATGTAGGCAATGGCTGGCTGCTGCGCGGCAATACCGTACTAACCGGGCGGCATTTTGAAGTGCCCTGGTGGCGCGGTAACGTGCGGCCGGATGGCATAGCCGAATCCAAACCGGACGTAACACGTTTTGTGCCCGGCCGCACCGGCACCGGCTTAACAGACGACCTGCAGGAAGTGGCGCAGTGGATGAAAGACAGGCATATTGTTTCACTGGAGCATAACTACGGCCTGTGGTACGACCGCCGCCGCGATGACCATGAGCGCATACGCCGTATGGACGGCGAAGTTTGGCCCCCTTTTTACGAGCTGCCTTTTGCCCGCAGCGGAAAAGACACTGCCTGGGATGGCCTGAGCAAATACGATCTTACAAAATACAATACCTGGTACTGGAACCGCCTGAAGCAGTTTGCCGACCTGGCCGACCAGCAGGGACTTGTGCTGGTGCACCAGGACTATTTTCAGCATAACATTATCGAAGCCGGCGCGCACTACGCCGATTTTCCCTGGCGCCCCGCCAACAATATCAATAACACCGGTTTCCCCGAGCCGCCGCCTTATGCCGGCGACAAACGTATTTTCATGGCCGAGCAGTTTTACGACGTAAACCACCCGGTACGCCGGAAGCTGCACCAGGCCTACATCCGTAAATGCCTGGAAAATTTTGCAGGCAACACCGGCGTTATACATTTTATAGGCGCCGAGTTTACCGGTCCGTTATCATTTGTACAGTTCTGGATAGATACTATCCTGGCCTGGGAGAAAGAAACCGGCAAAAAAGTGACCATTGGCCTCAGCACCACCAAAGATGTGCAGGATGCCATACTGGCCGATCCCGTGCGCTCAAAGCTGATAACGGTAATAGATATACGCCAGTGGTATTACCAGGCAAATGGCAGCGCTTATGCGCCCCTGGGCGGGCAAAACCTGGCGCCCCGCCAGCACGCCCGCCTGCTGAAGCCAAAGAAAACCAGCTTTGAACAGGTGTACCGGGCTGTAAGCGAATACCGCCGCAAGTACCCGGAAAAGGCCGTAACCTATGCCGCCAGCTCCTACGATGAATATGCATGGGCGGCATTTATGGCGGGCGGTTCCCTGGCAGGCATACCGGTAATGGAAGACAATGGTTTCCTGGAAGCCGCTGCCGCCATGCACCCGGTTACATTGCCGGGCAATCCGCAGGGGCAGTGGGCGCTGGCCGATAACGGTAAAGCATATATTGTATACAGCAATGCAGCCGCGACCATTCAGCTGGATCTCAGCAAAGCCGCCGGCAGCTGTACCATTCACTGGATAGATCCGGAGAACGGCCATGTATTAAAAACAGAAACAACCGCCGGCGGCAAAACCGTTACCCTGCAAAGCCCGCAGGCAGGGCCGGTAGTATGCCGGGTAGGAAGCAGATAGTAAGTACGGAGATAAAAACATAAATTGGAACCTATGCAAAAGACCGGTCCCATACTATTGATAACATTACTGTTGATGACCGCCGTTGTGCAGGCGCAAATGAAGCGGGTTAGCCCGCTCCGCGTTTCTGCCAACGGCCGGTTTTTTACCACCGCCTCCGGCGCGCCCTTTTTCTGGTTGGGCGATACCGGCTGGCTGCTGTTCAATAAGCTTACCCGCGAAGAGGCGGATAAGTATCTCGAAAACCGCCGCCAGAAGGGGTTTAACGTAATACAGGTAATGCTGGTGCATAGCCTGGGTGAGGTAAATGCCTATGGCGACAGCGCCCTGGTCAATAAAAATGTAGCCACGCCTAAAACCACGCCTGGCAATAGTTTTACAGATACCGCGCAATATGATTTCTGGGATCATGTAGATTATATTGTTGACAAGGCCGCGGAAAAAGGGCTGTACATGGCGTTAGTGCCTGTATGGGGGTCTAATGTAAAGTCGGGCCATGTAAGTGAGGAGCAGGCAAAAACCTATGCGGCCTGGCTGGTGGCCCGCTATAAAAACAGGCCCAACATCATTTGGATGAATGGCGGCGATATTAAAGGCAGCGATGGCATGCCTGTATGGAACGTAATTGGCAATACGCTGCATACCAGCGATACAGCGCACCTGGTGACCTTTCATCCAAGAGGACGCACGCAATCGTCCATCTGGTTCCATAAAGCAAACTGGCTGCAGTTTAACATGATGCAGTCCGGCCACCGCACCTATGCGCAGGACACCAGCGCAAGCGATATGCACTACGGAGAAGATAACTGGAAATATGTGGTAACAGACTACCGCCAGGTACCGGTAAAGCCGGTGCTGGATGGCGAGCCTTCCTACGAAGGCATTCCGCACGGATTGCATGACAGCCTGCAACCGCGCTGGACGGACAGTGATGTAAGGCGTTACGGCTACTGGTCGGTTTTTGCAGGTGCTGCAGGCTATACCTACGGGCATAATGCGGTAATGCAAATGCATAAGGGAACCGATAGTAACGGTTCCTATGGCGTGCGGCAGGTGTGGGACAGCGCTATGAACGCGCCCGGCGCACAGCAAATGGTATATCTCAAAGCGCTGCTGCTGTCACGTCCTTACTTTGAGCGTGTGCCCGACCAGTCGCTTATAGCCAGCGGGCAGGGAAGCCGCTACAACCGGCTGCTGGCCACCAGGGGCAAACAATATGCTTTTATTTATACCTACACCGGCCGCAACATACCTGTGAACATGGGAAAAATTGCCGGCGATACAGTAAAGGCATCGTGGTACAACCCGCGCAACGGCCATGTTACGTATATTGGTAAATACCCGAACAAGGGCGTTACCACCTTTGATCCGCCGGGCAGGCAGCAGGATGGTAATGACTGGGTGCTGGTGTTGGACACTTATGTACCCGGTAAGGAAGTGTACCTGTTCACCTCTTTCCGTGAGCCGGCTACTGACGGGCTGCACCTGCTGTACAGCTATGACGCTTACCACTGGCTCGACTTAGGCCGTTCCCTGCTGCAGCCCACGGTAGGAGAAAAAAAGCTTATGCGCGATCCCTCCATGATACAGGGGCCGGATGGTACTTTTCGCCTGGTATGGACCAGCGGTTGGAAAGGCGATAAAGGATTTGGCTACGCCAGCTCCAAAGACCTGCTCCATTGGTCGGAGCAGCGCGCCATTAACGTAATGCAAAAAGAGCCCGCTACGGTAAATGTATGGGCGCCGGAGCTTTTTTACGATAAGGAGCATAGCCAGTACATTATCATATGGGCGTCTACCATACCGCATCGCTTTCCAAAAGGGAAGGAGGATGAAGATAATAACCACCGCATGTATTATACCACCACAAAGGACTTTATAACCTTTACGCCCGCCAGGCTGTTCCTGGACCCGGGTTTCAGTGTTATTGACTGTGTAATTGTGCAGCAGGCGCCGGGTAAATATGTGCTGGTATTAAAAGACAACACCCGTCCGGAAAGGGACATCAAAGCAGCCTTTGGCACACAAGCGCTGGGACCTTACAAAAATGTATCAAAAGCATTTACGCCGCCTTTCACGGAAGGCCCTACGGTGGTGAAGGCAGGCAACGAATGGCTGATCTATTTCGACGCCTACCGTGATAAACAATATGGCGCGGTAAAAACAACCGACTTTAAAACATTCACAGATATATCCGGGGATGTGCTGGTGCCGGAAGGACACAAGCATGGCACTATCCTGAAAGTAAAAGAAGATGTGCTGAACGCATTGCAGCAGTAAAATATTCAGGCATGAACAGGAAACCTTTGCATATCATTCCACTGTTATTATCCGGCATTATGAGCGGCCATGCGCAGGACACGGTGCGCTATACCGGCCATACCCGCGTAAACATCGACTATCACCACGGGCAGCTAAGCCCGGCGGTAGGCGTGCATAACATACAGGTGATGCGGGCCAACCGCGAGCATCCTGAAAAAGCAGAAGGCTACGGCTGGACGTACAACCACGCGCCCATGCTGGCTTACTGGCACAATAAATTTTACCTGGAATACCTGAGCGACAGCATAGGAGAGAGCGTTCCGCCCGGCCAGACTTTACTGGCAACCTCTAACGATGGCTACAACTGGACAAAACCCGACGTGGTTTTTCCAAAGTATAAGATACCGGATGGCACTATCAAAGAAGGCTACCCCGGCGTAGCGCATAATTTAGATGCGGTGATGCACCAGCGCATGGGTTTTTATACCTCTAAAAAGAACCGCCTGCTGGTGCTGGCTTTTTACGGTATTTGCCTGGATAATGATGATCGTCCCAATGACGGTAAAGGCATTGGCCGCGTGGTGCGGGAAATATATTCTAACGGCAGCTACGGGCCTATATATTTTGTTCATTACAACCCCGCCTGGAACACAAAGAACACTTCCTACCCCTATTATACCAGCAGCAAGGATAAAGGCTTTGTGGAAGCCTGTAACGAGCTGCTGGCTAATCCGCTTGTAACACAGCAATGGGTGGAGGAGTCGGATCGTAACGACCCCCTCATACCGCTGAAAAAGCAATATAAAGCCTTAAGCTATTATCATTTGCCGGATGGCAGGGTAGTGGGGCTGTGGAAAAACGCGCTTACCGCCATTAGTACAGACGGTGGTAAAACCTGGCCGGCATCTGCTGTGCGTGCGCCGGGATTTGTGAATGCCAATGCTAAAATATGGGGGCAGCGTACATCAGACGGGCGTTATGCTACGGTGTACAACCCTTCTGAATATCGCTGGCCGCTGGCCATTTCCCTGAGTAATAACGGCCTGGAATATACGAATATGCTGCTGGTGCATGGAGAAATATCACCGGAGCGTTACCAGGGCGAGTTCAAGGATTTCGGCCCCCAGTATGTACGCGGCATTACCGAAAATAATGGTACCCCGCCGGATGGTAACCTGTGGGTTAGCTACAGCATGAACAAGGAAGATATTTGGGTAGCCCGCGTGCCGGTACCCGTAATGGATAAGGCCACGGCCCAGGTGAATGACGTGTTTAAGAGCATGTTGCCCGACACGGCGCTGCATTTATGGAATATTTACAGTCCCTGCTGGGCGCCTGTAAAAATGGAGCAAACACCGGAAGGGTACGCGCTTGCGCTGAAAGATTGGGACCGGTACGATTATGCAAAGGCAGAACATTTGTTCCCTGAAACGCAGAATGAAGCAGTTGAATTTACCGTTACGCCCATGCAGAACGATAGAGGTCTGCTGCATGTAGAGCTGCAGGACGCTAAAGGCAGCCCCTGCGTGCGGCTTATGTTTGAGCCGGATGGTGAGCTGCGGGCCAAGGCCGGCGCCAAGTTCAAGAACCTCATGAAATATGAGGCCGGCGCTACATATAAGATCCGCATACAGGTGAATACCTACACCCGCTTTTATACGGTGGATATAAACGGCAAGCATGCGCTCACCCAGCTCACATTTGCCCCGGTACAGAATGTGGCCCGCATTGTGTTCCGCACCGGCATGCCCAGGCATGAGCCCAACGCAGATACACCTGCCAGGCAAACTTTTGACAGGCCCGATGCCGGCGAGCCGGATCAGCAGTCAACTTTTTACATCCGTTCATTAAAAACAGAAGCGTTATAAAACAATACCAGGGGGCGTAACAAACAGCGGCCTGCATAAAAGCCTGATGCGATATTTTATTGTCATATTAACAATTATTTACTTTTGGCTGTTGCCGTTGCCACCGGTAATTGCGGATGCGCCTGCGCAGGTGCTGCTGCAGCATCTGCGTTGCGAAATGCTGACCAACCCGTTGGGCATTGATGGGGCAGCGCCCCGCCTGAGCTGGGAGATCAGCAGCCCGCAGCGGAATGTAAGGCAAACAGCCTACCAGGTACTGGTAGCGTCTACGCCGGAAAAGCTGGCTGCTAATGAAGGCGACCTTTGGAACTCCGGCAAGGTAAACAGCAACCAGTCCGTGAATGTGGCTTATACCGGCGCTCCCCTGCAAAGCAGGGCCTTATGCTATTGGAAGGTAAGGGCCTGGACCACGCAAGGCAGCACCGCATGGAGCAAGCCTGCGCAATGGAGCATGGGGTTGCTGGCTGCCAGCGATTGGCAGGCAGCCTGGATCGGGTTAAACCGCGCCTTTCCCTGGGACAGCGCACAAAGTAAATTCTCCCGCTTGTCTGCCCGCTATTTCCGCAAAACATTTGCCGTGCGGCGCATCGTTAAAAGGGCTACAGCTTACGTGGCGGGCCTTGGCTGGTATGAACTGTACCTGAACGGGCAGCGCATTGGCAACCAGGTGCTGGTGCCCGCGCCTACAGATTATACGAAAAGTGTACTATACAATACCTACGACGTAACTGCGGCTTTACAGCAGGGCGATAATGCTATTGGCGCTGTGCTGGGCAATGGCCGCTTTTTTACCATGCGCCAGGCTTACAAGCCATATAAGATCCGCACATTCGGTTATCCGCAGCTGCTGCTGCAGCTGGAGGTGGAGTATACAAATGGTACGCGTGAAACCATTGCCAGCAATGCTTCCTGGAAGGTAACGGCAGACGGTCCTATCCGCACCAATAATGAGTACGACGGCGAAGAGTATGATGCAACGAAAGAAATGCCGGGCTGGAACACCGCCGGCTTTGACGACGGTCATTGGCTGCCGCCGGAGCTGGTGCCTGCGCCGGGCGGCAGGGTACATGCGCAGCTGAATGAAAAAGTGCAGGTGATGGACACGTTGCAGCCCCGCAGCATACAGGCGCTAAAGCCCGGTGTGTACATACTGGATATGGGGCAGAACATGGCCGGCTGGCTGCAGATGAAGGTACAGGGCCCGCGCGGCACAAAGGTAACGCTCCGCTTTGCAGAAACCCTGCAGCCCGATGGCTCCCTGTACACCGCCAACCTCCGCGACGCCAAAGTAACGGATGTGTATACACTAAAAGGTAGCGGTGTGGAAACCTGGCATCCTGCCTTTGTATATCATGGCTTCCGTTATGTGGAAATAACCGGCTATCCCGGCGCACCTGCTGTGCAGGATTTTGAGGGGCATGTAGTATATGACGGCATTCGCACCACCGGCAGCTTTACCTCATCAGACACTACGCTGAACCAGCTGTTCGGCAATGCTTACCGCGGTATACGCAGCAACTATAAAGGTATGCCCATTGATTGCCCGCAGCGCAATGAGCGCATGCCCTGGCTGGGCGACCGCGCTACCGGCGCCTATGGAGAAGCCTACCTGTTTGATAATGCAAAGCTATATGCCAAATGGCTGGATGATATTGAAGAAGCGCAAACACCGGAGGGCGCTATACCCGATGTAGCCCCGGCTTTTTGGCGGTATTACAGCGATAACATGACCTGGCCGGGTACCTACATACTGGTGGCCAACATGCTGTATGAACAATATAACGACCGCCTTTCCATTGCCAGGCATTATAGCAGCATGAAAAAATGGCTGGCCTATATGCGCGGCAAATACATGCACGATTATATTGTAACCAAAGATAAATACGGCGACTGGTGCGTACCGCCGGAATCGCTGCAGCTCATTCATTCCAGGGACTCTACCCGTAATACAAACGGCGCTTTGCTGGCCACCGCCTACTACTACCGCATGCTGTTCCTCATGCAGCGCTTTGCCAACGTGCTGCACAAACCACAGGATGCAAAGGCGTTTGCCAGCTTGGGCGACAGCATAAAGGCCGCATTCAATAATGAATTCTTTCACCCCGCAACCGCGCAGTACAGTAATAATACCGTAACCGCCAACCTGCTGCCTTTATACTTTGGCATGGTGCCGGCGCATAAGGAGGCGCAGGTGTTCCGAAATATTGTAAATAAGATACAGGATAAATACAACGGGCATATCAGCACCGGCGTGGTAGGCACGCAATGGCTCATGCGTGGCCTGAGCCGCTGGGGCAACCCGGATCTGGCTTTTCATATCGCTACCAACCGCGATTATCCAAGCTGGGGCTATATGCTGGAACGCGGCGCCACCACCATATGGGAGCTGTGGAATGGCGATACTGCCAACCCAAGTATGAACTCCCGCAACCATGTAATGCTGCTGGGCGACCTGCTGGTATGGTATTACGAAGACCTGGCCGGCATTCGCAGCAGTACAGCGCATCCGGGCTTTCAGCAGGTGATCATGCGGCCGGTGCTGCCGCAGGGATTGCAAATGGTGCAGGCAGATTACCGGTGCGTGTATGGCGCCATTAAAAGTGAGTGGCAGCAGCGCAATGGCAAATTTACCTGGCGCATACAGGTGCCGGGCAATGCAACGGCGCTGGTGTACATACCTGCCGTAAATGCGGCACAGGTAAAGGAAAGCGGGAAGCCTGCAGCGGCTGCAAATGGTGTTAAGTGGCTGCGCATGGAGGGCAACCGCGCCGTATTTGAGATAGGGTCAGGAAACTATGTTTTTGAAAGCAGTAAATAACAACTATGTATAAACGTATTATTTGTGCCAGCCTTTTAATACTGGCAGCCCTGAACAGCCAGGGACAAACGGAGAAGCTGCGTACCTGGAAGGAAGGTATTGTTACAGAAGAGTTCATATTTGAAAAAGCGCCTTTCCCTTCCTGCCATGCCGCTACTATTGCACAAACGCCCAAAGGGCTTATAGCAGCCTGGTTTGGCGGTACCAAGGAAAGAAACCCGGATGTAGGCATATGGGTAAGCCGTAAGGCAGGCGATAATGCTGCATGGACAGCGCCGGTAGAAGTAGCCAACGGCAAACTGGCCGATGGTACCCGCTACGCCTGCTGGAACCCGGTACTGTACCAGGTACCCGGCGGCGACCTGCTGCTGTTTTATAAAATAGGGCCCAAGCCGTCGGAATGGAAAGGATGGCTGATCACTTCCAAAGACGGCGGCGTTACCTGGTCGGCGCCCAAAGCCCTGCCCGACGGCTATCTTGGCCCGATAAAAAACAAACCGGTATTGTTAAGCAACGGTACTTTAATGTGCCCGTCCAGCACAGAAGGCGATGGCTGGCATGTACATTTTGAGCTTACAAAAGATAATGGCAAAACCTGGGAAAAGGTTGGCCCGGTAGATACCGGTAAAGGCTACGATGCCATACAGCCCAGCATACTGGTATACCCGCATGGTAAGCTGCAGATCCTTTGCAGGAGCAAGAACCGCGCAATAGTAGAATCATGGTCAGCGGATAATGGTAAAACGTGGTCGCCGCTGGCGCCCACCACGTTGCCGAATAACAATTCCGGCACCGATGCTGTTACCTTAAAGGATGGCCGGCAGCTGCTGGTGTACAACCATGTGCTGCCGCCGGACGGGAAGGCCAAAGGCCCCCGCACGCCGTTAAATGTAGCGGTATCAAAAGACGGTAAGGAGTGGAGTGCGGCAGTAGTGCTTGAAGACTCGCCCATTAGCCAGTATTCTTATCCATCCGTGATTTGCACGGCGGATGGCTTTGTGCACATCGTATACACCTGGCGCAGGCAGCGGATCAAATATGTAAAAATTAACCCGGCAAAGCTGGTGCTGACTGCCATTCACTCCGGCCATTGGCCGGAGTGAATTACGAATTGTCAATTATGAATTACGAATTGAGCTGTGTTGCTGCATCTATAGTTTGTAATTGACAATTCATGTAAGTATACAGCCGTGTTTTGTGCCGGCAATGAAACAGGTAATTTAATATAAGCCTTAATTAACCAATTAATTATTCAATAGGGCATCGCATTATTCATTCGTAATTCGTAATTGATAATTCGTAATTGACTCATATGGATCGTCGTAACTTTTTACTCAACACCACCGTAGGCCTTACGGCAGGGTTATTTCACCGGCAGCTGTCATGGGCTGCTACCGCACCGGCAAGTAAAGAACAACGGTATAAGATAGCTGTATGTGACTGGATGATCCTGAAAAGGCAGAAGCTGGGCGCTTTTCAGCTTACGAAAGATATAGGTGCAGATGGTGTGGAAGTGGATATGGGCGGCCTGGGTAACCGCGAAACTTTTGACAGCAAGCTGTCTGATCCCGCAGTACAGCAGCAGTTTTTGGATAAGGCAAAGGAGCTGGGCCTGGAAATATCATCCATTGCCATGTCGGGCTTTTATGCGCAGTCATTTGCAGAACGCCCCGGTGTGGACAGGATGGTGCAGGACTGCATAGATACCATGACCGCACTGAAAGTAAAGGTAGCTTTTCTGCCCCTGGGCATACAGGGCGACCTGGTGCAGCACCCTGAGCTGCGCCCCGCTATCGTAAAGCGTTTGCAGGATGTAGCTAAACAGGCTGAAAAGGCAAACGTGATCATTGGCATAGAAACCGCCCTGGATGCAGCCGGTGAGGTAAAGCTCCTGGACGATATCGGCTCTTCCGCCATACAAAGCTATTTCAATTTTGCCAACGCATTGGAAGCAGGCCGCGATCTGCAAAAAGAGCTGCGCATATTGGGCAGGCACCGCATTTGCCAGATCCATTGCACAGATAAGGACGGCGTTTGGCTGCAGGATAACCCCCGCATCCATTTACCTAAAGTAAAGCATACGCTGGATAAAATGGGCTGGAGCGGCTGGCTGGTAATAGAGCGCTCCCGCAATGCAAAGGACCCACGTAATGTAAAATGGAACTTCGGCGCCAATACAAAATATTTAAAATCCGTTTTTCAACAGGCTTAATGAAAGGTTTGGGAATAATAAGGTGTATGCTCTGCGTATGGGCGTGTATGTTAGCTGCCCCTGTGATGGCGCAGCAGCACAACCTGGAGCAGGACTTCCACCATCCACCCGCTGCTGCAAAGCCCTGGGTGTTCTGGTACTGGATGCAGGCCAGTGTGTCTAAAGCAGGCATTACCGCCGACCTCGAAGCCATGAAGCAGGCAGGTATCGGCGGCGCTTACCTCATGCCCATTAAAGGAGCGGCTAACCCGCCTTTAATGCAGCCGCCTGTTGTACAGCTTACGCCGGAATGGTGGGCAATGGTGCGCTTTGCCATGCAGGAGGCCGACCGTTTGGGATTGAAGATCGCCATGCACGATTGCGACGGTTTTGCCCTGGCCGGCGGGCCCTGGATAACGCCGGAGCTGTCTATGCAAAAAGTGGTATGGTCAGAAACACAGGTAACTGGGAACAGCATGTTTGATGATACGTTAACCACGCCGCCGGCCTATAAAGGTTATTATAAGGATATACAGGTTGTGGCTTTCCCTTCATTACCCGGGGCAGGCAGCACACCTACGCCAACCGTTACTACCAGTGTACCGGGTGCGGATGCGGGTTTCCTGTTGGATCCCGGGAACAAAAAAAATTTCCGCAGTGAAGATCCCTGCTGGATCCAGTATGCGTTTGACAAGCCTTTTACCTGCCGTAACATTCATATTCGCAGCAATGGTCCTAACTACCAGGCGCAGCGCCTGGTATTGACTGTTAGTGATGACGGGCAGCATTTCCGCACTGTTGGCCGGCTGGAAGCGCCGCGCCATGGCTGGCAGGATAATGATTTTGGCGTAACGCACGCTATAACGCCAACCACTGCACGTTTTTTCCGTTTTGTATATGACAGCACCGGCTCGGAAGCCGGGTCGGAAGACCTGGATGCCGCCAAATGGAAAACGGTGCTTAAGGTAAGCAGCATTACCTTATCCGGTGAGCCGCGCTTACACCAGTTTGAAGGCAAGAACGGGGAAATATGGCGCGTAAGCAGCCGCACCACTACTGCCCAGGTGCCGGATGCATTATGTGTGCCGCTGAATAAGATCATTGATCTTACCGGTAAAACAGATGCGCAGGGCCATCTGCGCTGGCAGGTACCGCCCGGCAGCTGGACGATCCTGCGCATAGGACATACTTCCACCGGCCATACCAATGCTACCGGCGGCGGGGGCCAGGGATTGGAATGCGACAAGTTCAACCCTGTTGCCATACAGCTGCAGTTTGATAAATGGTTTGCGGAAATTTTCCGCCAGGTAGGCCCTGAGCTGGCGGGCCGCGTGCTGAAAGTATTTCATGTGGATAGCTGGGAATGCGGCAGCCAGAACTGGTCGCCGGTGTTCAGCGAAGCGTTCCGCCGCCGCAGGGGATATGACCTGCACCCTTACCTGCCGGTAATGGCCGGCATACCAGTGCAAAGCGCAGCTGTGTCTGAACGCTTTTTGCGGGATGTAAGGCAAACCATAGCAGAGCTGGTGGTAGATAAATTCTATGGCACTATGGGCAAACTGGCCAGGGAAAAAGGCTGCAGCTTCAGCGCAGAAAGTGTGGCGCCTACTATGACCAGCGACGGTATGCTGCATTACGGCGCCGTGGATGTTCCCATGGGCGAGTTCTGGCTGCGCTCTCCCACGCACGATAAGCCCAATGATATGCTCGACGCTATTTCCGGCGCGCATATCTATGGCAGGCAATACATACAGGCAGAAGCTTTTACAGAGCTGCGCATGGCCTGGGACGAGCATCCCGCTATGCTGAAAGCCCTGCAGGATAAAAATTACGCATTGGGCATTAACCGCCTGGTGTATCATGTATTTGCGCACAATCCCTGGATGGACCGTGTGCCCGGTATGACGCTAAGTGGCATAGGGCTGTATTTTCAACGCAACCAAACCTGGTGGCAGCCCGGCCGTGCATGGGTAGCCTATGCGCAGCGCTGCCAGGCATTACTGCAGCAGGGCAAGCCGGTAGTGGATGTAGCGGTATTTACCGGCGAGGAAATACCCCGCCGCGCCGTGCTGCCCGACCGGTTAACAGCCTTGCCCGGCATTGTGGAAGACGGCTATGACTCCTTTAACGCCGATGCGCTGCTGCGGTTAGCCACGGTTCATAACGGTCGTATAACGCTGCCGGGCGGGGCCAGCTATGCAGCATTGGTGCTGCCTGGCCCGCATCCCTTATCGCCGGATGCAGGTATGATGTCTGTTGCAGTAGCAAAGCGTTTGCAGCAGCTGGTAAAGGCAGGCGCCACCGTGCTTGCTGCTTCACCGGCAACGCATACACCGGGTTTGCTGCACTACCCGGCTGCTGATGATACGGTACGGCAAATTATCCAGCAGCTGCAATTGAAAACCTGGCAGCAATGGCGCCTGGAGCGGGATGTAATTGCCCTGGATAACGCCGGGCAGCCGGCGCCGGGTGTGCTATGGACGCACCGCCGTTTGCCGGATGCAGATATTTATTTTATTTCCAACCAGCAGGATAGCACGCGCATCCTCAACCTGTCTTTTCGTATAGCCGGTAAAGTACCTGAGCTGTGGGACCCGGTTACGGGCGATGTACGCACCGCAAAGGAGTGGGCCATTCAAAAAGGCCGTACCGCGCTGCCGTTACAGCTGCCGCCCTCCGGCTCCATGTTCATCGTACTGCGTAAGCCTGCCACGGTGCAGGCGCAGCATAGGGGCGCTAACTGGCAAATGCCGCAGGTAGTACAAACGCTGTCCGGCAGCTGGCAGGTAGCCTTCAATGAAAAGAACGGCGGACCTGCGCAGCCGGTAATATTCAGTACCCTGCAGGATTGGAGCACACATACGGATAGTACCATCCGCTATTATTCCGGCACAGCAGTTTATTCCCAAACATTTAACTGGCAGGGCGCCGGTAAAAATAACCAGGTATGGCTGTACCTGGGTAAGGTGGCCAATATTGCGGAAGTAACAGTGAACGGCGTAAACTGCGGTGTAGCCTGGACAGCGCCTTACCGGGTTAACATTACAAAAGCATTGCGCGATGGCGCCAATACAGTAAAAATAGCAGTAACCAATACCTGGGCCAACCGGCTTACAGGCGATCACAATCTACCGGAAGCGCAGCGTATTACCCAAACCACCGCTCCTTATCCTTTAGAGGGAAAACCCTTACTGGAAGCTGGTTTGTTGGGTCCTGTAACCATACAGCAAACGAACGAATAAGCATATGATAAAACAGGTATTCACATATATCTTTCTTTTAACAGCCGTTGTTGCCAATGCGCAGCAACTTCCAAAGGATGTACCGGCCGGTGTAATGCAGCAGGTGTATGAGCAGGTAAAAACGCCCTACAAATATGGTCTTGTTATGGTGCCGCAGGATGATGGAAAAAAGCTGGATTGCCCGAGCGTATTCCGTAAAGATGGCAAATGGTATATGACCTACATTGTTTTTAACGGCCGGGGATATGAAACCTGGCTATGTGGCAGCGATGACCTGCTGCACTGGAATAACCTGGGCCGCATCCTGTCATTTTCCGATACTACAAATTGGGATAGTAACCAAAAAGCCGGCTACGTGGCGCTGGAAGACCCGCAATGGGGCGGCAGCTATCAGTGGCAGCGTTATAAAGGTAAGTACTGGATGACCTACATTGGCGGCAGCCACCGGGGGTATGAACAGGGCCTGTTATCCATTGGCATGGCCTATACCCGTAAAAACCCGGCCAGGCCGCATGAATGGCAGCGCCTGTCCAAACCTATATTGATGGCAACGGATAAGGATGTGCGCTGGTGGGAGAATAACACGCTGTACAAAAGCACCGTGCTGTGGGATAAAAATAGAACCCTGGGCTATCCTTTCATACTTTACTACAATGCCAAAGGCGACAGCCTGAAGCCTAAACGCGGAAAAGAGCGTATAGGCATGGCAGTATCTAACGACATGGTGCACTGGCAGCGTTATGAAAAAGAGCCCGTGCTGAACCATCATGCCGGTATTACCGGCGATCCCTGGATCCAGCGCATAAACAACGTATGGGTAATGTTCTATTTCGGCGCTTTCTGGAAAGACCATCCCGGCGCATTTAACCGTTTTGCCTGCTCTTATGACCTGGTGCACTGGACCGACTGGACCGGTGATGACCTGATCAGATCATCCGAACCTTTTGACGATTTGTTTGCGCATAAATCCAGCGTTGTATTTTACAACGGCGTAGTATATCATTTCTATTGCGCGGTAAACAAGGCAGAGCAGCGCGGCATTGCAGTAGCCACTTCTGTAAACAAAGGTAAAAGCGAAGTGCAGTTTGTACCGCACGTAAAAAAGTAAGCACATGCGATTAATATTGATAATATGCCTGCTGCTGGCAGCAGCAGCCGTGCAGGCGCAGGACAGCCGCACGCAGCTGTTTGATACCGGTTGGCGCTTTCACCGTGGCGGCGCCATGGGCGCAGATGAGCCGGACTTTAACGACTCGGCCTGGCGGGCAGTAGACCTGCCGCATGACTGGAGCATTGAAGACCTGCCCGGCACGCAATCACCTTTTAACCGTGATGCCGTTAGCCAGGTAAGCGGCGGCTTTACCACCGGCGGCACCGGCTGGTACCGCAAAACATTTACCATACCTGCCAGCCTGCAGGGTAAGCACATTGTGTTTCAGTTTGACGGTGTTTACATGAATGTGGAAGTATGGCTCAATGGCAAAAGGCTCGCTAAGCACCCTTACGGGTATACGTCGTTTTGGTTTGATGGCACTGCGCGTATTAAATGGAACGAAAAAAATGTGCTGGCCGTAAAGGTGCGCAACGAAGGGGAGAACAGCCGCTGGTATGCAGGCTCCGGCATTTACCGCCACGTATGGCTCACAGTAACTGATCCTGTTCATGTAGGCCAATGGGGTACTTACATTACCACACCACAGGTAAGTAACGCCAGCGCCCGTGTATGCATTAACACTACTATATTGAATGAAAGCAGCAATGCAGCTGCGGTAAAGCTGCTTACCCGGCTTGTAAATGCAGCAGGAAAGGAAGTAGCGGTTACAGATACCACACAGAATATCGCAGCCAAAGATACCGTTACCTGCCGGCAGCAGCTAACAGTTACCCATCCCGAATTATGGTCTGTGAACACGCCCGTACTGTATACGGCGGTTACAGAAGTGTACAGTAACGGCAGGCTGGCCGACTGGCTGCAAACGCCGTTTGGTATTCGCAGCATTACTGCAGATGCGGTGAACGGCTTTCGCCTGAACGGGCAGCCGCTGAAATTAAAAGGCGGCTGTGTGCATCATGATAACGGCCCGCTGGGTGCAAAAGCCTATGACCGGGCAGAGGAACGCAAGGTGGCATTGCTGAAGGCCAGCGGATTTAATGCCGTACGCTGCGCGCATAACCCGCCATCCCCCGCTTTCCTGGATGCCTGCGACCGTTTGGGCATGCTGGTGATAGATGAGGCTTTTGATGCGTGGGCACAGGGCAAGAACCCCGACGATTATCACCTGTACTTTAACGACTGGTGGCAGCGGGATGTGGAGAGCATGGTGTACCGCGACCGTAACCATCCTTCCGTTATCATGTGGAGCACCGGTAATGAAATACCCAACCGGGATAAGCCGGAAGTGGTAAAGGTGGCAAAAATGCTCAGTGATTATATCCGTACGCTGGACACTACCCGTTTTATCACCTGCGGCGTAAACGGCGTTACGCCTGATAAAGATCCTTTCCTGGCCACGCTGGATATTGCAGGCTACAACTATGCCCGCGATAAATATGAAACCGACCATCAGCGTTTGCCCAACCGCGTTATGTTTGCCACAGAGTCGCTGCCGCTGGAAGCATTTGACTACTGGATGGGCGTAAAAGACCATCCCTGGGTAATCGGAGATTTTGTATGGACAGCCTTTGACTACATAGGAGAGGCCAGCATTGGCTGGCTGGGCTACTGGCAGCGCCAGCAATTTTATCCCTGGAACCTTGCCTACTGTGGCGATATAGACATCTGCGGCTGGAAACGCCCGCAATCTTATTACCGCGATGCATTATGGAAAAGCAACCAGGTATCGGTATTTGTAAAACCGCCGCAGCCGTTTTTCCCCGTTAACCCGCAGAAAGTAAGCTGGAGCCACTGGGAATGGCATGACGTAACAGCCAGCTGGAACTGGGAAGGACATGAACAACAGCCATTGCAGGTAGAAGTATATTCCTCCTGCGAAAAAGTAGAGCTTTTCCTGAACGGCCGTTCGCTGGGAAAACAAACAACTGACCGCGCGCATAAATACACGGCCACTTTCCAGGTGCCTTACCAACCCGGCAAACTGGAAGCTGTGGGTTACAATGGCAATAAAAAAGTAACCACCGCTGTGCTACGTACAGCTGCTGCGCCTGACCATATGCAGCTTACCGCGGACCGTACCTCTATACATGCCGCTAACCAGGACCTGTCGTACGTTACGGTTGAGCTGCTGGATGCTAACGGCGTACGCAATCCCACAGCGGAGAATGAAGTGCAATTCAGCGTAGAAGGCCCCGGCGCCATTGTGGGTGTAGGCAACGCAAACCCTGTTAGCACCGAGAGCTGCCAGCTGCCGCGGCGCAAAGCCTGGCAGGGCCGCTGCCTGGTGATCATAAAAGCAACGGGCAGCAAGGGCAATATTGTATTAAAGGCAAAAGCTGCCGGGTTGCGGGGCGAGCAGGTAACTATTGCTGCACAGTAAAGCGCATAAAATATCAGATGTAAAATGTAAAATTTCAAATGTAAAAGAATAGCACGGTGTGCTGCATGGCAACAATACCGGCTGCTTTTACATTTGAAATTTTACATTTAATATTTTACATTTTTCACTATCACGTCTTTCTTCCGTTCTGCCGGCGTCACTTCCAGCTTTACGAGCTTTCCGTGCTGCAGCACACCTTCTACTGTTGTATTATACGGCGCATGCAGCTTAAAATGCACATCCCACTTTGCAGGCCATGCAGGGAACAGGTAAATGTGTTTGCCGTTTGTTTGCAGCAGCATTTCCTGTAAGCCTGTCATGCCGGAGCCGCCCTGGTTAATATCCGGTGTCCAGTCAAAACCAGGTCCCCAGAAAGCCGGAAAGCGGTTAGGACCATTTTTCAGCTTCTCCACGGTATAGTAAGCGGCCGGTTTGGTAAGTCCTAACCTTGCGCAGAAAATATTGTCCTGCTTCCAGCCAACAGCGCTGCGCCGTGCAATAGCTTCGGTGTCATACAGCCAGGTATTGCGTGCGGTATCAAGCCCTGGTTTCCCAATGCCGTATATGCCATAAGGAAATACAGGATAGAGCTGCGGCGTTTCCTGGTTATTAATGCGCTGCCACGATTGCGCCGGTGCAATGGTAATATGCCCCTGCATGGTACGGAAGGAGAGGGGCGGAATGCGTTGCAGCAATGCCTGCAGCGTTCTGCGTGTGCTGCCTGTAAGATAGTGCGGCGGCAGCTCCAGCATACGGGCGGTAACTGTACGCAGCCCTGCAATAGTAGTAGTGGAGTTGGTGGCCAGCTTGTAGGTTTCACCTGCGGAGCCGGGGTACAGCACCAGGTGCCCGTTGCTGTCCAGCGCGGGAGCGCCGCGTTTGGCAGCCAGGTACTGGTAGTGCTCGTCGAAAAAAGTGAGGCAGCTTTCTATCAGCGGCAGGTACTTTGAAATATCGTGCCCGCTGTAACGCTCATAGTCCAGTATCATCAGGCAAAATTCCAGTGCAGTGTCCCATTCATATTCCAGCCAGTTATTGTATTCAACGCCTTTGTCAAAATCCGGGGGACGGTGCCAGCCGTATTCGCTGGCGGCCGGCAAACCAAAGTTTTCCATCTGTTCGGTAAAGCTGGCGCCTTTGTGCCCCCAGTAGAATTTTGTGCGTGCTTCGGCATTGGGTAATGCGCGCCGGTAAAATTCAAACTGCGCAATCATCATATCAAAATCGCCGCTTTTCAACAGGGGCCAGTATACCAGCCGCTGGTTCTGCGCAGTGAAGGTGCCGCCGCCCCAACGCCGGTAATCAGGCGTAAACGGCATTTGTTTATTTACAAATACAGGATCGTAGGTAAAAAGACCGCCGTTAAATTTGGTAGGGTAAGCACCGTAGGCATTGCAACCAAGCATATAACGGAACAGCTGGTAATTGCGGCCTGCCTGCCAGGCGGCAGTGGCGGTATCGGCCTGTATAAAAATAAAGCTGCGGTTCCAGTATTGCGCCCACCAGTGCTGCGTTTGTTCACTGCTGCTGTTTGCAGCTGCCTGTTGCTGCTTTTGCAGGCCCTGGTACCAGTTGGCATAGGTAGGCGTTTGATCAACATGCAGCAGTACATTAATATGATGCGTGCGTGCGGCCTCCCTGCTTTTGAGCTGCCAGGCAGTGTAAGGAGTGTTGGCGTATTTACCGGTAAAAGTACCCGCCGCCTCCATATGATCTCCCCACAGCATGCCGCCGGAGGTAAGCCCCTGTAGCGGGTTCCAGAGCTGTGATTTTATGGAGGTAAGCCCCTGCTGCTGTACGGTAAAGTCAAAAATCAGCCGGTCGTTGCGGTTGCGGTGGCTGAATAAAACGGTGTTATTGTTAAAAGCAATGCTGTCGTGATAAGCAGTTACAGGTACGGCGCCGCCTTTGTAGCCGGACGATGCCAGCAGCTCGCCCGGCTTTAGCAGCCGGTCTTTGGTGCGCCAGCTTTCATAGCAGGCGGTGGCATTCACCGGCTGGCTGCTTTGCACCTCCACATGCACTACAGGATGAAATACATCTGTCCATATCCTGAGTGTTGCCTCCAGCGCGCCTTTACGGCCGCTGATGTCAATATATCCCTCACGGAGGTGCAGGGTTTGCCGGAACCGCGTGCCATGCTCAAAAGGGTTGGGAGTAAGCTTTATGCGCAGGCGCCCCTGTTTCAGCAGTATATTATGTTCGTCAAATGCGCCGCTGCGCGAAAGGTAGCACAGCAGCTCACCATTCTCCATCCAAACGTTGAGCCCTATATCGCCGCCGCCGCAGGGCATGGACTGGCCGGCATTCCGGCTTTGTTTTGTCCATGTGATATTGCATGCATCCAGCTCCACCTGCTGTGCGCAGGTGCGCTGTATGCCGGCCAGTATCAGGCAGCCTGCCATTGTAATTACATGAAAACCCTTGTACATACGCTATAAACGGGTAAAGTTAGGCAACATTTTTATAGTGCGGCAGCTGCGTTGCTCCGGTAACGTTTGCGTAAAAAATTAGTAATTTGCCTGGATATTTCTGTAGTTTGACCGCTATAGCAGAGATCTGAAATTCCATGTTTCGCTACCATTTTTCTGTAAACCCTGACCTATAATACCGCATATGCGGATGTTTTAATTGAATGAGAATAAGCTGTGTTAGTGAATAAGTGTTATTTGTACAATTATATAAAACGAGCTATTATTGGCGTCTTATGCCTGTGGGCACTATCCCTGCATGCGCAGCAGCCATCTGCCGTTATTGACTGGGACGCGGATAAAATGCTGAACACCTGGCTGATGCAGCAAATGCATCAGCAATACGCTTACAGGGATCAGCGTGTACAGCAGGCATTTAGTACTGCACAGGATGTACATGCTTATCAGCAGCACCTGCGGGCGGCTTATCGTGCGCTGCTGGGACCCCGGCCCCCAAAAGCGCCGCTGCACCCGGTTATAACCGGCACGTTGCAGCAGGATGGTTACCGTATTGAAAAAGTGATCTATCAAAGTTTGCCGCAGCATCATGTAACAGCCAATTTATACATCCCCACGGGCAAAGGCCCTTTTCCTGCAGCCTTATTGTTTTGCGGGCATGAGGCCACTGCTAAGGCAACGCCTTCTTACCAGCAAACCGCTATGTTGCTGGCCAGGCACGGATTTGTGGTGCTGATGATTGACCCGGTTTCACAGGGCGAGCGCCACCAGCTGACAGACAGCAGCGGCAAACCCTTAACAAGAGGCGGCACTACTGAACACACCTTGCTGAATGCAGCAGCCGCCCTCATTGGCTCCAGCGTAGCGGCTTATGAGCTGTGGGATAATGAGCGCGGGCTCGACTACCTGTTATCCCGCAGGGAGGTAGACACTGCGCGCATTGGCTGTTTGGGCAATTCCGGCGGCGGTACGCAAACCGCTTATTTTATGGCGTTTGAGCCACGCATTAAAGTAGCCGCAGTATGCAGCTATATCACTACCCGTGAAAGAACATTTGAGCTGGCCGGTCCGCTGGATGGCTGTGTGCAAATACCCAATGAGGGGCGGCAGGGCCTGGAAATAACAGACTACATGCATATGCTGGCGCCCAAACCCCTGCTGGTGCTGGCCGGCCGTTACGATTTTGTGGACTACACCGGCGCCGTACAGGCCTATACAGAGGCCAGGCAGTGTTATACTGCATTAGGCGCAGCAGATCATATTCAGCTGGTAACAGTGGATGACGGGCATGGTATTTCACAGCCCAAGCGGGAGGCAGCGGTGCGCTGGTTCAGGAAATGGCTGTATAATGATAATACACCGGTAAAAGAAGGTGCGGCAGCTGTGTTATCAGCAGCAGACCTGAACTGTACTGCTACCGGTGAGCTGAATAGCAGCATGCCGCATGAGCTTACCTTACAGCAGCACTTTCTGCAAACCGCTGCAGCACTGGCGCAAACACGCCGGCAGTTTCAGCGCAGTATTACAGCAAATGCCTTTGCAGATACCCTGCGCGCATTATTGGGATTAACCGGTGCGCATGAAAAAGTACAGGTAGAAGATGTAGGCACTTTCCCGCACACGTTGGGCGCCGTGGAAAAAAAGCTGCTGCGCAGCGCCGGGGAACCACCTTTGCCTTTCCTGCTTATTCGTCCCCGGGGGCTGGTGAAGCAGGTAGTAATATGCCTGCAGGATGAAGGAAAACGCGCCCTGCTGGATAGCACAGCCCTGCTGCAGCACTATCTGCAAAATGGCTGCGCCGTATTGCTGCCCGATCTGCGGGGCATTGGTGAAAGCGCCGACCGGCCTGAATTTAACAACAGCAAGTTCTATAATAAAGAATACCGCAATGCAATATCGTCCCTGCATGTGGGCCGGCCCCTGCCAGGGCAGCGCATAACAGACCTGCAGCTGCTGCTGGATTATCTGCAGGCTGCACGCGGTTTACAAGCGCAGCCGGTAACAGTACATGCAACAGGTATGTGCGCCGTAGTAGCGCTGCACGCTGCGGTGCTGGACGACCGCATTCACTACCTGCAGCTAACTCATTATCTGCCTTCCTTCACAAATATTATCCGCGATGTATTGCAAAAGAACTGGTACAGCTATGTAATACCAGGAGCGCTGCGTTATTATGACATACCTGACCTGGAGCGGATAGTTGATAAGCGGTTTGCTTTTCCGTAGCACAGCCTGTATGTTTGCGATAGGTAGTACACTATAGTATAGTGCGCGTTGTGAAAAATATTTTTCATCTTTTTTATTTCTTTTAATGTCTGTCCAATCTTTTTTGCTGTATAGCACATTGTTATTAAGCCTGGCTGCCTGCTCTTCAGGCACAAAGGAAGCGCCACCCATTGAAAGCCTGCCAATGGACTCCATTAACCTGGATAACCTGGATGCATTTGCCACACCGGCCAATGGCTGGCAGGTAGCGGGCAACCTGTATATGAACCGGCAGCAGCCGCACCAGGTACAGGTAAAAGAAGGCAAAGGTATATTGGTATTCAACGGCCCGGGTAACGGTGAGCTGTCTACGAAATGGACGCACGGCGATATGGACCTGGAGCTGGATTTTATGTTATCGCCGGATGCAGATGCCGCTATTCTTTTCCAGGGTAAATACCCGTTGCAGCTGAAAGACAGCTGGCTGAAAGATAGTGTAACAGCTGCGGACTGCGGCGGCATAGAAGAGCATGCGCCGGCATTAAATGCCTGCAAGGCGCCCGGCCTGTGGCAGCACCTGGAAGTGAAGTTTAAGGCTGAACGTACCGGGCATGGTGTTATAGATGCAGGCTTTGCGACCGTGATACTGAATGGCCGCGTTGTTCAGCAGCAGCCCGACCTGGCAGCTTTTGCACAGGATACGCTTCTGAAGCAGACAAAGATGCCCGGTGCTTTACGGCTTGTGGTGAACAGCGGCCCCGTGGCATTCCGCAACATCCGTTACAAAACTTACAGCGATGCACGCGCATCCTTTGCGGGCCTGCATTACCGCGTATATAAAGGCGTGTATAAGAACCACGATACCCTGAAGCTGATGCTGCCGGTAAGATCAGGTAATACCGACTCGCTCACCTACCGTGTAGGCGACAAACGTGCGCACCTGCTGCTGGAAGGCAAGCTGCAGCTGCCGGTAGAAGGGCATTATGTATTCAGCGTGCGTGGCGGTGGCCCCGTGCGTTTAATGATAGATGGAAATGTAATTGCCGATAACGGCGGCACCCGCGACTTCCTGCGCCCCTTCTACGGCGATACGCTGCTGAAAGCCGGTCCGCACGATTTCCAGGTGAGCTATGCCAACTATGATGAATGCCTGGTAGTGGAGTATGAAGGCCCGCACATCCCGGTTACGGCGCTTACCACGCCCGCGTCTGAAAGGCTGGTAGAAGCATCGCCGCAAATGGAATACCCCGTTAAAGGAACTGCTGTTATCCAGCGTGGCTTTATGGAGCATGGGAATGAAGTAGATCCTTACAGCATGGCAGTGGGCGCACCGGGCGGCATTAACTATGCGTATGATATGGTGACGTACAGTCCCCTCATGGCCTGGCACGGGCGCTATATTGATGTGGCGGAGATGTGGCACGAACGCGGCGAAAAACAGCTGGCCCGTCCCCTGGGAGCGCCGCTGCAGCTGCCCGGCATACCCTGTATTGCCGAACTGCCAGACAAAAACGCCGCCTGGCCCGATACCATGCGTGTAGATAGCAGCAGCTATACCAACCGCGGTTATAAATTGTTGCCCAGTGGGTTGCCGGTATTCTTTTACACGTTGCACCAATGGTCAGTAGAAGATTATTTGCATCCGCGTGCGGATGGCAAAGGGCTGAACAGGGATGTGACCGTAACCGGTAGCAATTCCGGTGATAATGCCAAAGCCTGGTGGCTGCTGGGCAGCGGCGGCCTCATTGAAAAGCTGCCCGATGGCAGCTATGCCGTGGATGACAAGCACTACTACATTGAAACGAAGGATAAGCCGGAGATCGTGGAAAGCAAAGGACAGTACCGCCTGGTGCTGCCGCTGCAAGCCGGTAAAACCATGAACATTCATTATTCCATTACCTGGTAAGTTATGAAGAGCAAGCAATATATAACCGTTCTGGCATTGTGTGGAGGTATGATGCTGCCTGCGCTGGCAAATGCACAAACGGACATGAAGGCAAAAGAAAGCAAATATTACAGTATAACGGATGTGCCTATACCCGATAGTGTGAAGCTGGAAGTAGGCGGCCTGGCATTTACGCCGGATGATAAGCTGGGCGTGGCCACCCGGCATGGAGAAATATGGCTGATCACCGATCCCTACCAGAAAAAATCAAAACAGCCCACCTATACCCGCTTTGCTTATGGCATGCACGAAACCCTGGGCCTGGCCTGGCATGAAGGTTCTTTTTACACCACGCAGCGCTCCGAGCTTACTAAAGTAACAGATACGGATAATGATGGTAAGGCAGACCGTTTTCAGACCATTGCCTCCTGGCCGCTATCCGGCAACTATCATGAATATTCTTATGGCCCGCTGTTCTTGCCTAACGGCGATATGATTGTTACGCTCAACTTGTCGTGGATAGGGCGGGGCGCCAGCCTGGCCAAATGGCGCGGCTGGATGATGCGTATAAAACCCGATGGCGCTATGCAGCCCTATGCCGGCGGCATGCGCTCCCCTGCAGGTTTTGGATTGTCTGAAAGCGGCGATATATTTTTTGCGGAGAACCAGGGCGACTGGATCGGTTCCGGCCGCATTACACAGCTGGATTATGGCGATTTTGCCGGCCATCCCGCCGGCCTGCGCTGGTCCGGTGAATATGGTTCGCCCATTAAGCTAACGCCCGAACAGTTCCCGGACTCTATTGGCATCCTGCACGATTTTGCAAAGAAAACACCGCACTTTAAAGAGCCCAGCGTTTGGTTTCCGCACACGCTCATGGGCATTTCCACTTCCGGCGTATTGTCAATTGACTCCGATGCGTTTGGTCCCTTTAAAGGCCAGCTGCTGGTAGGCGACCAGGGGCACAGCAAGGTAATGCGCGCTTTCATTGAAAAGGTGAAAGGCAAATACCAGGGAGCCTGCTTCCCTTTCCTGGAAGGATTTTCGTCCGGCGTGCTGCGCATGGTGTGGGGTAGCGATCATTCCCTGTTCGTAGGAATGACCAGCCGCGGGTGGGCCTCTACCGGTCCCAAGCTGTATGGTTTGCAGCGGGTGAATTTCAAAGGTGTAACGCCTTTTGAAATAAAGGCCATGCGCGCCCAAAGCAACGGGTTTGAGCTGGAGTTTACTATGCCGGTCAATAAAAAGCAGGCGGCAGACCCCGGCTTATACAGCATAACAGGTTTCACATACCTCTATCATAAAACATACGGCAGCCCTATTATTAACCAGCAATCCTGCCCGGTGGTAAAAAGTGAAGTGTCTGAAGACGGCCGCCGTGTGAGGATTTATGTAGAAGGTTTGCGGGAAGGGTATATTCATGAGCTGCATGTGAACGGCTTAAAATCCCAATCCGGCTTACAGCTGCTGCATAACGTTGGCTACTATACGCTAAACGCTATCCCCGCAGGTGCAGGACCCGCCTGCGCAATTTCTCCCAGGAGCCTGGCAGCCGCCGGCGATGCAAACAGCAGGCACGCCTGCGGCAGCGATCCCACCAAAAGCGTAAGTGTGCAGCCTCCCGGCTGGACTAAGCCGGATGTTGTGCTGCAGGTAGGCACCAAGCCCGGGCTGAAATTTGATGTAACCGAGCTGGAAGTAACAGCCGGCAGCAAGGTAAAGCTGGTGTTTAACAATAATGATGATATGCTGCATAATATGGTAATTACCAATCCCGGTAAAGGCGATGCAGTGGGTAAGCTGGCTATGGAAATGGGTTTGAGCGGGTCGCAGCAGGCTTATGTGCCGGCGTCAAAAGATGTGCTGTTCAACACCTGCCTGCTGGAGCCGGGAACATCACAAACTATTTATTTTATAGCGCCAAAAACGCCGGGTAATTATCCTTATGTGTGCACCTTCCCCGGGCATTATGCAGTAATGAAAGGCGTGTTAAAAGTTAAAAGTAAAAAGTAAAAAAGAAAAAGTAAGAAAGTGATGTCATGTCCTGAAGCAAGTGGACAGATTTAAAAACGAATCTGACACAAAACATGGCAAAACAACAGCGGGTAATAGTCCGGTACAGTATTAGCTTCAAGCAAAAGGTAGTCAAAGAGGTTGAATCAGGTCTTGGCATAGAGGAAGCGCGTCGGCGCTACGGGATCAAAGGCACCTATACCATTCAGCAATGGCTAAAGAAATTTGGGAAAAATCATTTATTAAACAAAATTGTGCGTATAGAAATGAAGGGAGAGCAAGATCGTATAAAAGAGTTAG
>NZ_DASTRI010000125.1:0-20777 GCF_035761305.1 Chitinophaga sp. | reverse complement strand
ATAAGCCGGGTTGTACGTGTAGCCTTTTACTTTAGCTGCATCAAAAGAAGGCAGGCCGCGGGGCACAAAGCCGCTGTTGGCCGGTACGCCAATGCTGTTGCGCAGGTAGGTCATCATTTTCGTACGGTCAAAACCGTAGTTGATGGCCAGGCGCACTTTTTTCAGGCGGGTGGGCGACTGCTGCACCGCTGCTTTGCTGCTGTCGAGCAAAAACCCAAGATACTCCACGTTCAGGTAAGGCGTTTTATGCAGCACCATCTTGCCGTTCCATTCCTTTTTCAACTGCCCGGTTTTGGTAAGCACCTCATCTTTAAACGAAGCGTCCAGGTCATTCATAAAATCCAGCTGTCCCTGGCGGAACAGCAGGAACTCGGTAGCCTTGTTCTCCAGGAAGGTCATTTTTACGGCATCCAGGTAAGGCAGCCGGCGGCCCTGCGCATCTTTTTCAAAGTAGTGCGGGTTGCGGTGCAGGATAAGGGTTTGCCCCTCATCCCAGTCGAAATACCGGAACGGGCCGGTGCCGCAGGGATGGCGCCGGAAGTCGGCCCCGTATTTTTCCACCACCTCCCGGGGTACTATAGAGCAGTACTGCATGCTCAGGATGCCCAGTATGGGATGAAAAGGCTGCAGCAGCTGCAGCTGGAACACGGTATCGTTCAGCGCGCGGAAACCGGTTTGCGGGTTTACCCGGCCATTGAATATCCAGGCTCCCGGCGATGCCGTGGCCGGGTCCATAATACGGCGAAAGCTGTACACCACATCCTGCGCGGTCATGCGGCGGCCCTTCCCGTTCGCAAAAGCGGCATTATCATGAAAATACACATCCGGCCGCAGGTAAAAGGTAAAGGTGGTATGGTCGGCGCTCTCCTCCCAGCGGGTAGCCAGCAGGGGGCGTATGATCATTTGGGTGTCCGGCTCTACCAGGGTGCTGTACACCTGGTGAACGGCCCACATAATGGCCTGGCTTTTGGCAAAAGCAGGATCAAGTGAGGAAAGGCCATCGGTATGATTAAAGCGGAACACCTGTTTGTGCGGCTGCCGGGCAGGGCGGCAGGCCGGTAAAACGAACAGGAACCACAGGCAGGCGGCTATCAGCGCAAATATATAAATATCACTTTTTAATAATACAACAACAGGAGTACTTTTACGTTTGTTAGCCGTCATTTACATGTATGGTTTTATATTTTACATTGTAAATTAATATCTTTCGGTTTCAAATACGATTCAGACTATGATGCGTGGCATACCTATGTTTATTATGGCTTTGATAGTAGCGCTACAGGTTGGGGCTCAGCAAAAGCAACATCCGCAACGAAAATTGCAGCAATCGCAACAAAAAGCGCAACAAAAAGCGCAACCCAAACCGCAGCAACCGTCACAGCAACAATTACAGCAGCATCCGCAGGAAAAACCGCATTTTGAGGACACCATCCAAACGCACTTCTCGCATGCCGATACCCTGCGTGGCAGCATTACCCCCCAGCGCGCCTGGTGGGATGTGGTGGCTTATGACCTGCATGTAACGGTAACGCCGAAAGATAGCACTTTCAAAGGGTTTAATACCATTACTTACCAGGTGCTGAAGCAAGACAGTGTGATGCAGATTGACCTGCAGTACCCCATGATCATGGATAGCGTGGTGGTAGATATTGACAGCCTGAAGATCACTACCCAAACCAAGCTGGCTTTTGACCGCGACAGCAATGCTTATTTTATAAAGTTCCCGAACGCACAAAAAAAAGGTACCCAGCGTAAGGTAACTGTTTATTATCATGGCCAGCCCCGCAAAGCGGTGAATGCCCCGTGGGACGGCGGTGTGGTATGGACCCGCGACTCCCTGGGACGCCCGTGGATAGCTACCGCCTGCCAGGGCCTGGGCGCCAGCGTATGGTGGCCATGCAAAGATCATCAGAGCGATGAACCGGAATACATGAACATTAACGTAACGGTGCCCAAGGAGCTGACTGATGTATCTAACGGCCGCCTTAAACTACGTACAGTCAACCCCGATAGTACCGTAACTTATTTATGGTCAGTAAATAATCCCATCAATAATTATGATGTGGCCCTGAACATCGGGTATTATAAAGAGTTTAAAGACACCTATAACGGGGAAGGCGGTAAGCTGGATCTCGACTACTGGGTGCTGGACTATAACCTGGAAAAGGCCCGGAAGCATTTTACCGTAGTAAAGAAAATGCTGCAGTGCTTTGAATACTGGTTTGGCAAATATCCTTTTTATAAAGACAGCTACAAGCTGGTAGATGCGCCGCACCTGGGCATGGAGCACCAGAGCTGCGTAGCCTATGGCAATGGCTACCAGATGGGTTACAAGGGCCGCGACCTTTCCGGCACCGGCGTGGGCCTGAAGTGGGACTTTATTATTGTGCATGAAAGCGGCCATGAGTGGTTTGGCAACAACATCACTACCAACGACATTGCCGATATGTGGGTGCATGAAAGCTTCACCAATTACGCCGAAACCCTGTTTACCGAATGCGAATTTGGCAGCGATGCCGCAGAGGAATACCTGTTGGGCTGCCGCAAGAATATTAAGAACGACCGCCCGATTATTGGCCAGTATAACGTGAATAACGAAGGCTCCGGCGATATGTACTATAAAGGCGGCACGCTGATACACATGATCCGCAGGATTATTGACAATGATGAGGAGTTCCGCCAGCTGCTGCGCGGCATGAACCGCGATTTTGCGTACAAGACGGTGAACGGCGCTGATATAGAACGCTATATTTGTGAAGTGACCGGCAAAGACCTGCGCAAAACCTTTGACCAGTACCTGCGCGATACTACCCTGCCGGAGCTGCAGTACCGTATTGTAGGCCAGGTGCTGTACCACCGCTGGAAATCAAGCATTCCCAACTTTGACATGCCGGTGAAGGTAACCGTGGGCGAAAACAATTTCCAGTTTATTCACCCCGGCACCCGCTGGGCTACCACAAACCTGAGCTACCTGGATCCCAAGCTGTTTAAGGTAGATAAAGACTTTTATATCAAGGTGCGTGAAATGAAAACCGTGAAGGAGATGAAGGAACCGAATTAGATGTGCTCACCCCCACCTCTGACCTTATGCGTGTAAAAATTGCTATAATCGTTTCCTTTGTTATTGGCCTGGCCGCATTCCTGTTTGTATGTTTTTCTTCCAAAGATGCCACATTTGCTACGGTTGAAATACATGTAGACAAGCCTTCGGATGAACGCATCATTGTGCTGCGAACAGTAGGCGGCGCTAACTTCTGGGGCAATCGCACAGAGGTGGTTTTAGATGATAAGAACAGCTGCAGCATAAAAATACCTGGAGAAGAATGTGGCCTGATCCTGGTAAGATCTGATGATTTCGCCGCCAGGCTGATCGTGTTTGCCGGTGACAAGGCGCATTTAAATGTGCATACATTGCCGGCGGGGAAACCTGTTATCACCTACACAGGCGATAATGCCGCAGGGCATGCTTATTTTAATTCGCTGCAAAGGGCGTACATCCGGGATGTAAATAACCCCTATGCAAATGATACCAGCGCTGCATCCATAGCACATAAAATAGCAGCTAAAGAAAAAGCCGACCTGGACGGCCTTAACGCATTGAAAAGCAACGATAGTATATCAGCAGCTTATGCAAATCTTGCCCGGTTGGATATACAGTACTATTACGCCGCCAGCCTTGCCGATGCCATGTACAGTAAATTTTTTATTGCCAGGTATGTGCGTAAAGACAGTACCCTGTTTAAACCTGAATATGCGCAGCTGCTGCAGCAGGCTTTCCGTAAAATGCCGCTTGACAATGCATCGGCTATACAAAGCCAATACTACGGGGAACTGGTCACCATTCTTTTTGAAACAGGAAAGGACAAGGGCAGCCATGAACAGGACATATACAATTACTCCCGGTTCATTGAAAAGCATTTCAGTGATACCACCGGGAAATACCTGGAAGCCCGGTATTTATATTACAGCGCCATACAGCACAACTATGAATTTGCGTTGGTTGAGCTGTACCGGAAATTTGTACGGCAATATCCCGGCAATGAATATATCCCCTACCTGCAGCCGGAAATTGATAAAATACTGGCCTTTCACCAGGCCGCTGAGCAGGATTTCAGCAAGGACCAGGCATTTGTAAAGAACTATGAAAACATTAATTCCCTGGAAGCGCTAACCAGCACCCTGAAAGGAGCGGTTTATTATGTGGATGTATGGTCAACATTCTGCGGCCCCTGCAAGGAAGAATTTAAATACAATCCGCAGCTTACCGCCATGCTGGGAAAAAATAATGTGAAGGTGCTTTACATTTCTTTAGACAGGGAGCAGGAAGATGAGGACTGGAAAAACATGATCAGGTATTACCGTCTTCCGGGTTTTCACTTACGTGCTAATGACGCATTGAAGAATGATATTTTCAGGAAGTTAGGCCGGCATGGCACCCTTACCATTCCCCGGTATTTAATTATCAGCAACGGGGAAATTGTAAATGCCGATGCGGCCAGGCCAAGCAGCATTGAAAAGCTGCAAAAGCAGATCGACAGACTTGCTTCCTGAACCGGATTTTTTAATCTGCTTTTTTAATCAGCTTAAAGGCGTGGCTCCAGTTACCGGTGCGGTAGCCATAAGCGCTCCATAGAATGCCCAGGGGTTCTATATAGCGGCTCATTACAATCTTGCCCATGTCCACCACGTCATCCCAGCCCATTTGATACAGCATATCGGTTACCTGTTTTTTGGCATCGGGGCTGTTGCCGCAAATGAACATGGTGGGCTTTTCACCCTCCTGTTTGTGCAGGAACATGATCTCGTGGCCCACGCAGCTCAGCGCCTTTACCACGTTGGTATCGGGCGGCAGCCAGGCCTGTATTTGCTCTCCGGCGGATTTTAAGCCGTTTACGAACGACAGGCGGCCTTCTTCATCCGGGCCTTTGCCGTCCAGCGGGTTGGTAACATCCACCACGGTTTTACCTTTAAAGTTCCAGATGCCGGCCTGCTCTATGGCGCTTTTAGCGCCTATCCAGCTAACGCAGATAATAATGATCTCCCCGGCTGCCGCGGCTTCCCGGAAGGGAGCTATGCTGGCCAGGGGGCCCAGCCGCTTTTGCCATTGCTGTAATGATTCTTTGGCGGGATTACGGGTTCCAATAATAACATGGTGCCCCATGCCTACAAATCCGGCGCCTAAAGTAAGTCCCACAGCTCCACTACCCAGGATCCCGATTTTCATGACATAGTATTTGCAGGAAGATAAGAAAAAATGTGCAGATGAATGAGCGAATGTGCATATCTGTACATCTGCACATCATCACTGCAAGTAGCCCAGGAATTTTTGCAGGCCCTGGCGCTTGGCCGGGGTTAACGGGTAGCTGATATGTTTTGTGTAATAAGCGGTAAGGTCAAACAGCGGGTAAGGATTTTCCGCCACCACCGCCGGTATATTGTGAATGCCAATGCTGTTGGCATTGTTGAACTCCTGTATAAATGTTATTGGCAGGGGCTTGTTGCTTACCCAGGCTGCAAACACAAACGGCAGGCTGGTAAAGCGCATCCAGGCTTCGGCCAGGTCATAAATGTAGGGCGATTTGTGCCGCTGCGCCAGCGCCCTGTCGCCTATCACCAGGCCGGCATCTGTACCCTGTATCAGGTGCTCATAGTCGCCGCTGGTTTCTACCAGCTCTACCTCCAGCCGCCAGTACTCGCGCACCAGTACCTTCAGCAAGGCTACGGAGCTGCGGCTCTGGTAATCAAGGTAAATGCGTTTAATATGCTGCAGGGGCACCTGGCTAAACAGGCATACAGATGCCACAGGCCCCTCCGCTCCTATGCAAAAATCTGAAATGATATGATACTCCTGCATTTTGGGAACCACCGCTACCGGCACCAGCGCTACATCCACGCTGCCTTCGATCAGCTGCTGCGCTATTACCGCCGGGTAATCCACGGATAGCTCCATCATGCTCATTACTTTATGTCCCCTGAAACCATACAACAAAGGCTTGGTATTCAAATAACTTACTGCCGCTACTTTTACTTTCCGTTCCAATTTCTGTATTTTTGTGGCCCGCAAAATTAAGCTAAAATATTATGCAACTACAACCTTTAACCGCCATTTCACCATTGGACGGTCGTTACCGCAAGCAACTGGAAGAGCTGGCTCCCTATTTTTCGGAATATGCGTTGATCCGTTACCGTGTGCTGGTGGAGATAGAATATTTCATTGCCCTGGCGGAACAAAAGGTGTTTACGTTGCCCAAGGCCAAAGTGCCGGCCCTGCGTAAAATATACCAGGAGTTTACCCTGGAGCATGCGCAGCTGATAAAAGACACGGAGAAGATCACCAACCACGACGTGAAAGCCGTGGAGTACTTTGTAAAAAACGAGCTTAAAACCCTGGGGCTGGATGATAAGCTGGAGTGGGTACATTTTGGCCTTACCTCCCAGGATATTAACAATACCGCTACCCCCCTGCTTTGGAAAGAGGCCGTGGAGCAGCAGTACATGCCGGCCATTGCCAACCTGGTGCTGGAGCTGAAGAAATTTGCCAAAAGCTGGATGAAAGTGCCTATGCTGGCCCGTACACACGGACAGCCCGCTTCGCCCACCATACTGGGTAAAGAGATACTGGTGTTCGTGGAAAGGCTGGAAGGGCAGATTAAGCTGCTGGGCGAAATTCCTTTTGCCGCCAAATTCGGCGGCGCCACCGGCAACTTTAACGCTCATTACGTTGCCTTTCCTAAAGTGAACTGGGAAAAATTTGCCGATAAGTTCGTGAACACCACCCTGGGCCTGCAGCGGATGCGCTACACCACCCAGATAGAGCATTACGATAACCTGGCCGCCCACTTTGACACCCTGAAACGGGTGAACAACGTGCTTGTTGACCTTTGCCGCGATATATGGACGTATATATCCATGGACTATTTTAAGCAAAAGGTAAAGCAGAATGAGGTGGGCTCCAGCGCCATGCCGCATAAGGTAAACCCCATTGATTTTGAAAATGCCGAAGGCAACCTGGGCGTAGCCAACGCCCTGTTTGAGCACCTGAGCGCCAAGCTGCCTGTTTCCCGCCTGCAGCGCGATCTTACCGACTCTACTGTGCTACGCAACGTAGGCGTGCCGTTTGGCCATACCATACTGGCCCTTCGCTCCATACAAAAAGGCCTTGGCAAGCTGATACTGAACGAAGCCAGGCTGAAAGAGGACCTCGAAAATAACTGGGCCGTAGTGGCAGAAGCCATACAAACGGTGCTGCGCCGCGAAAACTACCCGCAGCCCTATGAAGCGCTGAAAGCGCTCACCCGCGGCGGCGACCAGATTAACCGGCAAACCATTCATGGGTTTATTGACGGGCTGAAGATCAGCGCTGCGCTGAAGAAAGAGCTGAAAGCCATTACACCGGCGAACTATACGGGGATTTGGGGTAATTAATAATTAAGAATGAATAATTAATAATTAAGGAAGCGGAGTGTGAATTGTTTGTTATGCAGGTGGATATGAAGCGGTGGCTGATTATAATGAATGCTTAGTCATATAAGGAGGCGTTCCGGAGAACCAGCTGCCCGGTACGGTAAAAATATTTTTCCAGGCATAAAAGCGAGATAAGATCTTCTCTTTCCCGGTTCCTGAACTGGCTGATATATTCGTGCGCGTTATGGATAATGCGCAAAGCCTCCCGGGTGTTAGCAATATAATATTGAAGCTTTTCCTCCAGGTCAGAATAATCATCTTTTATATGGATATAGTGGTGGTCGGGAATAAGCCTGCTTTCCATAAACCAGGTTTCAAATTTTGGGGCAGGCATTACTGCTATTGAGTTGGAGGACATTACCCATTTAAGGTTTGTTGCCACATCGTTCCCTTCCAGGGTAAGAATGAATTTATAGCGCAGGTGCTCCGCGATAGTGGTGCGGGGCTTCAGCCATTGCGGATTGGGCTGGGGGTTAATCTGCCCCAGGTTACACAGCGGATGACCGAAATATAGCTCGTAGAAACGAACACGGTGGGGCTGCGTAACCGTGCCCCTGCCGATCAGCAGATCTTTTTTTTGCTGAAAATCATTAGGGTCGCTGATAAAATTAAAATGCCGCGCTTTATTAAGTTTCAGAATTACCGCATTGGCGTTATCGGGAATAATAGGCCGGCTTTTCACGATGGCCGGTTCCTCCGGTACATGCACCACATCGCCCCAAACATAGCGTATTCTCAACGATTGGCTGAAATAACGTAGATACTCCTGGGTATCAAAGTAATAGTCTTTCGGCCGTTCCAGTTTGGAGAGTTCCCCGTTGCTGATGGCATTGCCGGAAAGCGGCTGCGTGCCCGTTAGCTTATTATAGTGATTTACCCGTTGTTTAATATAGTCCAGGTCAAACCGGGTAACAGACCGTAGTTTTTTTTCAAGCCTGGCCCGGTAAAGGCGCCGCGGGATGAGGTAATTTGTTGCAACGGCCCTTATATAGTAAAATAGTCTTATGTTCTTGTACCGTAATTCGGGCATCCTGATTTTAGAAAGTTTAAGCCGCGCCATCGTTGAATAAGTTGCATTAGTTGATCGGGCAGTGAAATTAATCAAAAAACCAGGCAGACTAAGTGTACTTTCTAAATGTACTTTCCGGGAGGCGCGGTAAACAGGCTGCACCCGCCTGTTTAGGGCACCGCTGCAGCGGGCGGTATCGTTGCCGCAGTTTCTTTACTATGAAACTTTGTCAATCGCCTTACACGGGGCAAAGGCCCATGAACACAGCCTGTTACTTCAAATGCCAGGTGCGCAGGGCTGTTGGTTGCAGTGTGGGTAAAACGCCGCCGGCTTTGTCCAGGTAAAAATAGGCGGTTGCGGAAAGATCGTCGGAGCGGTAAAAGTTGGTCCATGAACTGGCATTTGCCGTTGCTTCCAGGCGGGCTGCTTTTCCTTTTTCGTACAGGGGTATTTGCCGGCCCCCGTTATCGGTGGTAGTAGGTATCAAAGGCACACCAGCCTCCTGTAGCTTTATGACTGCAGCGGTGTTGCCGCCGCCGATCTGCTGCAGCGTAATACGGCAGCTGCTTTCAAAAAATACCGGGTCCGGGATATGGTAGCGGTAAAAGCACCATTGCAGCAGGGAGTCGCTGGAAAACAGGCAGCCGGTGTACCGGTTAACAAAAAAGCCCTGGCCCCACCCGGTGCCGATATAATCTTCCGTGCCGGTACCTATCAGTGTAGGCAGGTCCTGATCGCCATCCAGGAACATTTTCACCTCTCCTTCTCCCCACCACAGCTTTCCATAAGCGGGATTGGCGTTTACACCGGCACTCACGCCCAGGAAACGGCCTTTGCCCTTTACAGCGGGCAGCAGCTCAAAATCTTTAGCGGGTTGGGTGGCGGTGTCGCGGTGCCAGTAAGCGTGAAAGTACAGGTAATTGTTATCCCAGGTTTTCAGCTGGCTGTAATCCACGTCAAAGAAGAAATGACTGAGCGCTTTTCCCGATTCATTGGTTACTACAATCTTAGCGGCCTTTTTAAAAGGCATGGGAATAAAGCAGTTAAAGGAGCGCCCCTCCGGGCTGGCAAACAGCGCATTCTCAAATACAGCGGTTTTGCCCAGGCCCACGCCAAAAAAATCGCCCAATGGAACGGCTACTGCCGGTGTGGCGGCGTTATCCCAGAACATCTCCAGCTTTAAGGAGCGCAGCATTTCAGGCGAACGGTCCGAAAGGGTGACCCAGATGCGCTGAATAATGCCCTGCCCCTGTATATCCAGTAAAGTAACAGCGCCGCCAGGCGCTATGGGTTCAAACGGGTGTCCTTTGGCGCCGTTGTTGGCTTTACCGCCGGCGCCTTTTATACCGTTCAGGTTTTCGGGGCTGCTCCACCGGGGAGTAAGGTTGCTGTCGAATTTATAATAAGCGGGCTGCTGCGCCATACCGGGTAGCGCAATGCAGGCCAGGAGTAGTGTGAGTAAGAGGGAAACGGAACGCATGAGCCAATATGAATTATTTAGTTACGAATTACGAATTATGAGGTGCGGTGTTTCCATTGAATGATAGCTGTTACTACGTTCATTTGTAATTTATTGATGAATATCTTGCTACCATCAACTATATACCCGTTAGTATCTTTTGTCAAACAGCGTATGCAATATTCAGCCGGCAATAAAGCACGCTGCATTTCAAAACCACACTTCATTACTACCACATTTCCCCAATTCGTAATTGCCTAAAACGCGTCCTCAAAATGCACCACCTCATACTCCGCTCCATGCGTAAAAGTAATGGCAATAATATCAAAACGTATAGCCGCCGGCGTAAGCTGGCTGCGTTCCAGGAACACTTCGGCCGCGCCCTGTAAATAACGCCGCTTTTTGTAATCCACCTTATCCTCCGGCCAGCCAAACAGGTCGTTAATACGGGTTTTCACTTCCACAAATACCAGGTGATCATCTTTACTGGCAATCACATCAATCTCCTTGCGGCCCCATTTCCAGTTGGTATGTAAAACAGTATAGCGCTGCTGTTGCAGGTAATTTTGTGCAATGTGCTCTCCTTTTTTGCCCAGCTCATTATGGGAAGCCATTTTTTCAACTATTTTTGGGACCGTTTTTATTGATCATTATTAAATCTACAGAAATGGCTGCAGTTGATAAAAAGTTATTCCGCCTGGATGGAAAAGTTCAGCATTATGCATGGGGAGGCTACACCTATATACCGGCGCTTTTAGGCGTACCCGCTACCAAAGAGCCCAGCGCTGAGTACTGGATGGGCGCGCATCCCAGCGCACCGGCCACCATTCACCTGAACGGCGGCACTACTACGCTGGACCAGCTGATACAGCAGGCCCCTGCCGCCACTGTAGGCCAGCAGGTGTGGGACCGTTTTGGCGAGCTGCCCTACCTGTTTAAGATACTGGATGTAAAAGACATGCTTTCCATACAGGTGCACCCAACCAAAGCAGAGGCGGAAAAAGGCTTTGCCCGTGAAAATGAGGCAGGTATTCCGCTGAAGGCGCCGCACCGGAATTATAAAGACGCTAACCATAAACCCGAGATCATGGTGGCGCTGAGCGAGTTTTGGCTGCTGCATGGCTTTTTGCCGGAAGATAAGCTACGCAACGTGCTGAACACCGTACCTGAATTTGCCCCGTTGAAAGGCGATTTTGAAAAAGACGGCTATTACGGCCTTTATAAAACCGTGATGGAAATGCCCCAGGAACAGGTGAACACCCTGCTGCGCCCCCTGGCCAACCGTGTGCTGCCTGCTTATAAAGCCGGGCAGCTGCAAAAATCCGATCCTGCTTTCTGGGCCGCCAGGGCTATTGCCAACGACCCGCAGGGGCTGGAGCGCCTTGACCGCGGCATATTCTCCATTTACTTTTTTAACATTGTGCAAACGCAGCCCGGCGAAGCCGTGTTCCAGGATGCCGGCATACCGCATGCCTACCTCGAAGGGCAAAACGCTGAGCTGATGGCCAACTCCGACAACGTGCTGCGCGGCGGCCTTACCCCCAAGCATATTGATGTGCAGGAGCTGCTGAAGCATACCCGCTTTGAGGCGGTGCACCCGCATATTATGACCGGCGAAACCGCCGCCGACCCTGCAGAAAAGATATACCACTCCCCTGCGCCCGACTTTGTAATCAGCAGCATTACCCTGGGCCCTGGCATTACGTATACGCATACCAGTAAGGCGGCGGAAATTATGCTGGTGCTGAACGGGGAAGCCACTATCACCGGTTCCGATACCCTGGCGCTGCAAAAAGGCCAGTGTGTTTTTGTAAGCAGCGGCGAAACTTACCGCATAACCGGTAACGCGTTGGTATTCAAGGCCACTGTACCGGTGCAATAATCATTTTTTTTTGTAATTTTGCATACCGGATAAATTAACCACTAATGAAACAAAAAGCATCTTTACCCGAAATACTGCTAATCGTTGGCCTGATATTAATGGCCGGGTTAAGCCGCTTGATCACGAATGAAATGCAGCTGTGGAACTTTAATGCTATTGGCGCCAGCGCCCTGTTTGGCGGCGTAGCCATCAGCAACAAACGCCTGGCTTACATTTTACCGCTGGCCACCCTGTTCCTTACGGATGTTTGCTTTGAGCTGTTCACCAACATACAGGGCTTTTACGGCGCGCAGATGGTTGTGGTGTACGGCGCCTTTTTACTGATTACGTGGATAGGCACCCGCATCCGCAAGGTAAATCCGCTTACCATTTTTGCGGCGTCTGTTGGCACCGGCGTATTGTTTTTCCTGATCTCCAATGCCGGCACCTGGGCGCTGGGCAATATGTACCCGCATACTTTCAGCGGGCTGCTGAGCTGCTATGCCGCTGCCATTCCTTTTTTCAGGAACGACCTGTTCGGCAGCTTTTTCCTGAACACCGTTATGGGCAATGTTTTCTATAGCGCGGTGCTGTTCGGCGCCTTTGCCCTGGTAAAGCGGCTGGCCTTCCGCGGGCAGCAGCAACTGGCTTAAGCACGCATTTACATTTAATAATTGAGATAAATGAAAAGAGAAGGTCAAAAGCCTTCTCTTTTTTTTGTGAACATATGTAGGTTTGGATAAAAAACGCTTATTCCCATTGCAGGAACCAGTAGTCGCCATGCCGCACTTTCGTATAGGCGCCTATGCGAACCGGCTCCCGGAACAGGGGGCAGTCAAGCACCAGGGTATGAAACTCGCCGTTCTCGCCGCAGGCATCCACGCCCATTACTTCCAGCTCTTCTACCAGGTCCTCATCCAGCACCCGGCCTAAAAAGCTTTGGCCCAGCTGCGTGTTGCAGGAAACAATCATGCTTTGAACGCCGCCGTCCAGCATTTCCTGCACCAGCTTTTTGCGGGGCTGCTGCCACAGCGGCAACACCGCTTTAATGCCTGCTGCCGCGCAAACTTTCTCCTCCCAGTCGCGGTGCTGCTGCAGGTCAATATCGCCGAACACGGCGGCTTCAATCTTATACAGGTCCACCAGCTGCTGCAGGGCGGCTACAAAGCGGTCTTCATAAGCTTCCCAGGTGGCTGGTATGGTTACAACCACCAGTCCCAGCGCCTCTGCCTGCTGCCGCAGTATGCTATGCGGCAAGCCGTGCGAGCGGGATATTTTTCCGTTTTCATTCATCATGTTCAGCAATACAACCGGCTGATGGCCTGCCGTTATGGCCTGCATCATAGCATAGCAGCTGTCTTTGCCTCCGCTCCAGGAAATAACCGTACGCATTTGTTCTTAATCAAGTATAAAGTAAGCGGTAGGATGTAAGCTAACTGGCATTTGTTTGAAACGATGCTGGAAGTAGGATATGCGATGTATGATCATTGACATTTGCCCTGGTACGTTGTTCATATGATGAATATAAAGAAAAAGCGGTAAGAAATACCAGGTATCTCTTACCGCTGCTTAAATATAATTATAATAGCTTCTACTTCAAGGTTTTATACTAGTCGTCGAGCTTCAGCACGGCCAGGAAGGCTTCCTGCGGCACTTCCACGCTGCCTATCTGGCGCATACGTTTCTTACCTTCCTTCTGTTTTTCCAGCAGTTTGCGTTTACGGGAAATATCACCGCCATAACATTTGGCTGTTACATCTTTACGCATGGCGCTGATGTTTTCGCGGGCCACGATCTTGGCCCCAATAGCCGCCTGTATGGCAATGAGGAATTGCTGGCGGGGCAGCAGTTCTTTCAGCTTTTCGCACAGCTTACGGCCAAAGTCCTGGGCGCGGCTGCGGTGTATCAATGCGCTCAGGGCATCTACTTTTTCGCTGTTCAGCAGTATATCCATCTTCACAATATCGCTGTCGCGGTAGCCAATGGGCGAATAATCGAAAGAGGCGTAGCCGCGGGTCTGGCTTTTCAGCTTATCGTAAAAATCAAATACTATTTCTGTCAAAGGCAGCTCAAATATCAGCTCCACGCGGGTGGTGGTAAGGTAGCTCTGGTTAATGAGTATGCCTCTTTTGCCCAGGCACAGCGTCATAATATTGCCGATGTATTCGGGCTTGGTAATGATCTGCGCGCGTATGAACGGCTCTTCAATGCGTTCCAGCTTGCTGGGGTCCGGCATTTCAGAGGGGTTGTTCACGATCACCTTTTCACCTTTGGTGGTATGGGCAATAAAGCCCACGTTGGGTACGGTGGTAATTACGGTTTGGTTAAACTCCCTTTCCAGCCGCTCCTGGATAATTTCCATGTGCAGCATGCCCAGGAAGCCGCAGCGGAAGCCAAAGCCCAGGGCCTGTGAGGTTTCCAGCTCATAGGTAAGGGAAGCGTCGTTCAGCTGCAGCTTGTCCATGCAGTCGCGCAGCTCTTCAAAATCGTCTGTATTCACCGGGAAGATACCGGCAAATACCATGGGCTTTACTTCTTCAAAACCCTTAATGCCGGGGCCGGGATTGCTGCTAAGGGTAATAGTGTCCCCTACTTTCACCTCCTTGGCATTCTTGATGCCGGTAATAATATAGCCTACGTCGCCGGTTTTAACCTCATTTTTCGGCTCCAGGCCCAGGCGCAGTATACCTACTTCATCGGCAAAGTATTCCTGGCCGGTGTTCACAAACCGTACTTTATCGCCTTTCTTTATACTGCCGTTATATACGCGGAAGTAAGCGATAATACCGCGGAAAGAGTTGAATACGCTGTCGAATATGAGGGCCTGCAAGGGCGCTTCGGGTTCGCCTTTGGGGGCGGGAATGCGCTTTACAATAGCTTCCAGTATCTCATCTACCCCCAGGCCGGTGCGGCCGGATGCCAGCAGTATCTCTTCTTCCTTGCAGCCAATGAGCTCCAGTATCTGGTCCTTTACTTCGGGTATCATGGCGCCGTCCATGTCTATTTTGTTGATCACCGGAATGATCTCCAGGTCGTTTTCCAGCGCCAGGTACAGGTTAGAGATGGTTTGGGCCTGTATGCCCTGGGTAGCGTCTACCAGCAGCAGGGCGCCTTCGCAGGCGGCCAGGGCGCGGGAAACTTCGTAGGAAAAGTCAACGTGGCCAGGGGTATCTATCAGGTTAAAAGTATATTGGGTGCCCTCCAGCGTATAGTTCATCTGGATAGCATGGCTTTTAATGGTAATGCCCTTTTCCCTTTCCAGGTCCATGTCGTCCAGCACCTGTGCCTGCATGTCCCTTTCAGAAATGGTTTTGGTGCGCTCCAGTAAACGGTCGGCTAACGTGCTTTTGCCGTGGTCGATATGCGCAATAATGCAAAAATTCCGTATATTCTTCATATATTCTTTACTGATACAGCAGTAGGATATAAGCAGCAAGAAGGTTTATATTGCCGGTTCTTACTTCCTATATCCTACTTCATTAGTCGTTCTCAAACCACAAAGGTATTTAAATTTTGACTATATTTTGTGCTAAATCAGCAATATGGATTTACAACAGCAATTTGAAGCAGCCGTAGCCAACAGCAAAACTTTATCCGAAAAACCCGCCAACGAAATATTGCTGCAGCTGTACTCCCTGTACAAGCAGGCTACAGCAGGTGATATAAATGTACCGCCGCCGGAAAACATCTTTGACATTGCCGGCAAAGCCAAGCACGAAGCGTGGGCCCTGCAAAAGGGCAAATCCCGGGAACAGGCCATGGAGGAGTATGTGCAGCTGGTGAATAAGCTGAAGGCGGGGGAATGATGAAAGTAAAAAAGCAAAAGGTAAAAAGTAAAAGTATAAGGCAGTGTTTTGGCCGGCAGGAAATGCCGGTGGCAATAGCGGTGAATATTTTACTTATTATATTAATCTATATATTATAATGTGCGATAAGGCTGGCAGCGGTTGTGTTCATTATTGCCTGAACAACCCTTACCGCTGCAGCAGGGGTGTTAAAGCTATATGCGCAAGATAATACCCATGGCGTAACAAACACCGCTTTTACTTTGGCCCCTCCGCACTTTTTTACTTTTTACCTTTTACTTTTTGACTTTTGACTTTTCCGCTTTCTGCTAATTGAACTACCTTTACCCCTATGGTACCTGCATTTACAATCAGTGAAAAAACACAACATTACCTGGCGCTGGAAGAGCAGTACGGCGCGCATAACTACCATCCCCTGCCGGTAGTGCTGGAGCGCGGGGAAGGCGTGTTTGTATGGGATGTGGATAACAAACGGTATTACGATTTCCTCTCCGGCTACTCGGCCGTGAACCAGGGCCATTGCCACCCTAAAATTATTGCTGCCCTTATTGAACAGGCGCAAAAGCTCACCCTTACCTCCCGGGCTTTTCACAGCGACCTGCTGGGCGAATACGCCGCTTTTATCACCCGCTTTTTCGGGTATGATAAGGTGCTGCCCATGAATACCGGCGTAGAAGCGGTGGAAACCGCGCTGAAGCTGTGCCGCCGCTGGGGCTACGCTGTAAAGGGCATACCGGAAAACAAAGCAAAGATCATTACCTGCGCCAATAACTTCCACGGCCGTACGCTGAATGTGATTTCCTTCAGCACCGACCCTGCTGCGCGTGAGCGCTTTGGCCCTTATATGCCCGGCTATGAGGTGATCCCTTACAACAACCTGCCGGCCCTGGAAAAAGCCCTGCAAGACCCGCACGTAGCCGGTTTCCTGGTAGAGCCGATACAGGGAGAGGCCGGCGTGGTGGTGCCGGACAACGGCTATCTTTCCAAAGCGCGGCAGTATTGTGCCGATGCCAATGTGCTGTTCATAGCCGATGAAATACAAACCGGGCTGGCCCGCACCGGCGCCATGCTATGCTGCGACCTGGAAAATGTGCGCCCCGATATACTGATACTGGGCAAGGCGCTGTCCGGCGGTACGCTGCCGGTATCGGCTGTGCTGGCAGATGATGAAATTATGCTTACCATAAAACCGGGCGAGCACGGGTCCACCTACGGCGGCAATCCCCTGGCGTGCAAGGTGGCCATTACTGCGCTTACTGTGCTGAAAGAAGAAAAGATGGCGGAAAACGCCGCTGCTATGGGACAGCTGCTGCGCGATGAGCTGAACGCCCTGCAATCACCCAATATTTCATTAGTGCGGGGCAAAGGACTGCTGAATGCCATTGTGATTAAACATACCGATCCCGAAGCAGCCTGGGAGCTGTGCCTGGCGCTGAAAGAACAGGGCCTGCTGGCCAAACCCACCCACGGCGACAAAATACGTTTTGCACCTCCCCTGCCGATCAATGCCGCCCAGGTAAAGGAATGCGTGGGAATGATTGCGCGCAGCCTGGAAGCGCTGGGTTAATTACGCATTATTCATATCATAATTTATTTTCAAAGGCATTCATGTCCCGTTTTGCGGGATCGTAATTGAACAATTCATAATTAATGTCAATTATCACTATTCGCAGTACGGGCTGGAAAACCGACTTCCTTATCGGGTTCCCCGACGGGCTGTTCCTGCTATTCTTTACCACGCTGCTCATACAGGTGTTTCCTGTTGATGTACAGCAGTTCTACAACCTTAACCTCTGGGTATCTTTGGGTGGCGCTGTACTGGTAATAGCCACCGCCTGGCAGGCCAACCGCGGCGATGCGCATGATGAGGCCACCCTCTCTCCCCGGGAAAGGAAAAAGCTGCAAAAGCTGGATATAGCCGAAGATACCATTGAACATATCGGGAAAGAGATGGAGCAGGATGCTACCCGCTGGGAGCAGGTGCTGCAGCAGGAAAAAGTGCAGCGGGTGCACTGGCATCCCTTACGCGCGCTGCGCAGCGCCCTGGTGGTGGGTACCAGTTTCCTGGCAGGGGCGCTCATCCCCTTCTGGCCTTACCTGGCCAATGAAAATTTCGGGGCTGCCACCCGTACCAGCACTATCCTGGTATTAATAACAGTACTTGTTTTCTCTTTTATAAAAGCCAGGATCACCAGTCAGAAAACAGGGCCGGTAATATTCCGTTACCTGCTGCTGGTCATCGGTATCTGGCTGGCGGTGCTGGCAGTAAGCAAGGTTATGCGTTAGAGGGCTTGTTTTTGCCGGTTACTACCGCAAAAAAAGCAACCAGTGCGCCGAACAGCGAAAGGTACAGCCCAATTTCCTTATGCGGGCATTCGCCCATTTCACAGCGGGCAAACAGGATGAAGTTGCGCAGGGTCCAGGCAATGAGAAAGGCGGTGATAAAAATATTGATGCGCTGCGCCCACATTTTCCGCAACGCAAAAAATACAATGGCAATCACCGACAACATGATATTCAGCTTGCCCGGCTCCCCAAAACTGGAGCCCACGGTGTGCACCCCGGTAAATACCAGGTGTTTGCTTTCTACTGTTAGCCAGGGCAGAAATGCGCTGATAATGATTATAACGGCGGCGCCTATACCAATAAGGTAATTCTTGGACATAAGTATGATTTAATGTGCAAATATGCAAATATGCAGATGTGCAGACAAAACAGGACCGCAAATATATAAAAGCCCTCTGCCAATGGCAACGCAATCATTTTGCCTAGCTTCATACCTGCACATCGGTATAATATTTGGGCACCCCTTTCTGCTGAAATACAATGGCATATACGTTAAACCAGCGCTAAAAACTCCCCACACATATGACGCATTTCAAAGCAGTTATTATCGGGTCCGGGCAAGGCGGCACCCCTCTTGCAAAAAAGCTGGCCCAGGCCGGGTGGTCCACTGCCCTGGTTGAAAAAAGGTTCATCGGCGGCACATGTATAAATGACGGCTGCACCCCCACCAAAGCCATGGTAGCCTCAGCAAAGGCAGCCTACATGGCCACCAACAGCGGGCAGTGGGGGGTAGCGGTGAATGGCTATGCCGTAAACCTGGAGCAGATAGTAGCCCGTAAAAATGACATTGTACGGCAGTTCCGCGGCGGATCTGAAAAAGGGCTGGAAAACACCGAGCACCTCACGCTTTTTCATGGCGAAGCTGTTTTCACCGGCCCCGGGGCGCTTACCATACAGCTTAGTAGCGGCGAAACGGAAGCGGTTACCGCCGACTATATTTTCCTTGACATTGGCACTACGCCGCAAATACCGCCGGTACCGGGGCTTGATACAGTGCCCTGGCTTACCAGTACTACCATACTGGACCTCACCACCCTGCCGCAGCACCTGGTAATACTGGGCGGTAGCTACATTGCCCTGGAGTTCGGGCAAATGTTCCGGCGCTTTGGCAGCCAGGTAACCATTATTGAAAAAGGCCCGCACCTGGTAGGCCGGGAAGATGAAGACGTGTCACTGTGCGTGCAGCAGATACTGGAGGCCGAAGGCCTTCGCATTTTCACCGGCGCCGCATTACAGCAGGTAGCACAAAACGGCGAAAGCATTGTATGTACTGTTGCCAGCGGTGGGCAAACGTATACCGTAACCGGCTCTCACCTGCTGTTGGCCGCCGGCCGCGTGCCGCAAACAAAAGCCATTCGGCTGGATAAAGCCGGCGTGCAAACAAACGACCGCGGGTTCATTAAAGTAAACGGCCGCCTGGAAACCAATGTGCCGGGTATTTACGCCATGGGCGACGTAACCGGCGGCCCTGCCTTTACGCATATTTCATACAATGATCATTGGGTGCTGTATAAAAACCTGGTAACAGGTGCGGATGCTACCGTCACAGGTAGGCAGGTGCCTTATTGCATGTTCACCGATCCGCAGCTGGGCCACATTGGCCTTACAGAAAAAGAAGCCAAAGCAAAGGGACTGGATTTTACGGTATGCAAAATGGATATGAGCCATGTGGCCAGGGCCATAGAAACCGGCAGCACACAGGGTTTTATGAAAGCGCTGGTTGAAAAGGGCACGTATAAAATCTTAGGCGCTACTGTGCTGGGCGCCGAAGGCGGCGAGCTTATGACGCTGCTGCAAATGGCCATGCTGGGCGGCATTACAGCCCTGCAAATGAAAGAAATGATCTTTGCGCATCCGCTCTATGCCGAGTCGCTGAACAACCTGTTCATGCAGCTTGATAACCAGGCGGATTGTGGATAACCAACAATGTGGGTAAGTTTTTCCTCATCACATAAAAGTATTTTACGATTTTAGATAAACGGTTTACGGAAGCCTGTTTGTACCATCTCTTTTTACCGTAGATCCGGATGATGATCGTAGATCTAAAACCTCAACCGGTATGATAAAGCTGGAGCACGTATATAAAACCTTCGACGGAAAAGCAGCGGTTACAGATGTTTCCTTTGAAGTGCTGCCCGGAACCCTCCTGGTATTGCTGGGCACCAGCGGCAGCGGCAAAACCACCACCCTGCGCATGATAAACCGGCTCATAGAACCCAACAGCGGGCAAATTACCGTAAACGGTAAGCTGGTACAGGAACAGCCGGCAGAAGAGCTGCGCAGGGGCATAGGCTACGTGCTGCAGAACAACGGCCTGTTCCCGCATTATACGGTAGAAGAAAATATAGCCGTGGTGCCGCGGCTGCTGCAGTGGGATGATGCCCGCATACAGCAACGCACCTACGCGCTTATGGAAAAGCTGCACCTGCCCCCGGCTGAGTTTTTACATAAATACCCCGGCCAGCTAAGCGGCGGCCAGCAGCAGCGGGTAGGCCTGGCGCGTGCGCTGGCGGCAGATCCGCCGGTATTGCTGATGGATGAGCCCTTTGGCGCATTGGACCCGGTAACCCGCGCCAGCGTGCGCAGGGAGTTTCTGGCGCTGGATGAGCTGGAGAATAAAACCATTATCATGGTTACGCACGATGTGCAGGAAGCCTTTGAAATGGGTAACCGCATTGGGCTGATGGACCAGGGGCGGCTGCAGCAGCTGGGCGCGCCGGAAGACCTGCTGTTTACCCCGGCCAATGATTTTGTAGCCGGTTTTTTCCAGGGGCAGCGCCTTTCGCTGGAGCTCAGGACCTTAACGCTGAACGACATAAAACCGTACCTGCC
>NZ_DASTRI010000124.1:0-45454 GCF_035761305.1 Chitinophaga sp. | reverse complement strand
CATTCGTTTAATTTGTTTGGTCGTAGGGTGGTGTTGTTCTTTTAATGGCAATGGAAGTTGTTGCCTGCCGCCCCCCACCGGGCGTATTCCTGTGAATGATGCCAATTTATTAATTTTTGGTTAAAAAACTATCATTTCCCGTAAATTAGCTGTTAGAGAGAGTATTGTTTTTTTGACAAGTATTTTTGTATTTTACACAGGGCTAAATCGATTGAGCGTTTTATACCTGCGCTCAATAGGAGGTTCCGGCACACCTGATTTCAAGCACAAACTAATTATCGCGAATGAAACGGCCGTCGTAAAATTTTCATTATATATACAGGTGAATGAATGTTTTATCATGGTAAGTTCCATCTGACCGCCAGAGAAATAAAAAATTAACAGATGAAAGGGATTTCTATAAAGGACATCGCCAAACAGGCGGGTGTGTCACCTACCACAGTTTCTTTTGTACTGAATGGAAAAGCCAAGGAAAAGCGGATCAGTGACCAGGTTAGCAAAAAAATCCTCAAAATTGCCAGCAAGCTAAAATACAAGCCCAACCAGTTAGCACGGGGACTGCGCACCGGTAAAACCAAAACGCTCGGCCTTATTGTAGAAGACATTGCCAATAACTTTTTTGCCAACGTGGCCAAAGTAGTGGAGGACGAAGCCGATAAGCACGGTTATAAGGTACTGTACGGCAGCACCGAAGATAACAGTGAAAAAGCACGGGGCCTCCTGGAAGTACTGAAATACCGCCAGGTAGATGGTTACATTATCGTACCCACCAAGAACATGGAAAAAGAGATAGAGCTGCTGAAAATGGTGCGCAAACCGGTAGTGCTTATGGACCGTTACCTGCCTAATGTAGATTCCCATTACGTGGTGGTAGACAACTACCAGGGCGCTTATGACGCCACCACTCACCTCATAGAGAAAGGTTACCAGAAAATAGCCATTATTACCACCACCTCGGACCAGGTGCAGATGAAGCAGCGTATGGACGGTTTTATGGCCGCCTTTAAAAAACACGGTCTGCCCTACAACAAGAATGTGGTAAAGCGCCTGCCTTTTGAGCTGGACCGTGCAGGGCATACACAGGAAATTACCAGGTACCTCAAAAGCTCCAGGGTAGATGCGGTGTTTTTTGCCACCAACTACCTGGGCATTTATGGCATAGAAAGCATCCGCTCACTGGGACTTCGTATAGGCGCCGATGTGGGTATGGTATGCTTTGATGATCATGATCTCTTCAGGCTGCACAGCCCATCCATCACATGCGTATCGCAGCCGATAGAAGAAATAGGCCGGCAGATCGTAAATGTGCTGATGCAGGAGCTTAACCATCCATCCTCCACCTCACAGCACCTGGTGCTGCAGCCAACACTGGAGGTAAGGGAGTCAACCATGCGAATAGCTGAAACGATTATATAAAAGCGTACATACGTAGCTGTTACACTACTCATAAGCATTAATTACTGTTAAAGCAATCACAAAGCAGGGCTGAAAGCGCCCTGTTTTTTTTGCTAAATGCCTGTACTTATTTAGCATACCCTTCCCTTATTTTAACTATTTTATTGAAAATGATGTGATAAGCTTGCAGATTATAAAAAAAATATCTATGTTTGATGTTGATAAGTGATTGGGTAATAACCAGTGATTAATGATTAAAAATTTAATGTTATAAGTATATAATGATATATTTATAGCATATATTGGTTTCTTTTTTTTCGGAGAGTAATTACAAAACCTTTTCAGAACATTCGGGCGTATTAATCCCTTTGGGGTGGGACATTTAACAAACCCCCTGCAGTGTACGGGCATAAAAATATTATGATATTTTTTACTGTTTTGAAATAAATAACTATATTACATTATATTACGATAAGTTTGGCTATAAGAATTTTGCCATAAATGCCGTTCAAAGGGTGTAAAGAGCGCCTGAAAACGGAATTACTTTTTGAAACCTAATGAAAACCTTATTGACCTATGGAACAATTCAATGCAACGCCATGAAAACCAACGCTGTAAAAGCAGCGGGTAATAATTATTCCTTATACCGGTACTTCAAATTGTAATAGCGGGCTGCCCTGCCAATGAAACAATAATGAATAACTATTGCCAATCTCGTTATCCCCTGACGTGGGATGGATATGACTATGCCAATTCACACATTAACGCTTTAACACTATAGTAATTAATCTAAAAAAGAGTAAAATGAAAAGATCGCTACTCGTATGCGCGGTACTTTTCCTGCTATGTGCCAACTTTATATATGCACAGGAAAAGAAAACTGTAGCCGGTATCGTGCAGGATGAAAAAGGTGGCCCGCTGGTAGGGGTGAGTGTAATGGAGAAGTCCGGCTCGGCTGGCACACTCACAGATGCCAATGGCGCCTTTAAATTAAACGTAAACACAGATGCCACACTTGTACTGTCTTATGTAGGCTACATAAGGCAGGAAGTGCCATTAAACGGCCGCCTTTCGCTGGTGGTAAGGTTATTACCGGACAGCAAAGGGTTGAATGAAATAGTGGTAACAGCTATGGGTATCAAAAGAGAGCGCCGTAAGCTGGGTTATGCCGTATCAAACATCTCCGGCGATGACCTGGTAAAATCCTCTCCCACCAACTTTGCATCCGCAATGTATGGTAAAGCAGCCGGCGTAAGCATTCAAACTGCACCCGGTGGTAGCACCAGCGCCGCTATTATCAAGATTCGCGGTGTAAACTCTATCAATGGCGATGGCCAGCCGCTGATTGTTGTGGATGGTGTGCCTATCCGTAACGATATTGTGAACACCGGTGACGCCAATAAATACTGGGGAGATACCCGCATCCGCGGTAACAGCCTGCTGGACATTAACCCGGATAACATAAAAGAAGTGAACATCCTGAAAGGTTCTGCTGCAACGGCACTGTACGGTTCCAGCGGTAGTAACGGTGTGGTAATGATCACTACCAAGCAGGGTACTAAACGTGCCGGCCTGGGCGTAGATTTCAACTACTCTTATGGTATAGAACAAGCTGCTGTGCTGCCGGATGTGCAGTCAGAATATGGCCCTGGTTACGACAGGATAAATATGGTTGGTTCCGGTTACCCGGCTGATGGCTGGATTCCCCTGGGCGACATAAATGGCGATGGTAAAGAAGATGTAAGGGTGCCTTACGATATTGACGGCCAGTTTGGACCTAAGTTCGACGGAAGGGATGTGGTGTATGTGGATGGCAGTACCCGTAAATATTATGGGAACGACAATAACTGGAAAAAGCTGTTCAAGAATGGTTACAGCTCCCAGGCCAATATAGCAATATCCAATGCAAATGAAAAAGGCAGCTATCGCTTTTCTTATAATCGTATTGACTATAAAGGCATACAAATTGGCGGTAAACAGCAAAAGAATAACTTTAACCTGAATACCTCATATAAGATAACGCCTAAGTTAACCACCGACATTGTGATGACTTATGTGAATGAGTATGTGCATAACCGCCCGGAGCAGATGAACCGCGTATTGGCTAGCTATGCAGGGTTCTTTAGCGCCTTTGATGATATGGATTTCTTCCTTTCCAAGTATAAAACCAGCAAAGGTTATAAGTATGTAACGCTTGACAACCTTAACCGCGACCCTGAGGAAGCCTTCAAATATCCTTTTTATGCTACTGATTTTATGGACTTCCTGTGGAAGCAGCTGCGGAATAACTATGATGAAAGGTCTAACCGTTTTATTTCCAGCTTCACGCTGAACTATGATGTTGCCCCCGGCCTGAAGTTCCGCGGCCGTATGGGTACAGACTTCACCGGCTATACTGCTGAAACCAAAAACTATTCAGAGTATCCGTTGTATATCGGTGAATCTGGTCAATACTCAGTTAACAATAACCAGTATAACATCGCTTACGGCGACTTATTGCTGACTTATAACAAAGAATTCTCTCCCAAATTCGGTTTAAATGCCAGCCTGGGTTACCAGGCCCGCCGCGAAGAGCGCCGCTTTAGCGGAATGAGTACCGCGGGTGGTTTGCTGCAGGAAAACTGGTTTACTATACAGGCATCTAAAAACCCTGTTACAGGCCAGAACGATACCAAGAGAAGCTATTACCTGCAGGATGGTATATTCGGCATCCTGGGATTAAGCTACCGCAACTTCCTGTTCCTGGAAGGTACCGGCCGCTATGAAAGGATTTCTGTGCTTTCACCAGACAACAATAGCTATTTCTATCCCAGTGTAAGCCTTTCCTTTGAAATGTCTAAGGCATTGCATATGCCTAACTTTGTGGACTACAGCAAGCTGCGTTTGTCTTACGGTGTGGCTGCCAACCCTCCGGGCATTTACCAGGCTAATATCGTATATACCGGTAGCTCTGTTAATGGCGTAGCAACCATGTACCCTGGCAGCAACTATGGTAATAATGGTCTGAAGCCTGAGTTTAAGCACGAGTATGAAATCGGATGGGAAAGCAAAATGTTTGAAAACCGCTTAGGGTTCGACATCTCTTATTATAACAACATAGTAAAAGGTCAGATCATTAACCTGAACGTGGCTTCTTCAACCGGTGCAAAAAATATCTGGCAAAACGTAGGTGACCTGAACAACTATGGTCTGGAAGTAGCCCTGTATGGCACCCCCATATCTACAAAAGACCTGACATGGGATATACGCGCTAACCTGGGCTTTAACAGGAACAAGCTGAAAAGCCTGCAGCCCGGCCTTAGCCAGCTCACTTTAATGAACGTGGATAACGGTTCTGCATACATCGTTGCAAAAGTGGGTGAAGCAGCAGGCGACATCATGGTAAACACCTTTAAGAAAAACGACCAGGGCCAGAGCATCATAGATGCAAACGGCTACTACGTATCTGATAACTCCGCTCCCAAAAAAGTAGGTAACATACAGGCTAAGCTGAATGGCGGTATCGGTAATACACTGCGTTACAAAAACTGGACGCTGGACTTCCTGGTAGATTACCGTTGGGGTGGACAGATCCTTTCTGTAACCAACTTTTATGCACTCGGCGACGGTTTGTATAAAAGCACCCTGCAGTACCGTGACGAAGAGCATGGCGGTTTAGCATATTATGAAGATGCTGCTGGTAACAGAACACTGTTAAACGGTGGCGCTGCTCCTCCGGGAACCACTGTATATCATGATGGTGTAGTGCTGGATGGTGTGGATGAAACCGGGAAGAAAAATGAAAAGATCCTGCAGGCTGCACAATACTATGAATATACCTATGGTTGGGGTAACTATGGTGCAAGAACCAAGAACTCTTACCAGAATGCAGTATTTGACAACAACTTTATTAAGCTGCGTGAAGTATCGCTGAACTATTCATTCCCTGTAGCGCTTGCAAACAAAGCAAAAATGCAGACGTTGACCGTAGGGCTGTTTGGCCGTAACCTGCTCTATTTCTACAAAACATTACCTAACATGGATCCTGAAGTAGGTATTGGTAGCAACTTTATAAGCCAGGGTCTGGACGCCGGCTCTTCAGTAGCTGCACGCACAATAGGCGGAACTGTTAGACTGAGCTTTTAATTGATTTTTGCAAAAACTGAAAACATGAAGAAGAACTTTCTTATAATATTAATGCTGGCGCCAGTGCTGGGCTTTATCGGGGCGTGTAAAAAGTCTACGATAGACAGCAAATACCTGGACCCTGAAAAAACTACCGAAGGCAGTATAGATGCCTTTTACACCGGCATGTTCAAGAACCGGAGGGTTATACCGGACTATTGGGGCCTGTGGACATTCACCGGTATACAGATGGGTATTTATACCCAAACCCTGGGATTTGTGAATGCCAATAAAATGTACGAGCAGCCCGAGTCTTATGCACAAGACCGTTGGGACGACTTTTACAGCGCACCGGGTAGCGACAACAACTGGGCTGCTCCAATGTCCAGCTACAGGGAAATAGAAAAAGCCTACGACGCACTTTCTACAGATGCTGATAAGCAGGGTTACCTGCTGTTCACGCAAACTGCCAAAATCTTCCTGTATGACCAGGCCACACAAATGGTGGATCTTTGGGGGGATATTCCGTTCTCTGAAGCAGGTGGTTTGAATGCAACCGGTAGCTTAAAGCTGGCCGCGTTTGATGAGGGCAAGGCCGTATATGACTCTGCTATCACTAATCTGAAAGCTATCAGCAACTGGCTGGCAAATGCGCAACCAGAACAGTTTTACCTGAACAAGCTGGCCAAGCAGGACATCCTGTTCAAAGGCGACCTGCTGAAATGGCGCCGCTACTGTAACTCGCTTTTACTGCGTTTGGCAATGCGTAAGTCTTATGTAGATGAAGCCAATTCAAAAGCGCTGGTACAGGAGCTGATGGGTAATCCTACGCTGTACCCGATGATTGACGCTTATACAGATAATGCCGAAATCGTAACAGGCGGTACCAACCTTATAATAGACCTGACCGCTTCCTTTAACGATGGCCACCAATATGCGCCTGGCTACATGGTGGATTCACTGCTGAAACCCACCGGTGACCCGCGTTTGCGCATATTGTATACTAAAAACGCTGCCGGCCAGTATCACGGCATGATTACCTCAATGACCGCTGCGCAGCAACAGGCGGAAATCGGTGCCAAAGCGATCTCGCTTATAGACAGTACCACCTTTGTAAAAAATACAAAGTTCCCCGGTATCATCTTCACCTCCGCAGAAACCTGGTTCCTGAAAGCAGAGGCGCTTGAAAGATGGCCTGGCGGCGCTGGCGGTGGAAGCGCAAAATCTGCTTATGAAAAAGGCATCCGCGAGTCTATTTCCAACTACTATAAAATACACAACCTGAGCGATTACGGCACCAAGCAAACTGCAGCTACCGAAGCAGAGATCACACTGCTGCTCGCCAGTCCCAAAGTGGCTTATGGTACGGTTACTGAAGATAACCTGAACAAGATCGGGTTACAGAAATGGGTGGCTTTTGGTATCATGCAAAATACACAGTCCTGGGCCGAAATGAGAAGAAGCGGCTATCCCAAGCTGACCTTCCCTGCAGATCCGGGCATTTCAACTGTACCTTCACCGGCGTACAGGTTAACTTATCCTGGTAACGAGCGTTCACTGAATGCGGAAAACTACGCCAAGGTGGCTGACAAGGATCTGCCTTACAGCAAGATCTTCTGGATGAAATAGGCTACTTACTAATCCTATACCTACACAAGAAACAGAGATGTTGCATCCCGGGCTTAAGACCGGGATGCTTTTTTTTATCTGCACAATTCTATATTTTGTGTTTTTGCAGTAACTATAAAATTCCACTATGCAGAAAGTCATTATCTCCTTTTTTCTCCTGCTTTCACTCAGCGCCTCAGCCAATGTTACATTGCCCGCAGTTATTGGCAGCAATATGGTGCTGCAGCGTCAAACGCAGGCAGCCTTATGGGGCCATGCTACCGCCAATGCAAGGGTAACCGTTACCACCTCCTGGAACAAAAAACAGTACACGGTTAAAGCCGGTGCCGATGGCGCCTGGAAAGTAAAAGTGCAAACGCCGGAGGCCGGCGGTCCTTACAACATCACTATTTCAGACGGTAAACCGGTAACACTGCATAACATCCTCATCGGGGAGGTTTGGTTCTGCTCCGGCCAGTCCAATATGGAAATGCCGGTAAAAGGTTTTAAAAACCAGCCGGTATTACATGCCGCAGATATACTAATGAATGCAGATAATTCGCAGCTGCGGTTGTTTAATGTGCGTAAGAAAATCTCAAGAGTGCCATTGTCCGACTGCGATGCCAGCTGGCAGGTTTCAGATGCTGCTTCCGCAGCGGATTTCAGCGCCGTTGGTTACCAGTTTGCCCAAATGCTGCAGCAGAAGCTGAAAATGCCGGTAGGCATTATCGAAGCCACCTGGGGCGGTACCGTAATAGAAGCCTGGATGGATAAAGAAAGCCTGCAGCCTTTTACAAACGAAATTAAGATTCCCGATGCAGCAGATACCCTGAAACTGAAACCTAACGATGCTACCAACCTCTATAACGGTATGGTAGCGCCGGTAGTAGGTTACACTATCAATGGCGCGCTGTGGTACCAGGGCGAAAGCAATCGCGGTCGTGCCGCCCAGTATCAAAAGCTGATGCCCGCCATGGTAAAATCATGGAGAGCTGCCTGGGATTGCGGTGAATGGGGTTTTTATTATGTACAGATAGCGCCCTTCGTTTATAGAGGCGATAAGGGAGAAACGTTCCTGCTGCGCGAAGCGCAGCTGAAAGCCCTGGATGAAATACCCCACTCCGGCATGGCAGTAACCATGGATGTAGGCGATGAGCACAATATTCACCCTACAGATAAGACCATTGTTGCCAAACGCCTGCTGTATTGCGCGCTGGCCAATACCTACGGGTATAAAAACATACCCTGGGCTACGCCGGTATATAAAAGCATGAAAGTGGCTACTGATACCGTTCAGCTGTTTTTTAACAATGCGCCTAACGGACTAACATCCTTTGTTTATAACAAACCGTTATCAGATTTTGAGGTAGCCGGTGCAGATAAAGTATACCATCCCGCCACTGCTTGGATCACCGGTTATGGTATAGCCGTGAAAAGTGAGGAGGTAAAACAGCCCGTAGCGGTGCGCTATGGGTATAAAGACTGGATGGTGGGAACATTGTTCAGCAATGAAGGGCTGCCGGTATCGTCGTTCAGAACAGATGACTGGTAAGCCGGCAACGGCAAAAAAGAAAGGCCTCCTGTATGATACACACAGGAGGCCTTTTAACATTAATACGGACTAATGAACGTAAGGGCATAGCCGCCTGGCGTACTGTTCGTATTGTGGTAAATTACTGCTGTAATACCGGTAGTTGTTTTCAGATCATCAGCAATCCATTCATTACTGCTTGTTAGTGTAAAGGGTCTCGATACGATATAAGTGCCGGTTGACTGTAAATAAAATGTAATGCTGGAAGGAGTTGTACCGCTGCCATCAACCGTATAGGTCATGGTTCCGGGAGAACCCTGTACCGTACCGGTAATTGGCCAGGTTACAAACTTACCACTTTTGATAGCAAAAGCCGGCTTATGAACCGGTGCAAAACTTGATAAAGACAACAATACGCACAGCAAAAGTGCAATAGGAACAAACTTTTTCATAGATACTAATGGTTATTGAGTGATGGGTTAAAAAATTATCGTACTGAATTTAAGCATTTTTATAATACAAAACATGCTAACCCCTGGTAACGTTAAAACCCATACGATAACTAATCAAATAGTACCTATAAATGATCATAATAGCCGGGCTGCACTTACAGCAAACCCTTTATCTCATTCAGCTTCAGCAGGGCTTCTACCGGTGTTAGCCGGTTAATATCCACATGCTCCAGCATATCCCGTATTTGCTTGAAGGTATCGCTGTGCGCATCAAAAATACTTAGCTGCACTTTGGTGGAGCTGGCAATTTGTTTAATGTTTTGCTGCAGCGGCGCTTCAATATGTTTTTCTTCCAGCTGCGACAACACTTCATTGGCGCGGTTCACCAATGCAGGCGGCATGCCGGCCATGCGCGCCACGTGTATGCCAAAGCTGTGGCGGCTGCCCCCCGGCGCCAGCTTACGTAAAAAGATCACTTTGTTGCCGCTTTCCATATTGGTAATGTGAAAGTTCTTAACCCGGCTTAATTTATTTTCCAGCTCATTCAGCTCATGATAATGCGTGGCAAACAAGGTTTTGGGTTTGTGCGGCGTCATATCATGCAGGTACTCCACAATGCTCCAGGCAATGGAAATGCCATCGTAGGTGCTGGTGCCGCGTCCTATTTCGTCCAGTATTACCAGGCTGCGGTGCGTAATATTATTAATAATGCTGGCAGTTTCATTCATCTCTACCATAAAGGTCGATTCGCCGCCGCTCAGGTTATCGGAAGCGCCTACACGCGTAAATATCTTGTCGGTTAACCCAATGGTGGCGCTGCTCGCCGGCACAAAGCTGCCCATGTGCGCCATGAGTGTTATCAGCGCTGTTTGCCGCAGCAGGGCCGATTTACCGCTCATGTTAGGCCCCGTAAGTATGATAACCTGCTGCTGCTCCTGGTCTAAATAAATATCATTCGCTACATAGCTTTCACCCGCCGGCAGGCCGCGCTCAATTACAGGGTGGCGCCCATCTTTAATATCCAGCTCAAAACCTTCTGTAAGCACCGGGCGCCGGTATTTGTACTGCAGCGCATTGGATGCAAAGCACAGCAGGCAGTCCATACGGGCCATGGCCTGCGCGTTCTGCTGCACGGGCACAATATATTCCTGCAGCGCCAGCAGCAAATCGTCAAACAGCTGTACTTCCAGGGCCAGTATTTTTTCCTCCGCGCCGGTTATCTGCTCTTCATACTCCTTCAGCTCCGGGGTAATATAACGTTCTGCGTTGGCCAGCGTTTGCTTGCGTATCCAGCTGGCAGGCACTTTATTTTTATGCGCATTGGTTACTTCAAGATAGTAACCGAAAACGTTGTTAAACGCTACTTTCAGCGACGGTATGCCCGTGGCTTCCGACTCCTTTTGCTGTATCTGCAGCAGGTATTCCTTGCCTGAAGTGGCTATGTTGCGCAGCTTGTCCAGCTCTGCGTGTACACCTTCCCGTATGGTGCCGCCTTTGTTTACCTGCACCGGCGGGTTTTCTGTTACCTGCTGCAGTATGCGGTCCAGTATGGCAGGGCAGGGGTTCATTTGTGCGCACAGGCGTTGCAGGTAGTCATTAGCGTTATTGGTCAACAGCTCCTGTATGGTCTGCACCTGCTGCAGGGCTTTGGCCAGCTGCATCACTTCCCGCGGGTTTATTTTCTTCAGCGGTATTTTAGATACCAGCCTTTCCAGGTCGCCTGCCTGTTTCAGGTGATGCTGCAGGTTTTTGGCAAGGTCTGTTTCTTTAATGAAATATTCCACCACATCCAGCCTTTCATTGATCTGCTGTTTATCGCGCAGCGGAAATACGAGCCAGCGTTTCAGCAGGCGGCCGCCCATGGGGCTTACGGTATTGTCCAGCACATGCAGCAGGGTATGGCCGTTTTCCATGCTGCTGCTCATCAGCTCCAGGTTACGCACGGTAAAGCGGTCCATCCACAGGAAATCGTCCTGGTCTATGCGCTGCATGCTGCTGATGTGCTGCAGGTTGGGATGTTCCGTGTCTTTTAAATAATGCAGCGTGGCGCCCGCTGCAATGTGCGCGTCGGCCAGGTCTTCCACGCCAAAGCCTTTCAGGGAGTGGGTGCCAAAGTGCTTCAGCAGTATTTCCTGGCTGTACTGGGTGGTAAATATCCACTCTTCCAGCATATAGGTGTAAAAGCGGCTGCCAAATGACTGGCGGAAATGTTTCAGCTGGGGCTTTGCAAACACTACTTCTGCCGGGCGGAAGCTTTGCAGCAGCTTGTCAATATATTCCACGTTACCCTGTGCCACAAAAAATTCGCCGGTAGAAATATCCAGGAAAGCCACCCCGGTATTTTTATTGCCAAAGTGTACGGCGGCCAGAAAATTATTGCTGGCATTTTCCAGCAGCTTATCGTTAATGGCTACACCGGGTGTTACCATTTCAGTAACGCCGCGCTTTACAATGCCTTTTACAGATTTGGGATCTTCCAGCTGGTCGCACACGGCTACCCGGTAGCCGGCTTTTACCAGCTTATGCAGGTAGGTGTCCAGCGCATGGTGCGGAAAGCCCGCCAGGTCAACATAAGAGGCCGCGCCGTTGGCCCGTTTGGTTAATACAATGCCCAATACCCGTGCGGCAATCACGGCATCCTCATTAAACGTTTCATAAAAATCACCCACCCGGAAAAGCAGCACGGCATCCGGATATTTTGCCTTAATGGCATTGTGCTGCTGCATCAATGGGGTTTCTTCTGATTTGCTTTTAGCCATAGGGGGCAAATATAGTAAATGTGCAGATGCGGGAAGATGTGCAGATATGCAAATGTGCAGATGTGCAGATGCAGAGATGTTGCTGCACGGATGCGTTTTATCACATCTTCACTGTTTATCCGTAAGCTATCTTATTGGTGCAATCCAACAGGGTATTTTTTATTTACGTACATATATAATTTTAATATATGAATGATTTCATGCTCAATCGCGGCTGAGTTTACCCCGCACACTTTCCTCCCATCTGCACATCTGCACATTCGCATATCTGCACATTTGCACATTCTCCCTTTCCCCTCATCTGCACATCTGCATATCTGCACATTTGCATATATCTTTGCAGCCTATGCGTAAACTAACCATGGAGGAGCTGGGCCGTAAAACCATAAGCCAGTTCAAAGAGGCCGATAAAACGCCGCTGGTGCTGGTGCTGGATAATGTACGCAGCATGCATAATGTAGGATCGGTTTTCCGCACCGCCGATGCATTTCTCCTGCAGGGCATAGTGCTTTGCGGGTACACACCCACCCCGCCGCACCGCGATATTCATAAAACCGCCCTTGGCGCTACCGAAACAGTTGACTGGCAGTACCTGCCCACTACCCTGGAGGCAGTACAGCAGCTGCAGGCCGCGGGCTATTATGTAACGGCAGTGGAGCAGGCCGCCCAAAGCATTATGCTGGATGCTTTTACCCCGCCTGCCGGTCAGCCGCTGGCGCTGGTTTTCGGCAATGAGGTGTCTGGTGTGGATGCCGCTGTTATGCAGCAGGTGAATGGTTGTATTGAGATCCCGCAAAGCGGCATGAAACATTCTCTCAATATCTCTGTTAGCACCGGTATTGTGGTTTGGGATATATTTGTAAAACTAAAAAAACAGTAACCGGCGCTTAGTGGTTGGCTTTCATCAGCTAACCGTTCATAATTGCCGGTAAAAGTTCAGATAATATGATCAGCACCGTTAATAAGTACCTTTCGCTCGTAAAGTTCAGCCATACTATTTTTGCCATGCCTTTTGCCATGACGGGCTTTTTCATGGCCACCGCAAAGGCGCAGCAACCGTTTCACTGGCAGCAGTTTGTGCTGGTGGTGCTGTGCATGGTATTTGCCCGCAGCGCTGCCATGGCTTTTAACCGCTGGCTGGATGCGGATATTGACAAGCGTAACCCGCGTACTGCTAAAAGGGAAATTCCTGCCGGTATAATAGCACCGGGCAATGCATTGTTCTTTGTAATTGCCAATGCCGTGCTGTTCATGCTGTGCTGCTGGTTCATTAACCGCCTTTGCTTTTTCCTGTCGCCCGTAGCGCTGCTGGTAGTGCTGGGCTACAGCTATACCAAACGTTTTACAGCGCTGTGCCACCTGGTGCTGGGCCTGGGCCTTTCGCTGGCGCCCATTGGCGCTTTCCTTTCTGTTACCGGTTATTTTGCCCTGCTGCCGGTGCTGGTATCGGTACTGGTGCTATGCTGGGTATCTGGTTTTGATATTATCTACGCCCTGCAGGATGAGGAGTTTGACCGTTCCCTGTCCCTCAACTCCATACCGGCCTGGCTGGGCAAGCCCGCTGCGCTGCGCTTTTCGGAAGTGCTGCATCTCATAGCCGGCATCCTGGTGGTGGGCATTGGCGTGCAGGGGCACTTTCACTGGCTGTACTGGATTGGCGCCGGAGTATTTATTGTAATGCTGGTATCGCAGCATTTGCTGGTAAAACCGCACGACCTGAGCCGGGTAAACCTGGCCTTTATGACCACCAATGGTGTTGCCAGCGTGGTATATGCCGTATTTGCCATCAGCGATATGCTGGTGATCGGGTAAATATTTCAACCATCATCTTTTTTTAAAATAACTATGGGGCGCATACTAGCTATTGATTACGGGAAAAAACGCACAGGCCTGGCCGTTACAGACCCTTTGCAGCTGATAGCCAGCGGCCTTACCACCGTGCTTACACATGAGCTGGTGCCTTACCTGAAAAAATACTTTGCGCAGGAAACAGTGTCGGAGATCATTATTGGCGAACCAAAGGGGCTCGATGGCAACCCTACAGATGCCACTGCCCTGGTAACAGAATGCATCCGCATCCTGAAAAAGAATTTCCCGGATATGCCGGTGAAGAAGATAGATGAGCGCTTTACCTCCAAAATCGCCTTCCGCTCTATGATAGACAGCGGCCTGAAAAAAAAGGACCGGCAAAACAAGGCCCTGGTAGATGAGGTGAGCGCCACCGTGCTGCTGCAGGAATATTTGCAGTATAAATAAGCGGGTGCGTGGCAGCTGTGAAAGCTAACTATCAATAGCTAACGGCTATTTTTGTAACTTCGCCCTCTTTAAAAAACTGAATTAGCAATGATATTACCCATTGTAGCATACGGTCACCCGGTGCTGAGAAAAGTTTGCGACGATATTGCCCCCGACTACCCGCACCTGCAGCAGCTGATAGCCAACATGTGGGAAACCATGTACGGTTCCAGCGGGGTAGGCCTGGCCGCACCGCAGGTAAATAAGCCGATCCGTTTATTTGTAATAGATAGTGAACAGATTATCAATAACCTGGATGAGGATGAAAAGGCCGACTATCCCGGTGATAAAGGTGTTAAGCAGGTATTCATTAACGCCCATGTGGTAACCGCGGAAGGAGAGGAGTGGCCCTATAATGAAGGCTGCCTGAGCATACCCCGCATCCGGGAAGATGTATACCGCCCCGAAACCATCCGCCTGCGGTATGTAGATGAAAACTTTCAACCCCACGAGCGCACCTTTCATGGCATAACTGCCCGGGTTATCTTCCATGAATACGACCATATTGAGGGCAAGCTGTTTATTGATTACCTGAAACCACTAAAGCGCAGAATGCTCAAAGGGAAGCTGGAAGATATTTCCAAGGGAAAGATCGGGACAGATTACAAAATGATTTTCCATAAATAAGATAGATGAAAATTTTGTAATGTAAAAAAATCCTACTATATTGGGCACTGTTGATTTTTAACGATCCCAGTGTCTGATTTTGCGACCTTCTCTTACATATACAGAAGCTGAACTGGTCCAGGGGCTGAAAGCCCGGGATGAAAAGGTATTCAGTTACTTATATGACCATTATTCCCCGGCATTATATGGCGTGGCCCTTAAGATAGTGAACGATGAGAATATGGCCATAGACGCCTTGCAGGAGATCTTTCTCAAAATATGGCGCAGCGCAGAACGTTATGATGCAGACAAGGGCCGGCTGTTCACATGGATGCTGAATATAGCCCGTAATACAGCTATTGACATGCTGCGCTCGCGGGCGCATAAGCTGGATCAGAAAATACGGGAGCTGGGCGACGGCACCGTGTTCCTGGAAAAGCTCACCGTACAGCAGTCCATAGACCACCTGGGCCTGTCCAAAGTACTGGACCAGCTGAACAAAGAGCAGCGCGTGATTATTGACCTGGCCTATTACCGCGGCTGTACGCAGGATGAAATAGCCAAGCTGCTGGACATACCACTGGGCACCGTTAAGACCAGGATGCGCAACGCAATTATTCAATTAAGGAATATCTTAAAACAGGTGTGAACAAGGTGGATGTCCAACGCTACATATCGTCCGGTATTATTGAAAGCTACGTAGTGGGCTTGGTTTCGGCTACTGAGGCCAGGGAAGTGGAAAACGCCATGGCGGAGTTCCCGGAAATAAAGGCTGCAGTAGAAGCCTGCCGCCAGGATATGGAGCGCTATGTGCAGCTGCACTCAATACCCCCGCCGAAAGGCATCCGCAAACGCCTGCTGGAAGTAATAGAAAATGAAGACTCACTGGAAGGAGAGGCCTTGCTGCCCGAAGAGCTGCGGGAGCCCGAACCAGATGAAGCACCTGCTGGCCCAGGGTTTAGCTGGCCGGCTATTTCCCCCGAACGCATGCTGCAGTTTGCGCTGGCCCTGGCTATTGTGCTGCTGGGTATCAGCCTGTTCCTGAACTTCCGCTACGCCAGCCGTTATAAAATATATAAACAAAAGTATGATGAGCTGGTAACAGTTCATCAGCAGGCTACTGCCGATAACCAATTGATACAGGCAAAGCTGCAGCAGGCGCAGGGAGAGCTGACGCTCCTGAAAAACCCGGCCTTTACCTGGACACGGTTAAACGGTAGCGGTAAGCACGCCGGGCAGTTCATTACCGTATGCTGGAATCCGGCCTCTCATGAGGCATTTGTGCTGGCGCAGGGCTTGCCGGAGCCGGCCGCAGGTCAGCAATACCAGCTGTGGGCGTTGGTAAACGGCAAAGCGGTAGATGCCGGTGTGTTTGAAACAGGACAGCTAAGCAGCAGCCCGCAAAAAGTGAAGGCAATTGCCGCCGCCCAAATGTTTATGGTTACCCTGGAGAAAAAAGGCGGCAACGACACTCCCTCATGGAACCAGGTATTTTTAAGCGGCAGAATAAGCAGCTGAGCACCCTGGTTTTATTATTGATATTACGTATAAGCTTGCCGGTGAATTATGATGTAATCATTTTTAATTGTTGATTAATTTCCTATCTTTCAACCTCATTTCACCCCATTCATAATCTTTGCCTTCTTTAGTGTTTAAAAAGAGTTAAAGCAGACCTTGCCCGGCTAATGGCAGCGTTTTGCCTCATGTAACCGTTTAAATACCAGCAGCATATAGTGGAATCGGATTATACATATACGGAAGCAGAATTGATACAGGGACTGAAAGCCAGGAACCAGCGCATATTCAACTATTTATATGATCATTATTCACCGGCTTTGTACGGGGTGGCGCTGAAAATACTGAACAATGAAAACGCAGCCGGCGATACGCTGCAGGAGGTGTTCCTGAAAATATGGCGGAATATTGACAACTATAACCAGGGAAAAGGCCGCCTGTTTACCTGGATGCTGAACATTACGCGCAACACGGCCATTGACATGCTGCGTTCCAAATCGCACAAGTTTGACCAAAAAATCCAAAATGTGGGTGATGACGTACATTTATATACAGGTCACCTAACCGTTTACCAGTCTACTGATCATTTAGGACTTTCAAAAGTTCTTGAAAAACTGAATACAGAACAGCGCATCATCATTGACCTTGCGTATTATAAAGGTTGTACACAGGACGAAATAGCATCAATATTGAAGATCCCTTTAGGTACGGTTAAAACCAGAATGCGCCTGGCAATGATCCGATTAAGAAATCTTTTAAAAACCTTGTAAAGCAGTGAGCGTAGAGCGTTTTATATCTTCCGGCATCATTGAGTTGTATGTAACGGGGATGGCTTCCGCGGAGGAGGCAAAAGAGCTGGAGGCCGCCATGGCAGACTATCCTGAACTGAAAAAGGAAGTAGAATCATGTCGCCGTGATATGGAGCAGTATGTGCGCCTGCAGGCCATTGCACCGCCGCCTGCCATTAAGGAGCACCTGCTGCGCATGGTAGCAGACGAAACCAGTAAATGCGAAAAAGAATAATATCCGCCTTACCATGGAGGTGAGCCAACCGCATGTTTCAGGTCAGATACATATATGATAGCTACGTCCGTTTTTTTCTTTTAACGCTTCGTTAACAAATCCGTTACAAATTACCATTCCCTACCATCCGCAAATCCGTACATTGCACATTTGCACATCCGCCCCGTTCCCATCCCGCCACTTCCCTCCGTTTTCCATCTGCACATTCGCACATTTGCACATCCGCACATCTAATCCCTCCTTTTTTCCTAATTTGCACAAATGCAGCAATTTTTCGTGGTGATTACCGGCTGCCTCATGGCCGGGCTGTTACACTTTAGCAATGCTTATGCCCAGGATACCGCCCAGTATAAAGGAATGACAGTGAACCTGGATGAAGTGGTTGTGAATGCCAAACGTATAGGCTTTGACGTGAATAGCTTTATAAAAAGGGTAGAGGACGATACCACCTTTTACCGTGCTTTTAAAAACCTTCGCATGCTTGGCTTTACAGCCGACAATGATATTCGTATATATGACGACGAAAAGCAGGTGAAGGCTTCGCTGAAAAGCCAAACCAGGCAAACCATGAACGGGCTTTGCCGCACTATGCAGGTGCTGAACGAGCAAACAACCGGCGATTTTTATACCTCCAGGGGCGACTACCGGTATTATACCGCAGAATTGTATGCCGGCGTGTTCTTTACAAAAGGCACCGCCTGCGTGGATGCCAACGGAGATGGGCCGGAGCAGGGCGGGGGCAGCCTGCAACGCCATAAATCGCAGCTAAAGCAGCTGATCTTTAACCCGGGTAAACCTGTACGCGGCGTGCCCATAGTAGGGTCAAAGGTGGCCATTTTTAATGCTGAGGTAATGCGGTTTTACGATTTCTTTATCAGTGGCGAAGATTACCTGGGCATTCCCTGCTATGTATTTACCGCCCGTCCCAAAAAAGACCTGGGCCGTATTGACCGCGCCGATGTGGTGATTAATGAGCTGGTCACCTATTTCAACAAAGAAAATTTCGAGATAGTAGGCCGCAAATATTCCCTCTCTTATAAAACCCTGCTGTTTGATTTTAATGTGCGTATGAACGTGGAAATGACAAAGAAAAACGACCTCTTGGTTCCCGCCCTGGTTACCTATGACGGCACCTGGGATGTGCCTTTCAAAAAGCGCGAAACAGCCAGCTTTATTGCAAAGTTTCATATAGACTGAAGCATAAAGCAAAAAGCAAAGACACTAAAAGCAAAATGTGCAAATGAAGCCAGCAATGGTATCATTTGCACATTCTTATATCTTCACCATCCACACATCATCCATCTTCTTTTTTCATCTGCACATCTGCACATTTGCATATCTGCACATTTTTCGCGTCCACTAATACACGATTGTTACTGTTCCCGTTTTCCGGAAAGATTGCTGTGTGCTGGCGGCGGTATATTCCATCACCCATACATAGGTGCCCACATTCAGCTGAACGCCGTTTTGCCGGCCGGTCCAGCTAACCTGCGGGTCGGTGCTGAAGAAAATGCGCGTGCCCCAGCGGTCATATACGCTCAGCTTAAAATCAGCCAGCTGGCAGTGGTATAAAGGCCGGAAATAATCGTTCCTGCCATCGCCGTTAGGGGTAAACGCCGAAGGCAAAAACACCTGGCATTCGCAATCTTTAGCCAGCACCAGCACAGAGTCTGTAGCCCGGCCGCAGGTATTGTTGGCCACTACAGCATAATAGCCGGGTGTTGTTACCAGGTAAACAGGAACATTGGTGCTATCCTGCCATTTATAATTCAGCCCTGCGCCGTTGGGGTATAGCCGTATCTGCTCTCCCTTGCATATAACACTGTCAGGTCCCAGGTTAACGTGCAAAGTATCGTCATAAGTTACGTGGATCGTGTCTGAAGAAATGCAGCGGCCTATTTGCGCCCTTACATAATAATAGCCCGGCTCCCGCACATAATAGGTGGCCTGGTCCGAGCCGTCCTGCCACAGGTATAGCCCCTGTCCGAAATCGGCGGTAAGCACCAGGAACTCGCCTTTACAAATAGTGGTGTCGCCGCCCAGGTCCACGCCGCGCAGGCGGTTGTAGTCTACACGTACAGTGTCCAGCACTTCGCACTCATTATTCACTTCTACAAACACCCAGGCATCTACGGGGCTGCTTACCCGTACGGTGGGAGTTTTAGAACCGTTAAACCAGCTATACCCTGAGGCGCCGGCCACCTGTGGCGCCAGCACAATAGACTCGCCGGGGCATAACAGCGTATCGGGCCCCATTGTAAACGGGTATTCATGCCCGCCGAAGCTAATGTTTACGGTGTCGCGGTAAATACCGCAACCGCCAGCGTTCACTTCCACCATGTAAGCACCGCTGGTGGTTACTATATAGGTAGAGGCAGTTTCGCCCGGTATAGGTGAAAAATCTTTATACCACTGATAGTTGCCGTCCTGTGAGGTAGCATCCAGCCGCAGCGCTTCGTTTATACATAACAGATGGTCATCCCCGAGGTCAATTTCCGGTATGGGAGTATAGTACACGTTTACAGAGTCCGGCACCTGGCATCCGTTGATCTTTACCTTGTAGGTGCTGGTAGTATCTGCTACAATGGTGCTGCCAACAGAGTCTTTCCGCTGCCATTCATAGGTGGCGCCGGCAATAACAGGGGCGCTTAGCAAAAGGGTTTGCCCCTCGCACAGTGTGGTATCAATAGGTTCAGGAAAATTGTAAGGTACGGGCTGCACAATAGTAATGTCCAGCGTAGTGGTATCTGCCACACCGGCCCGGTAGGCGGTAAGGGTAACAGTATACGTACCGATGGTGGCATACTGGTGGCTGCCGGTCATATTATCATCGGTATTCAACGCGCCTGAAGGCGGATCGCCAAAATCCCACAGCACAGAATCTATTCCCATATTATCCGTAATGGTGAATTTGATAGCAGTGTTCACACAAGTGCTGGAGTAGGTGAATGGTGTTTGCCATGCGCTCCTTGTTGGGGCGGCATACGAATATTGTGATATAACCATACTGATACCAAATGCTACCAGGAGTATCAGCGTAAATAGGATACGGCAGTTTAGGAGGCTTCTCATGTATAGGACATGGGTATTGGCACTAAGTTAATAGAATTATAAATATATAATACATTTTTTTCATAGAAAAATGAATGATAATGTGGTAACTTATTCATTATCATTAACATCGGATTAGCAAAAAGGCGCATTCGTATGTGCTATATTTGCTTTACAGAACGAGCAAAAGAGTTTCAAAGTGAGAGATGTAACATTAGAGCCGTACAGCCTCATCCGGGGCTGTACTTTTTTTATGCCTTTCTCACAATGCTTATTTAATACTTAAGCAAGCTCATTAATAGTTAAAACGATGGAAGAAAGATTTTATTGAAGGCAGATATAGCAAATTTTCCACATGGCTATTCCTCTAAAGGCCGGGCTGCTACATACCGCCGCCATTTTTCCAGCACACTTTTAAAATCTTCCGGTAAGGGGCTTTCAAATAACATCGGCTGCCGCGTGCGGGGATGTATAAAACCCAAAGTTTGCGCATGCAGCGCCTGCCGCGGCATAATTTCAAAGCAGTTCTCAACAAACTGTTTATACTTCGCAAATATTGTTCCTTTTACAATGCGGTTGCCGCCATAGGTGTCATCGTTAAACAGGGAGTGCCCAATGTGTTGCATATGCACCCGTATCTGGTGCGTACGGCCGGTTTCCAGCCGGCAGGCTATCAGAGTAACATAATTAAAGCGCTCCAGCACCTTGTAATGGGTAATGGCTTCCTTGCCATATTCGCCGTCGGGGTAAGCATCCATGATCTTGCGGAAGCGCTGGTGCCGTCCTACATGGGCCACCACCGTGCCTTCATCCTCTTCAAAATCGCCCCACACCAGGGCCAGGTACCGGCGCTGCACTGTATGGTCAAAGAACTGTTTGGCCAGGTCGTTCATGGCCTTGTCTGACTTGGCTACCACCAGCAGGCCGCTGGTATTTTTATCAATACGGTGCACCAGGCCAAAACGCGGTATCTCGGGGGTTACAGCCCGGGTATGCTCATCGCCCAGGTACCAGGCCAGGCCATTCACCAGGGTACCCGTATAATTGCCGCAGCCAGGGTGCACCACCATGCCTGCAGGTTTGTTAATCACCATCAGGTCATCATCTTCATACACAATATTCAACGGCAGATTTTCCGGCACCACTTCTGTGCTTTCCGGGCTTTTGCTGGAGTACACAATAATGCGGTCGCCGGGTTTTACCTTGTAGTTCGACTTTACCGGTTTTTCATTCACCAGCACCATGCTGCTTTCGCAGGCCTGCTGTATTTTGTTGCGGGTAGCGTTTTCCACCCGGTTCATCAGGAATTTATCAATGCGCAGGGGCTCCTGGCCTTTATCTACCTGCATGTTGATCCGTTCGTACAGTTCCTCACTGCCTTCCCCGTTTTCCAGCTCATCTTCCAGCTCCGGTAATACTTTTTCCGACATGACTTATTGCTAATGATTTTTGCAAAAGTAAATCTATTTGGCATTTTTCCCTGATGGCCGCCATTCATGCAATCATCATCCATTGGTGTTACAAAAGCAGCCACCTTTGGTGCTATTGGCATTTTGACCTGTGCAGGCAAGGCTGCGCCAGAACCGGCAAAAGGGAAGATGAAGAAAACAGCTGTTTTACTGCCGCTTTAACCCGGTGCAGCATTCATACCCTAATCATCGTACTTTTGCAGTATGAAACAGCAGATCCATGTAGATGATTTAGGCCTGATCGATTACCAGCAAGCCTGGGATTACCAGGAAAACCTTTTACAACAGAACGTACGTATTAAGCTGGAAGCCAGCCGTTCCGGCGCAGCAACGCCGCCGGCCACCACCCATCACCTGCTTTTTTGTGAGCATCCGCCAGTGTATACCCTGGGCAAAAGCGGTCACATGGAAAACCTGCTGATCAATGAGCAGCAAATGAAGGAAAAAGCCATTGGCTTTGTGCCCACCAACCGGGGTGGGGATATTACCTTTCATGGCCCCGGGCAAATTGTAGGTTATCCCATACTGGATCTTGAATATTTTTTTACAGACCTGGGCCGCTACCTGCGCTCCCTGGAAGAAGTGATCATCCTTACCCTGGCCGACTACGGCATTGCCGCCGGCCGCTCCAAAGGCGAAACCGGCGTATGGCTGCAGCCGGAGAACCCTGCCGCTGCCCGTAAAATATGCGCCATGGGCGTGCGCTGCAGCCGCTGGGTAACCATGCATGGCTTTGCGCTGAATGTAAATACAGACCTCAGCTACTTTAATCATATAATCCCCTGCGGCATTGCAGATAAGAAGGTTGCCTCCATGCACGAAGAGCTGGGCCGCCCGGTACCGGCAGCAGAAGTAAAAGCCCGTTTACAGCAACATTTCGGAGAAGTATTCGGGGCAGCAGTGCTGGTAAAAATGCCGGCTTAGCATTGGGGCACAAACCATACTACCGGCATAACGCCTTACATATAATGCCGCCGCACACTGGGCTGCGCCGCTGTTTTATACAAGCATGCTAAAAGCTGCCCTTACGATCTGTAATTCAGCGGTATAAAAAAGCTCCATTTCTCTTTCAGCTTGCCATCTTCATACAGCTCAAAGTTAAACCAGCCCGAGTGCAGGAATATGGCCTTTTCCAGTATCAGGAAGGGCTCCTTCACCTGGTCTATCTGGAACAGGAATGTTCCGTCGGAGTCGAAGAATTTAACAGCATATTTCTTTTTTTCTGCATCCGGCAAATTAATGTTCACATTACCGTCTACCGTAGTGTATATGGTATTGGAAGGATGCCACACCACTTTTTCCGGCGCTTTTTCCCCGGGCTTCTCCAGCTCCTTTACATCTTCCATCTGCAGCTTTTGCGTGGCGCTGATAGTGCTGTCCGGCACGGCCAGTACCGTGTGGCTGTACATATACCGGCCGTTGTTCAATAATATGAACAGGCGGTAATAGTTGCTGCCCGGTAAGGGCTTGTTATCCAGGAAAGCATTGCGGGTTTGCGCGGGAGAAGCGGCATAGGCAATGGTGTTAAAGTTCAGCACACTGTCCAGTGAGCGCTGTATGCCTATCTGTTTTACATTGGTAAAGCCCGAAAGCCATTCCAGCTGTATTTTGCCGGACTTAATAAGGGCTGAAAAATCCGGCAGCACCGGCGGAGTATACGATGGTGCCTGTGCATGTACCCCCAGCGTAAATATGTTGAAAAGTAAGGCTATAAATAATAAACGCGCGATCTGCTTCATACAACAAAAAACAGGTTCAGTTCCATTTTATTGTTTCCAGCCCTGCATTTACAGGCAATAAGTAAATATCCATTTGCACTATGCCTGGCCACCAGGCAGCTGCCGGAACCTGTAAAGAGGAATTACTGTTAAGTTGGCAAAAATACAATTAGCGCAACATATAGTGAAGCGCTTTTTCCTAAAAGCATAGAACGCCCGGCGCCAGTGAACTATTGCCCTGCAGGCCGCCGGTATGTATCAGCAGTATACGGCTGCCGGGGGGGAAATAGCCTTGCTGCAGCAGCTGTTGCAGGGCCCATACCATTTTGCCCGTATAAATAATATCCAGCGGCACGCCCGTTTCCCGGTAAAAAGTATTGATAAAGCTGGTAAGCGCTGTGCTTATTTTGGCATAACCACCGCCGTGAAAATCGTGCAGCAGCTGCCAGTGTGCGTGTGCCGGCTTTTCCAGCAGGGCTTCTACCTCATGCTGCAGGTAGGCGGCGCCTTTCAGCACTGCTATGCCCAGCACCTGCTGCTGCGGTTGTGCGCTGTTAATCAGCCCGGCCAGTGTAGTGCCGGTGCCAACAGGGCACAGTATATGCGTGAAACGCTGGGTAGGGGCCAGGGATAATATTTCCTTACACCCTGCAGCGCCGGCGGCATTGTGGCCGCCTTCCGGAATGATAAATCCATCGGGGTATTGCGCGGCCCAATCTGTGCTTTCTTTTTGGCGGTAAGCTTCCCGGCTGATAAAGCGCAGCTCCATGTCATATTGCTGCGCCTGCTGTAAGGTGTGGCTGGGAATAATAGAGGCTTCGCCCCGTATAATACCGGTGCTTTGCAGGCCGGCCAGCTTACACGCCACGGCAGTAGCCGCAATGTGGTTCGACCATGCCCCGCCAAAGGTTACAATGCGGGTTTTGCCGGCGGCAGCTGCCTGCTGCAGGTTATACCGGAGCTTAAACCATTTGTTGCCGGATATTCCGGGGTGCAGCAGGTCTAAACGCAACATGGCTGCCTCCGTTTGAGAAGGCAGCCATGCCGGTTGTATGGATTGTAAAATAATATTTGAATAGTTCAGCTGCATACGTGCTGCTAGTTGAACAACGTGTTCCGCAGGTTTACATTGCCGCTTTTAGTGCGCGCGCTCACGCCCAGCTCAGCGCCGCCGCCCGCGTTAAAATACTGCACTTTTATTTTATGAAAGCCCTGTTTCAGCGGTACAATGCCGGTTTTATCCTGTGCGCTGTGCTCGCCGTCATTGTCTATCACCAGCTCATCATCCATGTACAGCACCGCGCCATCGTCGCTTTTCAGGTTAAATTCGTAAATGGCATCGGCATCTGCCTTAAAATAACCTTCATACGCTATGCTGAAAGCCTCTTTGGGTAAAAAGGGGCGTATGTCAAAAGATGACTGTACGCCGCTGCTGTCTGCGCGTCCGCTTACCTGCCTGGCATGTTTAAATGCATGGTAGTAAGCGTTAAAGCGTACGCCTTTATTGGCAGGCGTTTCCTTAACAGCATCCACATAATCCCGGCGCTCGTAGGTGGCGCTGTACACGGCGCTTTTGCGGCCGGAAGGCGTTACCACTATGCATTTCAGCACTGTAGGCGTTTTATGCAGGGCCAGGCTCACCGGTGCTGTGTAGCGGGTGCTGCTTTCTGTAGGCTCGCTGCCGTCAATAGTATAATAAATGGCGGCGCCTTCTACCAGGGGCTTTAATGTAACCGTGGTTTTAGCGTCGGGGGTAACATTATTTTCCAGTCCCGCAGGTTCGGGTATACGGAAGTTTACGCCGGTTTTATCCATATGCGCCAGCTGTGCGGGCAGGCGCTCCAGGAAGCTGGCATAGTTCTTTTCCGATGCGGGCGACCAGGTGATCTCCGCTGCCGCCAGGGCGCGGGGCCACAGCATATAGTCTACCAGCTGGCCGGTAGGCAGGTACTCTGTCCATAAATTGGCCTGTACGCCTTTAATATACTGCTGCTCATCCGGCGTCATGGCCGGGGACAGCGGTTCATAGTTATACACGGTTTGCAGGGGCAGGTAGCCGCCAATGTTCAGCGGTTCTGTGGCGGGGTTGCCCTGGTAATAATCCAGGTACAGGTAGGTGTTGGGCGTCATGATCACATCATGCTTTTCTTTGGCCGCTGCAATGCCGCCGGCCTCACCGCGCCAGCTCATTACAGTGGCATTGGGCGCCAGGCCGCCTTCCAGTATCTCGTCCCAGCCAATAATGCGGCGGCCTTTGCTGTTCACGAATTTTTCGATACGGTGTACAAAGTAGCTTTGCAGCTCATGCTCATCCTTTAAACCTAGTTCCTTTATGCGCTTTTGGCATTTGGGACATGCCTTCCAGCGGTCCTTGGGGCATTCATCGCCGCCTACATGAATGTACTGGCTGGGGAACAGGTCCATTACTTCGGTAAGCACATTTTCGAGGAACGTGTATACAGAGTCGTTACCTGCGCAAAACACCTCTTTGTTTACACCCCATTTGCCGGACACCTTGTATGGCCCGCCGGTGCAGCCCAGGTTAGGATAAGCTGCCAGCGCAGCTTCGGCATGGCCGGGCATTTCAATTTCAGGTATAATGGTAATATGCCGGTCGGCCGCATATTTCACAATATCTTTCACCTGTTCCTGCGTATAGTAGCCGCCGTGGGGCTTGCCGTCGTAGGTATTGCTGCGCGCAGCATGGCCCACAATGGTTTCGGCCCGGTGGGAGGCTACTTCCTGCAGGCGCGGGTAGCGCTTGATCTCTATATGCCAGCCCTGGTCCTCGGTCAGGTGCCAGTGAAAGCGGTTAAACTTGTACTGGGCCATCACATCAATAAAGTGCTTTACATAGTCCGGCGGGAAAAACCAGCGGCCTGCGTCCAGCATCAGCCCGCGATAGGCAAAGCGGGGGGCATCTGTGATCCTTACAGCAGGCACAGTTACCTGCGCGCCTTCGCCCTTCATCAGTTGCTGCAGCGTTTGCAGGCCATAGAACAGGCCGGCGCCGTTGCCCCGCAGCTGTACCATTTTAAGGTTTACCCACAGTGTATAGCCTTCTGCGGGCAGCGTGCTGTCGGACACAATAGTGATCATGCCGGTGGCGGTTTTAGCCATCGCCTTGTTGGTGGGCAGCGTAAGGCCGTGGTTGGCCTGCAAAAAGCGGTTCAGCAGGTCTGCCACTTTTTTGGCCTCATCATTCCCATACAGTATACGGGTTTGCTTTGAAAAGGCAAAGGTGCCGGGCAATGCCTGTACTGATTTTGGTTGCGGTATCAGTTGCAGAACGGGTTTTTGCTGTGCGCCGGCGATAACGCCCCACAGCAACAGCCAGGAGAATACTAGGAATTTTTTCATGTTTATAATAGTAGTTATGTTGTCGCTTTTCACCGGTAGCATGCCTTGCAGGCTGCTTTAAATAATATTTAATATCAGCGCTTTCTTCTAAAAAGAACGTGTAAAATACTTTTAATGATTAAATTTAACGCTGATTTTATGGTTCAAGATTTGAAAATTAAAAACTAATCAGTAGAAAATGAAACCTACTTTATTGATCCTGGCAGCAGGAATGGCAAGCCGGTATGGTAGCTTGAAACAAATACAGCAGTTTGGCCCCAGCGGGGAAACTATTGTTGATTATTCCATCTTTGACGCTATCCGCGCAGGTTTCGGCAAGATTGTATTTATCATCCGCAAGGATTTTGAAAAGGACTTTAAGGATATTTTCGAGCCCAAGCTGAAAGGCAAAATTGCTACTGATTATGTATACCAGGAAATGAGCGCCTTTACACAGGGCCATGAAGTGCCGGCCGACCGTGCAAAGCCCTGGGGTACCGCACATGCCGTATTATGTGCAAAAGACGCTATTAAGGAGCCATTTGCAGTAATCAATGCCGATGACTTTTATGGCCGCGATGCTTTCCAGAAAGCAGCCGACTTTTTAAATAACCGGTGCAAGCCCGATACTTATGCCGTAATAGGCTATGAGCTGGGCAAAACCATTAGTGAGCACGGCTCTGTGTCCCGCGGCGTATGCGCGGCAGATGCCAGCGGCAACCTGGCTGCTATTAATGAAAGAACCAAAATATATCCCGAGAACGGGCAGATCGTGTATGAAGAAGCCGACGGCTCCAAGCACCCGCTGTCGCCCGATACCCCGGTGTCTATGAACTTCTGGGGCTTTCACCCCTCTGTATTTGACCTGAGCGAAAAACAGTTCAAGGCATTCCTGGACAAGAACATCAGCAATCCCAAATCAGAGTTCTTTATCCCCATTGTGGTGGATTATTTTATACAGCACAAGCTGGGCGTGGTAAACGTAATTCCTACCAGCTCCAAATGGTTTGGCGTTACTTATAAGGAAGATGCGCCCGGCGTGCAGGAAAGCCTGAATGCGCTGGTAGCTAAAGGAGAATATCCCAACAACTTATGGAAATAAGACCGCATGAGAGCATTCTGCAGGCCTTTGGTATAGAAGGCGCAGGCACAACTGTTGAAAAATTCGGCAGCGGTCATATTAACAACACCTTCCTGGTAAAAAAGGAAGATGGTACGCAACTGATACTTCAACGTATAAATACTGCGGTATTCAAGGATCCGGCGGCCATAGCGCGTAACCAGCGCATGGCCGCCGATTACCTGGCCCTGCACCACCCGGATTACCTGTTCATAACACCGGTGCCCACACTAAGCGGCAACGACCTGTTTGTATATAACAATAATGAATACTGGCGGGTAATACCTTTTATTGACGGTTCGGTAACCGTTGACCAGGCCGATGATCCGGCGCAGGCCTTCCAGGCTGCCCAGCAGTTCGGCCGCCTGGCCCGTTACCTGGATGGGATTGACATTCAGGGTTTTAAGCCCGCCATTCCCGACTTCCATAACCTTACGCTGCGCTATAACACTTTTAAAAGCGCCATTATACATGCCGCAGAGGAACGCCGGCTTGCTGCCGCGGAGCTGATAAAAGCTTTCCTGCAGCATGCTGATATTGCGGCCACCTATGAGCGCCTGGTAACCGATCCGCAGTGCCCCGACCGGCTTATGCACCACGATACCAAGATCAATAACGTGCTGCTGCAGAAAGGAACCTACAAGGGCCTGTGCGTATGCGACCTTGATACGCTGATGCCCGGCAAGCTTATTTCCGACCTGGGAGATATGGTGCGCACCTATGTAAGCCCCGTATCAGAAGAGGAGCCGGATGTAAGCCGCATCACCATCCGCGAAGAGTATTACCATGCCTTAATGGACGGTTATTTATCAGAAGTAGGCGGCGCGCTTACCCCAGTGGAAAAAGCACACCTGTACTATGCCGGCCCGTTCCTGGTTTATATGCAGGGCATCCGCTTTCTCACCGATTACCTGCAGGGAGATGTATATTACCCCGTTAAGCACCCGCAGCATAACTACAACCGGGCCGTTAACCAGCTCACCCTGCTGGAGCGTTTGCAGGAAAAACAGGGCGTTTTGCAGGAAATTATCGATACCTGTCTTACAAAAGCAAGGAACGATATATAATATTCTTTTGTTTTTTGTAGAAATTATCTAAGCAAGACGGTAAATATTTCAATATCTTCAAAAAACGTCACCTTGTTTGCGAAACATCAAAATTTTTGACTGTTATTGTTTTTTCGTGCCGACTCTAATACATTTGTAATCGCAGTAAAAAATATATCCCTCCATGTGGGTAAATAAAGACAATAATAAACTCAATCACATTGTACCGCAGCTCAACTGGGCTATTACGCTGGTCGTGATTGTCGTTGTCATTATTAGCCACCAATACGGAGGATAGGTTGACGTGTATAATCACCAGTAAAGATATAGATCGCCTTCCTCCGCAAAGAGGAAGGCTTTTTTTTTGCCCATAAACAAACAGAACAGTCAAACAACATTTGGAAGTTTATAATTTTTAAATCATATGTACAGCTACTACAACGAGAACACCATCCTTTACTTTGACGGTGAGTACGCAAAAGCCACTGAGGCTAAAATAGATCTGTATGGCCAGTCCCTGCACTACGGCTATGCTGTTTTTGAAGGCATCCGCGCTTACAAAACAGACAAGGGAGAAGTGAAAATATTCAAAGCAAAGGAGCACTTTGACCGGTTGAAGCGTTCCTGTGAGCTGATACACATTCCTTATAAATATGACAATGAGGAGCTGATAAAGGCGTGCTACAAGGTGCTGGAGCTGAACAATATGGAGGAAGCCTACATTCGGCCGCTGGTAATATGCCCGCCCAACATGACCCTGAAAGCTGCCAGCGAATCACACATTCTCATATGTGCGTGGGAGTGGGGCGCATACCTGGGCGAAAAGCTGCTGCGCGTAATGACCTCCTCTTATCAACGCCCCAATCCTAAAGCATTCCAGATCGAATCCAAATCCGCCGGTTTATATGTAAACTCTATCCTGGCCTCACAGGAAGCCAAGGAAAAAGGTTATGACGAAGCGCTGCTGCTGGATATTAACGGCTTTGTAGCAGAAGGCCCCGGCGCCAACATCTTCTTTGAAAAGAACGGTAAGCTGGTAACACCGCCTCCGGGCAATATTCTGCCGGGTATTACCCGCGCCACAGTAATAGAGCTGTGCCATGAGCTGGGTATTCCCCTGGAAGAGCGCCTGTTTACCATCGAAGAGCTGAAACAAGCCGAAAGCGTATTCTATTGCGGTACCGCAGCAGAAGTAATCGGCTGGGACTCCCTGGACGGTCAAACCTTCCCTAAAGCCTGGCCCGAATCCCTGGGTAAAGTATTACAGCAGGCCTATAAAGCCAAAGTGCTTGAAAAAGAATTCAAACGCAGCGAAGCTAAAGTAGCGTAATCCAGTCCGGACGGACCCAAAAGAATGTAAAATGTAAAATTTTAAATACTAAATGTAAAAGTAAAATGCCACGGAACCGGCATGGTATTATTTAGCTGCGTTTTACTTCTGCATTTTACATTTTAGATTTATGATTTTACATTCTTTTTGCCCGGCTCCTGTTTCTTTGAACTCCGGAATTTCGACCGCACGTTTTTCACTACAGTAAAGGGTTTGAGCCGTAAAACCACAGATTTGAATACCGGGTAACGGGTAATTGTTGGTTTGGGGCCTCCCGCAAATACTAACTATTTTGTAGCCTCTTAAGTTCCGCTCATAGCGGAATGTAAGACTTATTTTTTCTTGTAAAACTGGAAACAAGCTAATTCAAACGGCAATGGAACTGAATAAATACAGTAAAACGATCACGCAGGACCCTACGCAGCCGGCTGCACAGGCCCAGCTGTATGCTATCGGCTTAACAGAAGAGGATCTGAAAAAACCGCAGGTAGGTATTGTAAGCATGGGCTACGACGGTAATAACTGTAATATGCACCTGAACGACCTGGCAAAAGAGGTAAAGCAGGGTGTATGGGCACAGGACCTGGTAGGGCTCATCTTTAATACCATAGGCGTAAGCGATGGTATCAGCAATGGTACGCCGGGCATGCGCTACTCTCTGGTAAGCCGCGATCTGATTGCCGACTCCATTGAAACCGTTTGCGGAGCGCAATATTACGATGCGCTCATTGCCGTGCCGGGCTGCGATAAGAACATGCCTGGCTCACTGATGGCTATGGGCCGCCTGAACCGCCCGGCCATTATGGTGTACGGCGGCACTATTGCCCCCGGCAAATACAAAGGCCAGGACCTGAACATTATCTCTGCATTTGAGGCCCTGGGACAAAAAATAGCCGGCCAGCTGAATGAAGCCGACTTTAAAGGCATTGTGCAAAACGCCTGCCCCGGCGCCGGCGCCTGTGGCGGTATGTATACGGCCAATACCATTTCCAGCGCAGCAGAAGCGCTGGGTATGAGCCTGCCTTACAGCTCCTCCAATCCTGCGCTCAGCAAAGAAAAGCATGACGAATGCCTGGCTGCGGGCAAGTATATACGCCTGCTGCTGGAAAAAGATATTAAGCCCCGCGACATTATGACGCGCGAAGCTTTTGAAAACGCCATTACCGTGGTAATAGCGCTGGGCGGCAGCACCAACGCCGTACTGCACCTGATTGCCATAGCCCGTTCCGTAGGTATTACCCTTACCCTGCAGGATTTCCAGGCCATCAGCGATAAAACGCCGCTGATAGCCGACCTGAAACCCAGCGGCAAGTACCTGATGGAAGACCTGCACAACATCGGCGGTGTGCCCCTGGTTATGAAATACCTGTTAAAGCAGGGCCTTATGCACGGGCATTGCCTTACCGTAACCGGTAAAACCCTGGCAGAGAACCTGGAAAGCGTACCCGATATTGATTTTGAAAGCCAGCACATTATTTTCCCGCTGGATAAGCCGCTGAAAACCAGCGGTCACCTGCAAATGCTGTACGGCAACCTGGCCGAGCAAGGCTCCGTAGCAAAAATTACCGGTAAGGAAGGCGAGCGTTTCCGGGGCCCGGCTCGTGTGTTTGATGGTGAGTTTGAGCTGATAGCCGGCATCCAGAACGGCCGCGTGAAATCCGGCGATGTGGTGGTGATACGCCAGGTAGGCCCCAAGGGCGCACCCGGTATGCCCGAAATGCTGAAGCCTACCTCCGCCATTATGGGCGTAGGCCTGGGCAAAAGCGTGGCGCTGATCACAGATGGCCGCTTTTCCGGCGGCACCCACGGCTTTGTGGTGGGGCACATAACGCCCGAAGCCTTTGAAGGCGGCGCCATAGCCCTGGTAAAAGACGATGATATAATAGAAATAGATGCCGTTAACAACAAGATAAATCTTGAGGTAAGCAACGAAGAGCTGGCAGCCCGCAGGGCGCAATGGAAACAGCCCGCGTTGAAAGCCACTAACGGCGTATTGTTTAAATATGCAAAACTTGTAAAAAATGCAACAGAAGGATGTGTTACCGATGAAGGCTGAGGTGTCCGGTAAACGGGCCGAAGCCGCACCAGCAACTGCACTGAACATTACCGGTGCGGAAGCGGTGATCCGCTCCCTTATTGCAGAAGGAGTGGAAACCATTTTCGGTTATCCTGGAGGTGCTATCATGCCTATCTATGATGCGCTGTACGATTTCCAGGACCAGGTACATCATATACTGGTCCGGCACGAACAGGGCGCTACCCATGCCGCACAGGGGTATGCCCGTACATCAGGTAAAGTAGGTGTGGTGTTTGCCACTTCAGGACCAGGCGCTACCAACCTGGTCACCGGCCTGGCTGATGCTCATATGGACTCTACACCCATGGTATGCATTACCGGGCAGGTAGGCGCATCCCTGCTGGGTACCGATGCTTTCCAGGAAACCGATGTAATAGGTATTACCATGCCTATTACTAAATGGAACATCCAGGTAACACGCCCGGAAGATATTCCCGGCGCCATTGCAAAAGCATTTTACATAGCCCGTAACGGCCGTCCCGGCCCGGTGCTGGTAGATATTACCAAGAATGCGCAGTTTGCGAAGCTGGACTTTGAGTATAAGAAATGTGAGTACATCCGCAGCTACCGCCCGGTGCCCGAGCTGAATATAGACCAGGTGAATGCCGCCGCTGCACTCATTAACAGCGCCAAACGCCCCTACATCTTATGCGGGCACGGCGTATTGATCTCCGGCGCAGAAAAAGAGCTGCTGGCCATGGCGGAAAAAGCGCAGATACCCATTGCTTCTACCTTGCTGGGCCTTTCTGCCGTACCGGTAACCCACCCGCTGTACGTAGGTTACCTGGGCATGCACGGCAACTATGGCCCCAACATCAATACCAATGAGTGCGATGTGCTCATAGCAGTAGGTATGCGCTTCGACGACCGTATTACCGGCGATGTAAACACTTACGCCCGCCAGGCCAAAGTGGTGCATATAGAAATTGACGCGGCAGAGATCAACAAGATCATTAAGGCCGATGTGGCCGTGCATGCAGATGCAAAGGCCGCATTAACCGCCCTGCTGCCCAAGCTGAATGCGCAAAAGCATGATGAATGGCTGCAAAGCTTCCGCGAAGCGGATAAGAAAGAAGCTGAAAAAGTAACCAACCGCGAGCTGTACCCAACAGAAGGGCAGCTGAAAATGGCGGAAGTAATACGCCTTATATCTGAAAAAACCGGCGGCCATGCCGTACTGGTAACAGATGTAGGCCAGCACCAGATGATAGCCTCCCGCTATTACGGCTTCCAGGATCCAAACACCAACATCACCTCCGGTGGTATGGGCACCATGGGCTTTGCCCTGCCGGCCGCCATGGGCGCCAAAATGGGTACGCCTGAAAAAGAGGTGGTAGCCATTATAGGCGACGGCTGTTTCCAGATGACCTTACAGGAGCTGGGCACCATTTACCAGTCAGAAATAGGTGTAAAGATCGTGATCCTGAATAACAACTTCCTGGGCATGGTACGCCAGTGGCAGCAGCTGTTCTTTGACAAACGCTACTCCTCTACGGAAATGATCAACCCTGATTTTGTGCAGATAGCCAAAGGGTTTTATGTGCCGGGCAGGAAGGTGACCGAACGTGCAGACATTAGCGCCGCCATTGACGAAATGCTGAACCACAAAGGTGCATACCTGCTGGAAGTGGTGGTGGAAAAGGAAGACAACGTATTCCCCATGGTACCATCCGGCGCACCTATCTCAGATATTCGCCTGGAGTAGTTCCGCCATTCACCGCAGTTTTCACCTTTTACCATTGACGATCATGCAAAAAGAATATACAGTAACGGTATATACGGAAGACCGCATCGGTATCACCAACCGTATCACCGTTATCTTTACCCGCCGGGGCATCAACATTACCAGCCTTACAACAGCTGAAACAGAAATTCCCGGCGTATACAAGTTCATCATCACCGTACTGTCTGAACGCGAAAAGCTGGATAAAGTAGTAGGGCAGATAGAAAAGCTCATAGAAATACACCGCGCCTTTGTACATGAAGAAGATGAAGTGGTGTACCAGGAGCTGGCTTTGTATAAAATATCCACCAAATCACTGCACAATGGCAACATTGAGCAGCTGATACGGGATAACAATGCCCGCATTCTTACCATTACGGCCGATTATTTTGTAATAGAAAAAACCGGTCACCAGCAGGAGCTGACGGATATGCTGAAAAAGCTGGAGCCCTATGGGCTGATCGAATATTCCAAAAGCGGCCGCGTAGCCATTGTAAAATGGAGCCGCCGTTTTCACGATCACCTGAAAGAGCTGTCGCGCCAGGACGCAGATAACTTTAAAGCGACCAGCTATTAGTTTTAGCCTTTAGCAAAACACAATCACTAACAGCTAACAGCCCACCGCTAATAGCTGCATTAAGAATAACACATCATAAAAACTAAACTCAAACAATGGCAACCATCAATTTTGGCGGGGTACTGGAAGACGTAGTAACCAGAGAAGAATTCCCCATGGAAAAAGCGAGAGAAGTACTGAAAAACGAAACAATCGCTATCATCGGTTACGGCGTACAGGGCCCCGGCCAGGCATTGAACCTGAAAGACAATGGCTTTAATGTAATCATTGGCCAGCGTAAAGACTCAAAAACCTGGGATAAAGCCGTTGCAGATGGCTGGGTACCCGGCAAAACGCTGTTCGAAATAGAAGAAGCCGCACAAAAAGGCACTATCATCCAGTTCCTGCTGTCTGATGCCGGCCAGATTACCCTGTGGCCTACATTAAAGCAATATCTCACGCCTGGTAAAGCATTGTATTTTTCACATGGCTTTGGTATCACCTATAAAGATCAAACAGGCATTATCCCGCCCGCTGATGTTGATGTAATACTGGTAGCACCCAAAGGTTCCGGTACCTCTTTGCGCAGGCTGTTCCTGGCAGGCCAGGGGCTGAACTCCAGCTTCGCCATCTTCCAGGATGCCACCGGCAAAGCCCGCGACCGTGTTATTGCGCTGGGTATAGGCGTAGGCTCGGGCTACCTGTTTGAAACCGATTTTAAGAAAGAAGTGTTCTCCGATCTTACCGGCGAACGTGGTACGCTCATGGGTTGCATCCAGGGTATTTTTGCCGCACAGTACGAAGTGCTGCGTAAAAACGGCCACTCTCCTTCAGAAGCTTTTAACGAAACCGTTGAAGAGCTGACCCAGTCCCTGATGCCGCTGGTAGCAGAAAATGGTATGGACTGGATGTACGCCAACTGCTCTACCACTGCACAACGTGGTGCGCTTGACTGGTGGAAGAAGTTTAAAGCAGCTACCCAACCCGTGTTTGAAGAGCTGTACGCCAGTGTTGCTGCCGGTAAGGAAGCAGCCCGCTCTATCGCCTCCAACAGCACGCCGGATTACCGCGAAAAGCTGAATGAAGAGCTGAAAGAGCTGCGTGAAAGTGAAATGTGGCAGGCAGGTGCAGCCGTACGTAAGCTGCGCCCGAACGCATAACTCAATTACGAATTTGATAATTACGAATTACGAATTGAATGCAGCGGTTTAGTGAGGCGGTTTGAAATGCGTGTTAATGGTCCGCGCTAATCCAATTCGTAATTCGTAATTCAATAATTCGTAATGCTTAAAGATTTCTCAGTGTTAGTTAGTGTCCAACCGTTAAATATAAAGCAGGCGGCCGAGCGTTTGAAACCTGTGGTGAACCGCACGCCGCTTACCTATAGCGCCACCCTTTCCCGCCGGTATAGCTGTGATGTGTACCTGAAGCGGGAAGATATGCAGATTGTGCGCTCCTACAAGCTGCGCGGCGCTTATAACCTCATCAGCAGCCTGCAGCCCGGGCAGCTGGCCAACGGCGTTACCTGCGCCAGCGCCGGCAATCATGCGCAGGGCTTTGCTTACTCCTGCAAATTGCTGGGCATACAGGGCGTGGTATTTATGCCCATCATTACTCCCAAGCAAAAGGTAAACCAGGTGAAAATGTTTGGCGGCAATAACATCCGCATTCAGCTGGTAGGCGATACTTTTGACGATTGCGCCTTTGAAGCGCAGGCTTTCACCAAACTGCACGGCATGACGTTCATACCCCCGTTTGATGATCCGCTGATCATTGAAGGGCAGGGCACTGTTGCCGTGGAAATACTGGAAGACCAGCCGCAGGTTGATTACCTGTTTGTACCGGTTGGCGGCGGCGGCCTGGCAGCCGGCGTAGGCACCTGGTTTAAAACGTACAGCCCCGGTACCATCATTGTAGGCATTGAACCCCAGGGCGCTCCCTCCATGCTGCGCGCGCTGGAAAACGGCGCACCTGTAACCCTTACCGAAATTAACCGCTTTGTAGACGGCGCTGCTGTTAAAAGAGTGGGTAACCTGCCGTTTGAGATCTGTAAAGAGGTGATAGATAAAATGCACCTGGTGCCCGAAGGCAAGGTATGCTCCACTATCTTACAGCTGTACAATGAGGACGCCATCGTGGTAGAACCGGCCGGCGCCTTATCCATGGCTGTGCTGGACGATTTTGCCGCTGAAATAAAAGGCAAACGCGTAGTTTGCATTGTAAGCGGCAGCAATAATGATATAGACCGTATGCAGGAAATAAAGGAACGTTCCCTGTTATACGAAGGGCTTAAACATTACTTCATTGTAAGCTTTGCGCAAAGGCCCGGCGCGCTCAGGGATTTTGTAAATAACATCCTGGGCCCCAACGACGATATTACCCGCTTTGAATACATTCAGAAACATAACAAGGAAACCGGCCCGGCGCTGGTAGGCATAGAGCTGAAGAACCGGGAGGATTATGATACGCTGATTGCCAACTTCGGCAAATACAACCTGCACTACACCGCGCTGAACGAAGATGATAACCTGTTCGGCTACCTGGTGTGATATACAATAAGTGTTAAAATATCCGCGTTCACAATAGCAGTTGCATACATCTTGTATCTTCGCAAATGTAAGCAGCGCCGGTACGGCGCATGCAATAACATGGCAGAATAATTGAGGCATACGTTACAAGTTAACGCTACCGCTTTAACTGTTTTGCGTCCGGCATTCAGCATAAAACTTAAATATTATGCAAGCAGCTACATTACCACAGTTTGGCGACGCCAATGCTTTTGAAATGACGGAGATCCCAATGCCACGGCCGGCTGCAGGCCAGCTGCTGGTAAGGGTAAAAGCCGCCGGTATTAACCCGGTTGATTATAAAACACGGTCCGGCAAAGGACAGGCCCAACGCTTTACCCTGCCTGCCATACTGGGCTGGGACATTGCCGGCCAAATCGTGGATGCCGGCGTGGGCGCGCATAAGTTCATCCCCGGCGACCGCGTTTTTGGCCTTAGCCGTTTTCCTGAACCGGCCAACGCCTATGCACAATTTGCCGTGGTACAGGAGCAGGAGTTTGCCCGCATACCTGATAATATTTCCGATAATGTGGCCGGCGGCACCCCGCTGGCGGCCCTTACGGCCTGGGAAGCGCTGTACGATCATGCGCAGCTGCAAACCGGGCAGCGCATCCTTATCCATGCCGCAGCAGGCGGGGTAGGGCATATAGCCGTACAGCTTGCGCATAATACAGGCGCTTATGTTATTGGCACTGCATCTGCACAAAACCATGCTTACCTCCGTGAGCTGGGTGTGGATGAATGTATTGATTACCACAATGTGCAATTTGAAAAGGAAACAGCGCCCGTAGATGTTGTGCTGGACGCTATGGGCGGCGATACCGCCCTGCGCTCCCTGGATATTATTAAGCCAGGCGGCATCATGGTATCTCTTCCATCGATGTTTAAAGATGATCCGCAGCTGCTGGCTAAAGCAAGGGAAAAAGGCGTGCGCGTGCAGTGGATGTTTGTGCGGCCCAGCGGCGAACGTATGGAGCACATAGCAAACCTTATGGCCAGCGGCAAGCTGCAGGTAAAGGTGGATGCTGCTTACCCGCTCCGGGAAGTAGCCAAAGCACACCAGGCGCTGGAATCCCACCATATTCATGGCAAGGTGGTGCTGATACCGTAAATTTATGGCTCATCCGCATATTGTATGCTAAGCTTCTGGGAGCAGCAAAGCCTGTTGCACTATCATTATATTATACTGGGCAGCGGTATAGTAGGGCTTTCAACAGCCGTCAGCATTAAAGAGCAGGAGCCGCAGGCCCGTGTGCTGGTGCTGGAAAGAGGTTTGCTGCCCACGGGCGCCAGCACTAAAAATGCCGGCTTTGCCTGCATTGGCAGCCTTACAGAAATACTGGCCGACCTGAAAACACTTTCACCCGCACAGGTAACTGAGCTGGTAGCCATGCGCCGTAAGGGACTGCGGCTGCTGCGCAGCCGCCTGGGCGATAATGCTATTCATTACCGCGAAAACGGCAGCTATGAGCTGATCGGCGAAAAGGAGCTGCCCGCCCTGCAGCAGCTGGATGCTGCAAATGCCCTGCTGCAGCCCGTTTTAGGCGGCAATGCCTTTACCCTGGTAAATGAAAAAATAAAAGCGTTTGGTTTTAACGCCCAATACACCCATGCCCTGGTGCAAAATAATTATGAAGGAGAGCTGCACACCGGCCATATGATGCGCGCGCTGATAGACCTGGCCATTGCCCGCGGCGTGGAAATTAAAACCGGCTGCATCGCTACCCGCATTGAAGAAACACCTACAGGCGTGCACGTTATTACACAGCAAACTTCTGCCGGGGAAGAAATTGTATTTCATGCCGGCAGGCTTGCCATTTGCACCAACGCCTTTACCCAAACGCTGCTGCCCCGGCTGAACCTGCAGCCCGGCAGGGGCCAGGTGCTTATTACCGATCCTGTTCCGGGACTGCCGTTCAAGGGTGTTTTTCATATGGATGAGGGATATTTTTATTTCCGTGAGCTGGAAGGCCGCGTGTTGTTTGGCGGCGGCCGCAATCTCGACTTTACCGGGGAAACCACAACAGCTTTTGAGCTGAACCAGCGCATACAACAGGTGCTGGAAGAAAAGCTCCGCACACATATACTACCCGGTTACACCTTTACCATTGCCACCCGCTGGACCGGCATCATGGCTTTTGGCGCCAGCAAACAGCCGCTGCTGAAGCCTTTTAGCCCTCGCATTTTCCTGGGTGTACGCATGGGCGGTATGGGGGTAGCCATTGGCAGTGAAACCGGGCGGCAGCTGGCCGCACTGGTGCTGGACAAGGCGGAATAGCCTATTCAAATTTTCTCATTTTCTTCATCAATATTCTCATATGCCGCGAAATAGGCCGTGTTTGCTGCTGTAGTCCATCCAACAAATTTTTGCTTTCCAAAATAACTTGCTATATTCATCCGCTTTTTACCAACACCAACCCGGTAAACGGATAAAAATTTATTCTCTTACCACGTTAATTCAATTATGCAAAAGAGTTTACAGTTCCTTGATTACGCAGTGTTCCTCGTGTATTTCTTTATCGTAGCCGGTTATGGATATTATATTTACAGGAAGAAAAAGAAGGCCGTTGCAGATACGAAAGACTTTTTCCTGGCAGAAGGCTCATTAACCTGGTGGGCTATTGGCGCTTCGCTGATTGCCTCCAATATTTCCGCAGAGCAGTTCATTGGTATGTCCGGTTCCGGCTTTGCCATGGGCCTGGCAATATCTACCTATGAGTGGATGGCCGCTGCCACGCTGATCATCGTAGCCATATTTTTTATACCGGTGTATCTCAAGAACAAGATCTACACCATGCCGCAATTCCTTTCCCAGCGGTATGACGACCGGGTAGCTACGGTAATGGCTGTATTCTGGCTGCTGTTGTACATATTTGTGAACCTTACCTCTATCCTGTACCTGGGTGCGCTGGCAGTACAAACCATTTCCGGTTTCAGCTTCACCACCTGCGTGCTGGGCCTTGCTATTTTTGCGGTGTTCATTACACTGGGCGGTATGAAGGTGATCGGTTATACCGATGTGATACAGGTGTTCTTCCTTATACTGGGTGGCCTGGCCACTACATACCTGGCCCTGAACCTGGTGGCCAATCACTTCGGCGGCAATGGAGTAATGGCGGGCGTAGGCATGCTGCGCAAGCTGGCGCCGGAGCACTTTCACATGATCTTTGACAAATCCAATCCCCACTATAACGATCTTCCCGGTTTAACGGTTTTGATAGGAGGTATGTGGATCGTGAACCTGAACTACTGGGGCTGTAACCAGTACATCACCCAACGCGCCCTGGGCGCTGATCTTAAAACAGCCCGCGGCGGTATTCTGTTTGCCGCCTTCCTGAAGCTGCTGATGCCCGTAATCGTAGTATTGCCTGGTATTGCAGCCTATGTGCTGTTTAAGAACGGCGTGTTCCATGCTGAAATGACCGATGCTGCCGGCACTATTAAACCGGACCATGCTTATCCCGTGCTGCTGAACTTATTGCCGGTGGGCCTGAAAGGATTGTCTTTTGCAGCATTAACAGCAGCTATTGTGGCTTCCCTGGCAGGTAAGGCCAATAGTATCAGCACCATATTTACCCTGGATATTTACCGGCATTATTTTAAGAAAGGAGCAAGCGAGCAGCAGCTGGTGACTGTTGGGCGTATAGCCATTATCGTGTCATGCATCATTGCAGTGGTGGTAGCGCCCCAGCTTAGCAACCTGGATCAGGGCTTCCAGTACATACAGGAATACACCGGCTTTATCTCACCGGGCGTATTTGCCATTTTCATACTGGGCTTTTTCTGGAAACGTACTACATCCGCCGCGGCATTAACCGGCGCGTTGTTATCCATACCATTGTCTACCATCATTAAATTTACCATGCCGGAAATGCCTTTCCTGGATCGCATGGGCTGGATATTTGTAGTAATCATTATTATTATGGTTATCATTACCCTGCTGGATCCTAAGAGTAAGAACAATCCCAAAGGCCTGGAGGTAGATAGTTCCATGTTTAAACCATCCGGTGTATTTGCCGCAGGCGCCATACTGGTATGCGGTATACTGGCTGCGTTATATACGGTATTCTGGTAGCAGGAAAATGTAAAATTCTAAATGTAAAATGTATATGTAAAAGTAAAATTCAACCAGCCTGGCACTGTACCGGTTTTGTTGCATTTTACTTTTACATTTTACATTCTTCCCGGTCGGCTCTTTACTTCTGACCTCAAAATCCTCAGTTATGTACTTGATCGGTTATGATATAGGCTCCTCTTCTGTTAAAGCCGCGCTGCTGGATGCAGATACCGGCGTTTGTGTAGCCACTGCCACCAGTCCTGCACAGGAAATGCCCATGCAGGCGCCGCAGGCCGGATGGGCAGAGCAGGACCCTGAACGCTGGTGGCAGGAAGTGCAGCATGCTACCCGTTTACTGCATCAGCAGCAGCCTTTTGACGGCCATACTGTAGCAGGCATTGGTATTGCTTACCAGATGCATGGTTTGGTATGTGTAGATAAAGATGAGCAGGTGCTGCGCCCTTCTATTATCTGGTGCGACAGCCGCGCTGTAAGCATCGGTAACAAAGCTTTTGCACAGCTGGGACAGGAGTACTGCCTGGAGCACCTGCTTAACTCACCGGGTAACTTTACCGCCTCCAAGCTGCGCTGGGTGCAGGAAAACGAGCCGGCCTTATATGAGCGCATAGATAAGATTATGTTGCCTGGCGATTTTATAGCCATGCGTCTTACCGGCGAAGCATGCACCACCGTATCGGGCCTGTCCGAAGGTATTTTCTGGGATTTTGCCGCAGGCAGCGTATCGCAGCCGTTGCTGGACTTTTATAAAATAGATCGTTCGCTGCTGTCAACCATAGTGCCCACCTTTGGGATACAGGGCCGGTTAACAGAGGCCGCGGCCAGGCTGCTGGGCCTTGCGCCTGGCATACCGGTTACCTACCGCGCCGGCGACCAGCCTAATAACGCATTTTCACTGAATGTGCTGCAGCCTGGTGAAGCCGCTACCACGGCAGGTACCTCCGGTGTGGTATATGCCGTGCACGACCAGATTGCTTTTGATGAAGAAAGCCGTGTGAACACCTTTGTGCATGTGAACAATGAAACAGGAACGGGCATACGTAATGGTGTGCTCATGTGCCTGAACGGCACAGGTATTTTAAACAGCTGGCTCAGAAGCATGACCGGCTCCCTGCCTTATGCCGAGATGAATACGCTGGCCGCAAAGGCGCCTGCGGGTTCTGCGGGGCTGCGCATCTATCCGTTCGGGAACGGGGCGGAACGTATACTGGCTAATAAAGACGGTGGCGCATCTATACAAAACCTGCAGTTTAACATACATCAAAAAGAACATCTGCTGCGCGCAGCGCAGGAAGGAATTGTATTTGCCCTGCGCTATGGTGTGGATATTATGACGCAGATGCAGATGAATATTCAACGCGTTCGGGCAGGCCATGCCAATATGTTCCTGAGTCCCTTGTTCCGGCAGGTGTTTGCCAATACATTGAATGTAGTAATAGAATTATATAATACAGATGGCGCCCAGGGCGCGGCCCGTGCAGCAGGCGTAGGCGCCGGTTGTTACGGCGTAGCAGATGCCTTTAAAGGCATGGAATGTATTGCCACCGTAGAACCGGATGCAGGGCAGGCGCAATACCAGGAAATTTATGCAGCATGGCTGGAAGGAATGCAGTAACTTAAAGGATGCCTTACCGGAATAACCCACTTTTATATACAGCCCGGCCCTGGCCACATTGGCAGGGTACACCGGTAGATAAGCGTGGTAGGTTCATGAACCTGGAACATCCCTACATCACCAGCTTTTGGGAGGTGCTCAGGTGGAAGCTGCAAAAAAATCCCTTTCAGCAGGAAAAGAAAATTCCCTATACGCCGCACATCAGCAATGATATTTCGTGGCTGCAGAACAACCGCAACTGCATTGTATGGCTGGGCCACTGCACCTTTTACATTCGCCTGCAGCAAACGGTTTTTCTTACAGACCCGGTTTTTGGCGATATTCCTTTATTTAAGCGCAGGTCGCCGCTTCCACTGGATCCCAACCTGCTTAAAGATGTTCACTACCTGCTGCTTTCACACGATCACCGTGACCATTGCGATAAGCCTAGTATTAAAACAGTAGCGGCCAATAACCCGCAAATGCAGGTGCTTTGCGGCCTGGGTATGGATGGGCTGTTAAAAAAATGGCATCCAAACATACCGGTACAAACAGCAGGCTGGTACCAGCAATATAAAACCAGCGAGCAAGAGCTGGCCGTATTTTTTGTGCCGGAGCGGCACTGGGCCAAGCGTGGCCTGGGCGGCACCAATAAACATTTATGGGGCGGCTTTATGATCCGTAACGGGCATACCGGCATTTACTTTGGCGGCGACAGCGGCTACAACGGCCACTATCAGCAAACCGCACAGGTATTGGGCAAGCCGGATTATGCGCTGCTGGGCATTGGCGCTTATGAACCGCAATGGTTCATGCATACGTTCCATCAGTCGCCGGCCAATGCAGTGCAGGCGTTTAAAGACCTGCAGGCAACCCATCTTATTCCTATGCATTACGGCACCTTTGATCTTGCAGATGAGCCGCTCTCTTACCCGCTGCAGTACCTGCAGCAGGCCACAGCAGCCGGCGGGTTGGCCAATGCGCTGCTAACACCTGCCATCGGCCAGGCCATTTACTTATGACAATACTACCCTGGCGGTTACCAGCAGCTGTCCCGTATGGCGCATGGTGTGTTCCGCCGCATGAAACAACAATCCCATTACAGTGGAGGGCAAATGGCTGCGGCCAACTGTTCTTGCTTCCGTTAATATACGCTCATCCGTATTTTTCAGGATGTTCAGCACATGGGTGATCTGCTGGTCCAGCGCATGCAGCAGGTGCGCAGCCGTTATATTTTCACTGGCAGTGCCTTCTGTTACCAGGTATTGCAGCTGTTGTTTGGAAAGCGTTTGCCCGTTGGCGTAAGTAAGCAGGCGATCCAGCACACCCGCGATATGCTGCAGGTGAAAACCCACAGAAGCCACGCCGGCAGGGCGTGTCCATAACAGCTCAGCAGGGAAGTCATGCAGCAGCGCGTGTAATTCTTCCTGTGCCTGCAACAGCGCATGTGCCACCGGTTGCAATAATGCCGGCACTTCTTCTACCGGGCCGCGTAACCAAACTTCGGGTTGCATTTCGGGCATAAGCAATAATTTTTAAAACAATATATAAAGATATTGCGGCAGGTTGGGTAATTTCGGCTACATTTTGCAGCATATGGCTTTTCGTATTCATACTTTTCAACAGAACGGTTTTAATATCATTGCATTACAGGATATTGAAAATAACACGCAGGTAGAGGTAATACCTGCGCTGGGCGCCATGTTGCACGCATTTACGATTATGCGCAACGGACAGCCCTTAAACATTATTGACAATTATAAGAGCGTGGATGAGCACCAGCAGGAGCTTAACAGCAGCTTTAAGGGCGTAAAGCTGAGCCCTTATGCCTGCCGTATTCCAAACGGGCAGTACCACTGGCAGGATAAGGTATACCAGGTGAGCAGGCTGGCGGCATCCGGCCATGCCGTGCATGGCTTGCTGTATGATGCCGCCTTTGATGTAGTGGAACAATATGCCAATGAGCAGGAAGCAGTGTTGGTGCTGCAGCACTGCTATACCGGCGCAGACGCAGGTTATCCCTTTGCATACGACTGCCGCGTGCGGTATCAGCTGCAGCGTGATAATAATTTGTCATTAAGCACCACATTAGTGAATAAGGCAGGCACGGCCATACCTGTAATGGATGGCTGGCATCCTTATTTTACAACCGGCACGCCGGTAGATGAACTGGAGCTGCAGTTTACATCCCAGCTTATGATAGAATTTAACCAGCTGCTGGTGCCTAACGGTGAGCTGGTGCCCTGTGAAGATTACCTGCAGCCGCGGCTGCTGGAAGATGAGCACCTGGATAATTCCTTCCTGCTGGATTTTACACAAACCGGCCCTTATTGTACCCTGTTTGATCCGCAGCAGCGCATTCAAATTGACCTTTACCCGGATGATAACTACCCGGTGCTGCAGGTATACACACCACCGCACCGCCGCAGTATAGCCATTGAAAATCTCAGCGCCGCGCCCGATGCGTTTAACAATGGTATGGGCCTGCAGCAATTGCATCC